>QHOX01000053.1 GCA_003219465.1 Verrucomicrobiota bacterium | reverse complement strand
TCCAACGCCCTTACACTGATGTTCGGGTCGAGGACATTCCGCGTCGTCTGGAAGCATATTTCAAGGCGCGCGGTTATTACGATGTCAAAGTAGTGGCCAACGGCACACCGGACGACGCGGTGAATGGTCGCGTTCCGGTGCAAATCGTTGTTTCACCGGGTCCCGTTTATCACTTCGATGGTGTGACTGTTTCCGGGCTGCGTCGGCTGCATCCCAGTTTTGTAGCAAAACGTTTCACCAGGTTAGAGGGCAAAACGTACAGCCCTGATGTCCTGGACGAGCGATTTCGCACGCTCATGAAGACTGGCCAGTTCAACCTGCTTCAGATCAAACCGGTCCCAATCGACGGACATTTGCTGCGGCTCGACATCTCGGCAGAGGAGGCCAAAAGCAAGGAATTTGGTTTTTGGGGCGGATTCGACACTTACGAAGGGGCACTCGCCGGCGTGCAAGTCGGCGATCGCGATCTGTTCGGCTACGGCCGCCCGGTCACCGCAAGCATTGAGGTCTCGCAACGCAGTTATCGAGGAGAAATTTTGTATGAGGATCCTTTCTTTTTTGACACAGATTTTGTGTTCACAGCGAAAGTGTACGCCCTTACTTTCGATTATGATGGCTACACAAAATTCGAGCTGGGCGGACAATTCGAGCTGAGCCGCAAAATTACAAAGTATGACGAAGCCGCGCTCGTCCTATCCATTCGTCATGTGAAGATCACCGATTCGCAGATCAAGCCGGACTTTCTCCTGGGGCAGAGCAACTATCAGGTGGATTCCATCGCCCTAACAAACACACTCGATTTCCGTGAGAGCCCGTACGTAAATCCCCGTGGCTTTCTTATCGGCAACACCATCGAGGTGGCGCCGAGCGCGCTTGGCAGCGACATCGAATTCGTCCGGAGCACGATGCGGGTTGGCTACTATTTTCCGTTTGGACCAAAGCCACTCACGCCCGGAGTGGTTGAAGATCAGCCCGTCGAAAGTGGCTTTCAAAAATGGTTTCACCAGTCTTCGATCGCGTTTGGCGCCCGTGCTGGCATCATCCATTCGCTTACGACCAGCGGCTCCGGTGAAGCGACCGAAATTCCTATCGACGAACGTTTTTTTAACGGCGGAGCCACAACAGTGCGCAGTTTCGGCGAGCGCGATCTCGGCCCGCACGATAATCACGGGCATCCTGTCGGCGGAGAGTTTTTTACCGTTTTCAATGTTGAATACACATTCCCAATTTTCGGCGAACTGCAGGGCGCCGTGTTTACTGACGCTGGCAATCTGTTGCCGACCTCCGAGGACATTGGGCTGAACGACATGCGCTACGCCATTGGTGGTGGTCTTCGTTACAAGCTGCCGGTCGGCCCGATTCGCCTCGACTACGGTGTGAATCCTGACCCGCACGAGTTCGAAGATTTCGGCGCGTTCCACTTCAGTTTCGGCTTTGCATTTTGAGCAGACATGATGCAGGAGCGGCAGCAAGGATTGAGGAGTAAGTTAAGTCAATTGGGTGACACACCACCGGAGGAATTCCGCAAACAGTTGCATGAACTCGCGGACTGGATTGCGGATTTCCGCGAGCACCTCGAACAACTGCGCGTTGCGCCTAACGATAATCCCGGCACCCTCCGGGCGAAACTCCCTGAGCGTGCACCCGAAGAAGCCGAGCCGTTTGCGAAAATTCTCAGCGACGTCGATCGCATAATCGTTCCCGGCATGGTGCACTGGAGCCATCCGATGTTTCTCGGTTACTTCGGCTGGACTAGCACCGCGCCGGGAATTCTGGGCGAAATTCTCAGCGCGCCGCTAAACGTGAACGCGATGACGTGGCGCACATGTCCCGCTGCGACCGAGCTGGAAACAGTTGTAATCGACTGGCTACGGGAATGGATCGGTTTGTCTGATGAATTCGACGGCGTGGTTTACGACACGGCGTCGGTCGGGATCATGCACGCGCTTGCGGTGGCGCGCGAAGATGCTGCGCCCGCAACGAGAAAACTTGGGCTCACCGATCGCGATCTGCCGCGCTTTCGCATTTACATCTCCGACCAAGCGCACAGCGCGGCGGAAAAAGCAGCCATCGCCCTTGGGCTCGGTGAAGAAAACGTCATCCGCGTGCCAAGCGACGATCAATTCCGAATGGACGTAAACTCGTTAGGCCACAATGTCGCGCAGGATCGGCAGAACGGTTTTCAGCCGATGGCAGTCGTCGCAACCGTTGGAACGACTGCGACCGCAAGCGTCGATGCGATTCCAGAGATCGCGAAGATTTGCCGCGAAGAAAAAATATGGCTGCACATTGACGCCGCTTACGGCGGCGGGTTTGCCATCGTCTCGGAATACAAATGGTTGAGCAACGGGTGGGAGCTCGCGGATTCTGTTGTGATCAATCCGCACAAGACGGTATTTGTGCCCCTTGATTTCAGCGTGCTTTACGTGCGCGGGCTCGAGCGGTTGCGCCGCGTTTTCATGCTCGTCCCCGAAGTCCTGCGCGGCGACACCATCGAAGGTGAAAAGAACTACATGGATTATGGGATCCAGCTCGGCCGAAGATTCCGCGCGCTAAAAGCATGGGTGATCTGGCGCTCGTTAGGCCGGGCCGGAGTTGTTGCCGGGCTGCGCGAACAAATTCGTCTGGCGAATCTGCTCGCCGGCTGGATCAAAAAGGATGATCGCTTCGAGTTATCCGCGGAACCCAGCATGGGTGTGGTCTGTTTTCGGTTCATCGGTGCGGATGAGAAGAAGCTAGACCAATTGAATAGCAATATTGTAGAGCGAATCAATGCTTCCGGGCGTGCCTATCTCACGCAGACAAAATTGCGCGGCCGAACAGTAATTCGGATCGGCCTTGGTAACGTGCTTACGACGGAAGAGCATCTGCGGAAAGGGTGGGAGATAGTTCGCAACACAGCGGCGGATCTGTAGCCGCTTCGCTGTGCGAAGTGTAACACTGATAATCGAGTCAGTTCCCCTCAAACGCCGCCTGCTGGGCGGCGGCTACAGATTTGCAGCGGGGATTGGCCGCCGCTAATTTTCATCCGTTATGATGAAGTTACTGCGCAGGCACCGGGACTGGCTCATGATCGTGATCGCGATCCTGGCGATTCCCTTCGTTTTCTATTTCGTGCAACGCCCGGATTACGGCGCGATCGGCAGGGACCACTTTGCTCGCATCTACGATCGAAATGTTTCGATGCTTGAAGCGCAGCAAATTGCGCGGCTTCTCAGTCTGGCGCAGGCCCTTGGCATGTCTGATTTTGTGGGAACCATGACGGCAGGGGCCGGCTTAAACCAGAATCAGGCCGCGTTCCAATTCATTGTTAACTTGCTTGTCCTGCGGCACGAAGCGGAACGACTGGGATTACGCCCGAGTTCTTCTGAGATTGCTGATGTCGTGCGAAAGCTGCCGGCTTTCCAGGGGGAATCGGGGTTCGACATCAATAAGTTCAATGATCTTGTACAGAACGGTCTGGCGCCGCTCGGTCTTGCTGAAGAGCACATCGAACAGCTCGTGCGCGATCAGATCTGCCTGAGCGAAATCCAAAAGCTTCTGGCAGCCGGCGTTTCGTTTCCCAAGAGCGAGTTGGATGAAAATTTTCAGCGCGGCTACGACAAACTCTATGTCAGCGTGATTCGGTTTCGGTCCACCGATTTCGATAAGGACATCAAGATTAACGACGAAGATGTGCAGAAGTATTACGACGCGCACAAAGCGGAGCTGAAAACCGACGAGAAACGCAAGGTCGAATTTGTTCAACTGACGCTGAATGAAAAGGAGATAAAGTTGGAGGGCAAAGAACGGATCGAGGCGTTACAGAAACTGGCCGATCGCGCCACGGACTTCACGCAGGCGCTGCTGGAAAAGGGCGCGGATTTCAAGCAGGCCGCAGCGAAATTTCAACTGCCATTGCACGAGACCGGTGAATTCACTGCAGCGGAACCCGATCCGCAGTTAAAGGGCGATCGTCAGCTTGGCGCCGCGGCTTTCAAGCTGTCGCCAGAGGAGCCGCACAGCGATGCCGTCCAGGTGGCGGATGGATTTTATATTTTGTATTTGACCGGGAAGACCGAGGCGCGGCCGCTTACGCTCGAAGAAGCGAAACCGAAAATCGTGGATGCGCTGAAGAAGACGCGGGCCCGCGAGTTAATGTCGACCAAAGGGGCTGAACTGGTCCAACAACTCCGGGAAACCAAACAATCCGGTCAGACGCCTGAAGCCACCATCGAAAAAGCCGGCGTAAAGCCTGAGAGGCTCCCGGCGTTCTCATTGATCGAGGAGGAATCGGAAAAATCGGAAGGGAATGAGCGGAGAAAACAGTCGCCTGAACTTCTGACGCTTAAAGACGCGGTGGCATTGCTGAATCCCGGCGACGTTACCGATTTCGTGCCTTCTGGTACGGATGGACTTATTGCCATTTTGGAAAAGCGAGAGCCTCTCGCCGACGCGAATGCCGGGGACAAAAAGGCAGCCTTCGAAAAGAGAATTCTTGAGAACAAGCAGCGCATTGTACTTATCGAATGGTTGCGTGACCGGCAGCAAGCGGCAGGCTTGGAAGTTAAGAAAGGATAGGTTCACACAAAGGCCACAAAGGACACGACGAAAGGTTCTGCCTGGCGCTTGTCGTTTCTGTTTGTTGTGACCGTTGTGGCCATTGCGAGAAGTAAAAGTGCAAACGCCCGACGAGATTTTTGACGATGCCAGCGGCGACGTTGCCATTGGCGATTTGAATGGCGCGGTCGAGAAGTACCGGCGGTGCGTGCAGCTTGATCCCGATTTTTTTGATGGCTGGCATGCACTCGGCATGGCGCTGATGAAGCTCGGGCGATTCGAAGAAGCGATCGAAGCCGGCAAAAGAGCCGTAGAGTTGCGGCCTAACGATCAGATCGGCTGGACAAGTCTTTCGCTGTTTTACAATCGCGCTGGGAACATCAAAGAAGCCGAAGCCGCCGGGACGAAAGCGAAGATTCTAAGTTGGGGCGGTAAGATCGCGGAGCAATAGCGTCTTGAACGATTCGAGAGATCCCTCGACTTCGCTCGGGATGACAGATGTGAGGGGCGGAAATATAAGGTGGGGGCGATTCACCCGAACGGCCAGCGGCGATTGAGATCAATCGGCTGCTACCAAATGTTCACGCGTTTATCCGCCGGGCGAACCATCGCCGAACCATCGGGAACGTTGAAAGCCTTTTGGAATTCAGGCATGTTCGCGAGCGGGCCGTTCACGCGAAACTGCGCTGGCGAATGCGGATCGGTGGTGAGCCGCAGCTTTTGATCTTCGTCGCGAATCTTTGACCGCCAGATCGCGGCGAAGGACAGGAAGAAGCGTTGCTCCGGTGTAAGGCCGTCGATCTTCTTGCTGCGTTCCCCCGGATGCTTGTCGAGCGCCTTTTGCAACGCGGCATAAGCGAGCTTCACTCCTCCGATGTCCGCGATGTTTTCGCCTTGTGTGAGCTCGCCATTCACATGCTGGCCCGGCAGCGGCTCGTACGCGGAATATTGATCAACGACTGCTTTGCGCCGCTTGTTGTATTCGTCCGCCGATTTCTTGGACCACCAGTCGCGCAGGTTACCATCCGCATCGAACTGCCGCCCCTGATCATCGAAGCCGTGTGTCATTTCGTGCCCGATGACCGCGCCGATTGCGCCGTAGTTCACCGCGTCATCGGCGTCCGCGTAAAAGAAAGGCGGCTGCAAAATGCCGGCTGGAAAGACGATCTCGTTCATGGTCGGCTGATAATACGCGTTTACGGTCGGCGGCGTCATTCCCCAATCGGTGCGATCGACCGGCTTGCCGATCTTCTGCAGTTCGCGATCGGCTTCAAACTTGTTGGCGCGAATGCTGTTCAAGACGAACGGGCCGCGGTCGATCTGCAGCAATGAATAATCGAGCCATTTGTCGGGATAACCGATCTTGACGTTCATGGCGGTGAGTTTCTTGAGCGCTTCCTTTTTCGTTGACTCGTCCATCCAATCGAGGGTTTTGATTCGGTCGGCCAGCGCCTCCTTTAAATTGTTCACGAGCTCGAGCGCGCGCTCTTTCGCCTGGGCTGGGAAATAAAAACCGACATACAGTTTCCCAAGCGCATCGCCGATGTCGCCGTCCTCCGAAATGACCACTCGTTTCCAGCGCGGCTTATCCTGCTGCGTGCCGCGCAGGGTTCGCTGATTAAAATCAAAATCCTCGTCAACGAAATCTTTGGAAAGATATGGTGCGGTCGCGTTGATCAGATTCCAGCGTAGATATGCCTTCCAATCGTCGAGCGGTGTCGATTTGAACAGATTATTCGCGGTTTTGAAAAACTCCGGCTGATGCATGTTCACGTCGCGCGGCTCGAGCAGGTTGATGCTGTTGAAGTAATCGCTCCAATTCCAGTCCGGCGTCAGGTCCTGCAGCTGGCGCACGCCGATCTTGTTGTAATTTTTGATTGGGTCGCGCAGCTCTACACGCGTGCGCGATGTTTCCGCCAGTTTTGTTTCCAGCGCCATGATCTTCTTTGCCTCATCGGCCGCTTTTTCCGCCGGCTGGCCTAACAAGGTCAGCATTTTCGTCAGGTGAGCGACGTACTTCTCGCGCTTTTGTTTCATGTCGGCGTCCTGCTTGGTGTAGTAATCGCGATCCGGCATGCCGAGTCCGCCCTGCACCGCCTGGGCGATGTCGTGCGTGCTGTCCTTCGCGTCCTGGCCCGAGCCAAAATTGAAGAATGCATTGATGCCGACGCTGTGCAGGTGTGCGATCTGCTTCAGCACATCCTGTCGATCTCTCATTGCATCGATTTTTTGGAACTCCTCCGTGAGGGGCGTTGTGCGCGCGGCTTCGACCGCCTTTTCGTCCATTCCACTCGCGTAGTAGTCACCGACTTTCTGTGTTTCCGGCGCA
The DNA here is from genome assembly GCA_003219465.1 of Verrucomicrobiota bacterium. Classification (GTDB taxonomy): domain Bacteria; phylum Verrucomicrobiota; class Verrucomicrobiia; order Chthoniobacterales; family UBA10450; genus Udaeobacter. The sequence goes on along the minus strand of QHOX01000053.1, from coordinate 4,476 downwards.
AGCTTCGGATCGACCGGCGTTTGCGATGCTTTCTCGGCAATGGTGTGGAGCGCGTCGTTGTTGCGCTCGATCAGCTCATTGAACGCGCCCCATCGGGAATATTCCGGCGGGATCTCCGTGTGTTTGATCCAGCTGCCATTGGCGAACAGGAAAAAATCGTCGCCCGGCTTTACCGATTTATCCATGTTGTTGGGATCGAGCGGCGGCGGACTTGGCTCGGTCTGTGGCTGCGCAGCAGCAAGCAAGGTCGAAACGGAAGCGAGAGAGAGAAGAATCGCGAGGAATGGTTTCATTGCGTAATAAGCAGGTGAACAATTGTGACGGCTAACGGGGATTAGACCCTCCAGACGCAGTTCCGTTGAAGCAGGCAGTTGTAGGGCAAGCGCATCGCTTGCCAGGTAAATGGAGCAACCGAAGCGCTCTACGCTACAATTGCTCGATTTTGTAACCGCGCTTTTGCAGGAGCGAGATCACGCTGTGCGGTCCGGAGAAATGAAGCGCGCCCGCGACAATCGCGGTGGGCTTGCCGGTTTTCAGTGCCGCCTCGATTCTGGGAACCCATTTCACGTTGCGATCATCGACGAAACGCGCCGCAATCCTGGGCGCCTTTGAGCGGAGCGGTGCGTCGCCTGCCCAGAGCGCATTGGTGTCGCCCTTCCGCCACGCTTTGTACATCCTGCCGAACTCCTTGTCGACATTGTCGGGCTGAGTAAGCGCCTGCTGCAGCATGAATTCGCCGTCTCGATCGGACAATCCACCCATCACCGCTACATGTTCGTCAACCGACTCCAGTCCGCCGATCTCCTTTCGTAATTTCATGGCCCGATCCACAAAATAGTTATCCGACCCGTGGGAAGCGGATGTTTTGCTGTACGATGCCGGTGCGGCCAGATGCTGGGCGATCCACCAGGGTTTGTAACGAAGTTGGCTGTCGAAGCTCACGAGTCGCTCATCTTTTTCGCCGCGAGCATCGGGTATCACGGTCAACATGTTTTTGCGGAGCCATGCTAGCAACTCCGGGCTAATCTTCGAACGGATGTCTTGACCCGGCCGATATTTCGCCGCGGCCTCAAATTTCTTTTGGAATTCCGCGTGCTGAGTTGGATCGAATTCAAAGAGGAAACGAGTGCTGTCTTCCAGCGCCATGTCGTAGGGCTTGGGTAGTGGATAATCTTTTTTGCTGAGCGCGTGAATTGAGCCCACGAGATAAAATGGCGCTTTCGCATTCGTCACGCGCCAAACGCAACATTTCGGAAATTTTTTGCCTTGCGGAGCTGCCTGCGTTGCGAGCGGTATCAGAGTTAGCGCGACGAGTAATGCGATCGGACCGCTGGCGGCGCGTCGAACGGGAAAAAACATTTCCGGTTTTTAGCGCGAAAAAGCTATAAGTCAATTGTCAGTTCAATGCACAAGGAGCGATTGGCTTGCCTTTCTGCATAGCGTTCAGCGGAGATCGGAACAGCTCGGAAAGTTTTTGAGACTTGAAAGCCGTCACTCCTTGAGATCGGCGCGGTTTTTGATACCATAGCGTAGGCATGCCCCTCCCGGTGAAGCGTTGGTCGGTTCTCATGTTTGCCTTCGCTTCCTTGGCTCTTGCATCCTCTATTGCGATTGCTGCCGGCGATTGGCAGGTCATCAAGATAAGCGGGCATGACTACCTGAGCGTGGACAACATTTCCACGTTTTACGGCTTGCCCGCAGAGGTCGTCCCCTCCGGAGCGAAAATACAAACAGACACAGCTGATCACCCTCTGGAGTTCGTCGGCGGCAGCAGGGAAGCCATCATCAACGGCGCTCGAAGTTGGTTGTGTTTTCCCGTGATTGAACAGGATGGAAAATTTCTGGTGTCGCGCACTGACGTAGCCAAAACCATTGAGCCGCTCGTGCGGCCACACCGCGTTCCAAATGTGGGCCAGGTTCAGACGGTCGTTCTCGATCCTGGGCACGGCGGGTATGACAAGGGTCAGGTGAGCCGTTACGGGGCGGAAAAAGATTTTGCCCTGGATGTCGCGCGAAAGCTCCGCCCGATTCTGCAGGCGAAAGGATTACGAGTGATCATGACGCGCGAGGGCGATTATTTTGTACCGTTGGAAGTGCGAGCGAAAATTGCCAATGCTGCGCGCAACGCAATTTTCGTCAGCATTCACTTCAACGCCAGCGGTGATGATCCTAATGCCACCGGGTTCGAAATTTTTTCGTTCACACCGCGCGGCGCGCCATCAACGTCAGACGGAAACATGACTGCAAGTTCCTTCAACATGCAGCCTGGCAGTTCCATGGATGCGCAAAGCCTCGCCCTCTCGGCTTGCATTTATCATTCAGTGCTCGGCCATATCCCCGAGTACGACCGGGGAATCAAGCGCGCACGATTCGCGGTGCTGCGCCTGACGAAGGTGCCGGCTGTGCTGATCGAGGGAGGGTTCCTGACGGAGCGCGGCGAAAGTAAATTGATCGCGAGCAAAGATTGGCGCGGAAAATTGGCAGGCGCGATCAGCGTCGGGATCGAAAATTATCGGGCGCTGCCTCTCAACAAACAACCGCCAATGATCGTTGCCGATTATCGTCGCCAACTGAAGTCGGCGCCCGCCGAGCCGGTTACGCAGGAGGGGAGTGTGAAAGAAGCAGATGCAAGCTTATTGGAATTGGTTGGCAGATCCGCCCTTCTTTCACCTCAGCAGGCGTCCACTCCGGCAAAGAAATCGTCTCTCGACTCCGCTCCCATTGTTCCGTGAGATTCCTATGGCGGCAGGCGTGTCGCCTGCATCTGCGCAGCCGCCACGGCTGCCACTGCAGCCTTAGCGAAGGCGATCGCTGAATTGGACAACCTGCTGAATTGACCTTGACGCTCTGTTTGAAAACAGCAGATGATCTGGACTCAACTTCAGCGAAAGGAAACCTATGAAAAGATATATCAGCTATGCGATGATTGCCTTGCTTGCGACAATCGCCGGTTCAAATGCCGCGACGCCGGACAAGGCTGCGATGGAAGCAAAGGAAAAAGCCGCGTGGCAGGCCTTCAAGGATAAGAACGAAGCGGACTTCAAAAAGCTCGTCGATAAAGATGTCCGCTGCGTTTACGACACTGGCGTCTCGAATATGGCCAAGGAATTGGACGCCATGAAAAAGTGGGACATGAAGTCGTTTGCCATCAGCGATTACGACATCTTTTCCGACGAGAAGGACGTGATCGTGTCTACCTACACGGTGAAAGTCGAGGGCACATTTGATGGCAAGGATATGTCCGGTACCTACAACGCCGGAAGCGTCTGGAAAAAGGAAGGCAGCAACTGGCTCGCGATTTTCCACACGAACATCAAGCAAGCCGCGCCGCAGTAGGCCGACCTGTTGTTCGTTAATCGGAAGCTGCGTGCTAGCCATGGCGCTATGCGCCGTTTTGACAGCGCGTTCTCTATGACGGCAGGCGTATCGCTTGCGCCTCGTCACTCATTACTTGTCACTCGTCACTTATGACTTTAGCGTAAGCTCAGATTGCGGGGGAGCCGCCATGGCTGAGAGGTCCAACTGGACGACCCCTTGAACCTGATGCGGGTAATGCCGCCGAAGGAAGCGAGGGTCCGATGCCGGACTGGCGTTGTCAGCTATGCGATTTTCCGCGCATGGCTTTTTTGTTTCAGACGGAATTAACAGAATAGACAAAATGAACACAGCAGACTTGAACGGACAAAATTCGGTAGATTCGGTTCATTCTGTCGAAAAACCGCTTCCAAATTCGAAAAAGGCTTACGTTTCGGGCTCGCTGCACGAAGACATCCTGGTGCCGTTTCGCGAGATAGCACTCGCGCCAACGAAATCGTTTAACGGCGAAATCGAAGTAAACGAGCCCGTGCGCGTGTACGACACGAGCGGCCCATGGGGCGATCCGAAATTTCATGGCGACGTGTCGCAAGGCCTTCCGCCATTGCGCGCAAAATGGATTCGCGATCGCGACGATGTTGAAACCATTACGGGTCGCGTGGTCACACCAGTGGACGACGGCTATCTATCGATGGCTCACGCGCGGCACGCGCAACGGGGCAATGGAAACTCCAAATTCCAAGCTTCAAATGCCAAAGAAACTCGAAGCTTTAAGCTCGAGAATCCAAATTTTGCTCGCGGGAAAATTCTTCGAGCGAAATCGCATCCAGTCACGCAGCTCTATTACGCGCGCCGGGGTATCATCACGCCTGAAATGGAATTCATCGCGATTCGCGAGAACATGGGTCGAGAATCACGAAGATCTGAAATCCCAAATCCGAAATCCGAAACAAATTCGAAACTCAAAATTCGAAATTCAGAAGATTCCTTCGATACTCGGCATTCGACATTCGGAATTGCCCGCAATGATTTATGCTTTGCTCACGCCGGCGAGAGTTTTGGAGCAAATATCCCCGACGAAATAACCCCAGACTTTGTGCGTTCCGAAGTCGCGCGCGGCCGCGCCATCATCCCGGCCAATATCAATCACCCCGAATCCGA
>QHOX01000309.1 GCA_003219465.1 Verrucomicrobiota bacterium | reverse complement strand
GGCCGCTGGCAAATCGTCGCTGCTGAGGATCTGATCGCGCCTGAGAAGGCCGATTAGTTTCTACTGGTGCTGAGCGAGAATCTGGGCGAACCGCCACACTTCGTGAAAGGTATTGTACAGCGGCGTCGGCGCGACGCGGATCACGTTCGGCTCGCGAAAATCGCATTTCACACCAGCGGCGATAAGTTGTTCGTGCACCTGTGTTGGATGCTCGTGCGCCTGGATCGACAATTGCGCGCCGCGCGCACTTGGGTCCGCCGGAGTGATGAGAGAGAATTTCTTTGAACCGATTTGTTCGATCAAAAATTCGAGATAGCCGGTAAGTTTCACCGATTTTGCGCGGAGCGGTTCCATCCCGTCGGCCTCGTGGAAAATTGAGAGCGACGCGCGCAGCGGTGCCATCGAGAAAATGGGCGGATTACTAATCTGCCAACCGTCAGCGGACGGGACGGGGACAAACTCGGGCTCGAGATGCAATCTGAATCGTGTATTCGGATCATTCCCAAACCAACCGGCGAGCCGCGGTAATTTTGTGTTCGTCGCGTGGCGTTCATGCACAAACGCGCCCGCGACCGCGCCGGGGCCGGCGTTCAAATATTTGTATGAACACCACACAGCAAAATCGACATTCCATTCATGCAGCGAGAGCGGCACGTTGCCGGCGGCGTGTGCGAGATCGAACCCAACGACAATTCCGTGTTTCTGTGCTGCAGCAGTGATCTTCTCGATGTCGACTAGTTGACCGGTGAAAAAATTCACCGCGCCCATGATCATCACTGCAAGGTGATCGGCGTGCTCGTCGATAAGATCGAGAATGTCTTCCGTGCGAACAGTGAATTCGCCTTTGCGCGGGTGCGCCAGAACGAGCGCGTCTTTCGGATCCAGCCCGTGGTGAATGAGCTGTGTCTTAATCGCATAGGTATCAGAAGGGAACGCCGGCTCTTCCATCAGGACTTTGGAGCGCGATTTGGTTGGACGATAAAAAGTCGCCATCATCAGGTGAAGGTTCACCGTGAGGCTATTCATGCAGATAACTTCGAGTGAGAGTGCGCCAACAAAGCGCGCCGTCGGTTCGCGCAGCGCTTCGTGGTACCAATACCAAGGCGTGCCCGTAGCGTGATGCGCATCGACGCCGAGCTTTGCCCAGTTGTCCAGCTCACCATCGACGATTTGCCTCGCCGATTTCGGCATTAGGCCTAACGAGTTTCCGGCGAAATAGATGACTGGCTTGCCGTCGCCGCCGAGCGGCAAATGAAATTTGTCGCGCAAATGGTGCAGCGGATCGTCGCGGTCGAGTTGCAGCGCGAAGTCCTCGTCAGCGGAAAAAGTCATCGTCATAATGGGAGCAAACGTTCAACCCGCCTACGCTGAAAGCTTCGGCGTGGCAAGCGCTCACTTGTCTCGCCGTGGCAGAGCGAAGGAGGAGTGCTGGCTCTCAACACTCAACTAATGGCTATCAACTCTTTGATCGGGTGGCTGCATGAACTCAATGGTAGTCCCATCAGGGTCGCGAACGTAGACGACCCGCTTCCCGGCGTTCGGACCGACTTTGAGCGTTTGCGGTTTGCCGGCGGCTTTCCAACCGGATGCTGCGATTTTGTGCAGCATCCTCTCGAGATCGTCAACGAGCAGCGCGATGTGCACGAAGCCGACATCGCACGGTCTAAGATTTCCGGGTTTGCGATCCGCAGGCGCGAGATACTCGAGCAGTTCGATCTTATGACCACCGGGCGCTTTTAGGACCGCAAGCTTTATCTCAGCGCCTTCAACGCCGGTGATATCCTGCGCCAATTCACCTTTTTGGTGCGCTGTATGTGAAAACTCGAAGCCCAGCACATCGCGCCAAAATGCGAGTGAACGTTCAAGATTTGAAACGGTGATGCCGGTGTGATCGGCGGAAATGATGCGGCATGGGTTCTTGCTCACTGGCCTAAATGTAACCGCAGATTACACAGGTTCCGCAGATTCCGCCGATTCCAGATGAGAACGTCCTAAAAGAAAATTATGATGGAAACGCACTGCGAAAACGCGGTCAAATAACCCTGTAAATAATTCGATTCCCGGCAACTGAGCGGTTTGATCTGCCGACTGTCGCGAATTCTCCTGATGTGAACGTGTAACTAGTACTTGGAGATCTAAGAGATGCGAAAATTGGTACGTCAGATCAAGCGCGAGTTGAAGACGGCAAAACACTGCGCGATCTACGAGCAGGAACTGAGTCGCGTTTGGCCAGACGAAGTGAAACAGCGCGAAACACAGATCGCGCAATTTGCTCAGGATCACGGTTTGCGTCTGCGCTTTTATCGTGACGGCTTATGCGCCATTTTCACTAAAGAACCTCCCATGCCCAGCGAAGAGTAACATTTCAGCACGCGTTCAACACACGCGCTTTTGCGCAAAACATTCACAGGTAGGGCGATCCATTGCGACCGCTGATGCCATTACTTGCAGCTCGGTACCGGTGTAGCAGCGCGAGCTGCAAGCAATGCATCCCAATCAGCGGTCACCGGCTTGGCGAACGGCTAACGGTCGTAAGAAGCCGATGCCATCTCCGGCTCCATGAGCGCCTCAGGATTAACGATGTCTTCGGCCAATTTGTTCAGGAGCTCGTTTGCTTCGGATTCCTCATCCAGAGTTTGTTGCAGAAGCTCCGCCGACGTGTTTTTGCCAAGCAGTTGTGCAAAGGTTCGCACACTGCCGTATCCGGCGATCTCGTAGTGCTCGACCTTCTGTGCAGCCACAATGATACCGGCGTCGATCACGGAATCGTCGCCATCTGCCTTGAGGACCTCCGATCCTTCCTCGAGCAAGCCTTTCATAGCCTGGCAGGTCTTCCCTTTTGGCTTCTCATCGATTTCTTCGAAGACTTCCTCAAGCCGCTGGACCTGTCCCTTGGTCTGTTCCAGATGTTTTTCGAAAGCTTCCTTCAATACGTCTGATGAAGCACCTTTCGCCATTTTCGGCAATGCTTTCTCCGCATTGTACAGATCTCGAAGTTCGTTCACGTACAGTTCTTTTAATGTCACCAGATTCATGATTCCCCTTTTTTCCTTTCTGTTTGGTTAGCAAGTTTTGTAGGCACGGCACGCTTGCACCGGCTACTAAGAAGGAAACGTGGCGAAACATCGAAGTGCGCGTGTGTCGCGCTAGAATTTTTGAAATTCGGGATCGTAAGGGCGTGCAGCTTGTTACCAGCAGGCTAAGCAGTTTGATAAGCGCGCAATGAGGATTCCAACGATTGCTTCACTCGTCTCATCCGAGAATCGGCCAAGCGCGTATACACGTTTATGTAATTGCTTGCCATCCGGCTCACGGTGAACCGTTTCTCAAAAACTTCGCGACACCGAGCGCGGCTCAGGTCACGAACGCGACG
>QHOX01000306.1 GCA_003219465.1 Verrucomicrobiota bacterium | reverse complement strand
CACGAATTCCGTCGATCAACGGACCCAGGTTCATTTTCGGTGCGTCGAGGAATTCCAGGAGCCGTGTGACGGTTTCGGCCGGTTTCTGACACAGGTCTTCGTAGCGGATCATGTGGTAGCGATCGCCAAGATAACGTTCGCCGAACTCCGCCGCCCGCTTGTTGCCCCACTGCCACAGCTCCAGTTGCGCTGCCTCCAGGTCTCGCCACCATTCTGGCCCCAGCATCCAATAGCCATGATCCTTCAGAAAGTGCGTGTTATCTGACAACATCATGTCACGAGCGTCACGGATCATGTGAATGAATTTCATTTGCGGGAACCGATCGACCAGGAATGGAAGTAACCACATCGTGCGCGGATTTTTCCATCCCCATGGAGCGTCCCACGACGGGATTCCGCGTCTGTGCACTTGTATCATCCGATCGAAATCGCTCCTGGCCTTAGTCAGCGTGCGGCTATCGACATTCGGAAAATCGCGCAGTCTTTTGAGCCACTTACTCAGGAACCAGGCCATTGGCAGAGAATCTTCGTTGCGTGAATCCACGCGATGACCCATAAACCAACCAGCTTTGCGGAGCACTTGCGTCAGTGCCCGCGTGCCGGAACCTCCTACCGCTCCGATCACCACTGGCGGAACTCTAATCTGGCCGAGAGCGGGATCGCTCCGGGCGAACGCGAGGGAAACGCGATCGAGCTTTAATCGAACTTGCTCAAGCCTCGACTGTGACATGCGGCTGATGCGCAAAAGCAGACGCAGTCGCTCGAAAATACTACGCCATTTTGAGCTAGGCACGTGGAAGCATCCCTGCGTCGTCGCTCCGGTCAAGAAAGCTCTACGTTAGTTCGCCAGTTGTAATGTTTCCACCTCGCCCGGAGACAAAAAACTATTACAATCTGGAATGTTGCCCGACGTATGATTGATCTTGCGGAAGACTTCCAACATCGCGAGGCGATCTCGCAGGCGACACTATGACGAAGAATTCTATCCACTCTCGGGTAACTCCCTCGCCTATCTTCGATTGTGACTTCATCCAGACTGCGCAGCTGCGCGTTGCGAAGATGCACGCCAGCGCCGCTCATCCGGTGGAGCCGCCCACGCTTGTAGAGTTGGAACAAGCCTTAGGGGAGCGGGTCCAAAGATACGAACTGTGGACGCAGAACTGGAGGAACCGTGTTTACCGAATCGAGCTCGCAAGCGGGCGTGCTGCACTCGCCAAACAAGCCGTTAGAGGGACGGAGGCTATGGTTCAATACCAATACGACCAGTTGCAACTGCTATCGAACTTGAACATTCCCGGAATGCGAGTGCCAAAAGCGCTGGCTTTTCTTCGCGCCAAACGGGTTTACGTGATGGAGTTCGCTCCGGGAAAGACAATCGAGTCGCTGCTTTGGAATCGAAGTGGGCGGGCCGACCTCCTGCTGGCCTGCGAGCTTGCGGGAAAAATTCTCGCGCAAATGCATATTCTCCGCACGGAGAAGATCTCGCCGATGCCAGTCGAGCCATTGGCGCGCGATCTGGCTGCGGCTCCTTGGCATCTTTCATCACGCGAACAAAAGATATTGCAATTGGCGCTTGAAACTTTTGCTCGAGCCGAATTGCGCATGGGCGAGATTTACTACGATTACAAGCCAGCCAATCTGCTGTTCGACAACAATCAGTTATTTCTGGTCGACCCTCCAGATATGGTACGGCAAGGTGCCCATTTGAGAGATTTTGTGTCTTTCCAAAGCTCGATGCGACGCCACTTGTGGAGGCTAAGTTGGCGGCGACCGTTCGATCAGAGACGTACGAGCATTCGCCAAGGCATGGCTGCCTTTGAGTACGGCTACTTCGCGAATATCGGCAGGTCGTATCCGGAGCCGGCGTTATTTGCATCTGTCGTGCGGTTTTTCGAGCTGCAGCGAACCGCGGTATTAATGACAATGCAAAAAGGGAAGGTAGAAGCAGCCTATCAGAAAATGCCAATCGCCGGCCAGGCACGGCTTGGCAATCCTCTGGCTAACCGAATCACGCTGCCTTTGCTGGAGATAGAAAAGCGGTGGCTCTTCAGGCAACTCGATCGCGAGCTGCCCTAACGCGGTTTTCCCACGCGACTTTGCGAACGCAGAACCGCATCGAATACCGCCATAGGAGAAATGTCATTAATGCACCTACGGCCTGTCCGGCAAACTACACTATAGTAACAGGTAACAATCGCAGGGATTAGGTGGCTCCTCAATCTCTCCGCGACCGTAAAGCTCAAATTCATAGCGATTAAAAGTGTTGTTTAGCAGCAGCAAGCATTTTCTCGGAGGTGTAGCCGATGGCCAACCAATCATTCACCGAGTGCGCGTCTTGTGGGGCGCGGACCAGTCTTTGCTACTAGCAGTTGCGAAACTTGTCGAAACGATTTTCACGGGTGGGTTATTAGCAAATGCCCCCCGGACAAATACCAAATCGTCGTGTGGCGCGTACTGGGGTTGAACAGTGCGTAATCGGGTTTGCCGTCACCATTGAAATCCGCGACATCTATGACATTCCAGCCAACCGGGAGAGTCGGACCGTACGCGCCGCTGAGAAAAACGTTGTTGTTCATGTACCACACCGCCGTTTGGCGAGTGCTTCCCTTATAGGGCACATAGTCTGGTTTGCCATCGTGGTTGAGGTCACTAGTTGGTGTAGGACATGGGACCGGCCCCCTAGATAGTCGAAGTAATTGGTGCCGTCACCGCCGAGGGTGATGTAATTGTGCCGTCGAGATTCTTAGCGACCAAGTAGCCCGGGACAGTGATATTTCCGAGAGTAAGTATTGTGTCGCCTGTCATTACCAAGATAATGTGCGAGATCGGCTAGGAACCTGGCCTGGGTGTTGCGATAGACCGTGGTGTCAGTGTAGGTGTCGGGCTTGGATGTGGCGTAGCCGTAGGGGTCGGTTTGGGCGTCCTGGTTGGGGCTGGGGTGGGCGTGGGTGTGGGCGTGAACGTTGCGGTTGCCTTTGGTGTCGCTGTTGCCGTGGCCGTTACTGTGGCTGTTGCCGTAGCGGTTGGCGTCGCCGTTGGTGTGTGAGTAGCCGTCGGTGTGGGCGTCGGTGTAAATGTAGCCGTTGCGGTAGCTGTTGGAGTGGGGCTTGGAGGTATTGTTGCAGTCGCTGTTGCCGTTGGGGTGAAGGTTGCAGTTGGCGTAGGTGTAGGTGTGAACGTTGCTGTCGCTGT
>QHOX01000305.1 GCA_003219465.1 Verrucomicrobiota bacterium | reverse complement strand
GCGGTGGATGCACACGATCGAGTCGCCGACTGCGACGCGACCGCTGACGATACGTCCAAGCGCAATTCTTCCGAGGTAATCGCTGTAATCCAGATTCGACACGAGCATTTGAAAGAATGGCTCGCTCCAGATTTTTGGCGGCGGCACGTGTTGCACGATCGCTTGAAAGAGCGGCGTCATGTCGTCGTTGTTTTCGTGCAGTTCGCGCATGGCAAAACCGTTCTTCGCGCTCGCGTAAATGATTGGGAAATCGAGTTGGTCGTCGCTTGCCTTCAGTTCGACGAAGAGATCGAAAATCTCGTCCAAAACTTTGTGCGCGCGCGTGTTTTCTCTGTCGATCTTGTTGATCACAACAACCGGCTTCAGTTTGTTTTCCAGCGCCTTGCGCAAAACAAACCGCGTCTGCGCCTGCGGCCCATCATGCGCATCGACAACAAGCAGCACGCCGTCCACCATTTTCATGATCCGCTCGACTTCGCCGCCGAAATCGGCATGACCCGGTGTATCGACGATGTTGATCCGGTAACCGTTCCACTGAAAAGCTGCGTTCTTCGCGCGAATCGTGATTCCTTTTTCACGCTCCAGATCCATCGAATCCATCACGCGCTCCTCGACCTTTTGATTGGAGCGAAACGTGCCCGATTGGCGCAACAGTTGATCTACCAGCGTCGTCTTGCCGTGATCGACGTGCGCAATGATGGCGATATTACGGATCTTATCCATTGAAGGGAGGCTCTCCCGAAGTGGGGGGCCGCGAACACTACGATAGACGGCAGTCGAGTCAAACAGAAGCGACACGGGCGCAGTTTGGCCGCTGCGCAGCGACTAAGCCGCGTGATTAGAACTTTTGAGTATATATTCTGACGAATCGCAATCGGTAGAACAGTCCGGTGGGATCGGTCGCTTCGAGTCAACGACCCGAAGAGTTCGAATGTCTTCAGCAGAGATGACGCTCGCTGCAGGCCGTCGGGTAATTACTCCTATTGGCAACCAGGCAGCTTGAAGCTGGCGATGCGCGTCTGGAAGGCTGCCAATTCGGTAATCTGATAGTATTCGTTCACGTACCAGAACGTGCAGTCGTCAGTGGGATCAATGTTCATTGACGTGTAGTCACCCCAGCGGCTTAGGGTAGTTAACTGCGAGCCTGATCCGTTGATAATGACTCCCTCGCCGAGAGTCATCTGGCCTAACGGATCGCCGCTGAGCCTGCCGGTGTAGCGAATGCCTGGATAGACATCTACTCCATTGACTACGCTGTAGCCCAACGCCATGTCGCCTTTCTTATCCATGGCGATGCTGCCCATCCAGCGGTGCACGCCGTCGTTCGGTGCGTAGGTGCCCTGTTGGTAAAGCGAGAACTGCCCGTTCGCGCGGCGGATCTCGTACCAGCGAACGCCCGCCACACCCGGAAGCGCTTCCACCGACTGGTTCGTCACCATCGCTTCATACGTGCCGAAATTTCGGTACGCGAGTCTCCACGTCGGGCGCTGCCGGTACGAGAGGATGTCCAGATATTGAGCGGGGGCGACGCCTGGCTGAGGGAGGCAGTCGCGGCTGCCCGGAGAGCACGGAAAGATTGAGTCGAACGAAGCGACCGGTAGCTGCGTGGTGAGGTTCAGTGAGGCGGTCGGGGTAGATCGCCACTGCACTGACAATTCGTACACGTTCAAAGCGTCGAATGGCGCGCCATAGGGACCATCGTTGTCCATCGTGCCCACGATTGGGGCGGGAGCGCGGTCGATCGGCCGGCGTGTGCCGTCAATATCCGCTGGCAGCAGGCCGTCGCCTATTTGTGAGATCGGCACGACCGCCGAGTCGAGGAAAAAGTGGACCGCACGCGCGTTCGGCTCACCGTTGATCATTTTGTTTTTTTCCAGCGCGTAGACGCTGATGCCGTACTCGGTCGTCGGTCCGAAATCGCGCGAGGTGAGCAGGTACGAGTTCGTCCACACTCCGTACTTAGGATAATCGGGGAAGTAGAAGACGCCGTTGAACGTGGTCTCGAACGCATAGCGGTAGTACGTGCCGGTCGGATCGCCCGTCGTAGAGATCGCGACGCAATTCCAGAAAGGTTTGGTCGGGTCGAAGAGGCCGCTCGTTGTGAACTGACTTAGGATCCAGCGATCCTCCAGTTGGTCGTACAGCGCGATCGGATCGCCCGATGGATCTGTGCAGTCAGGAATAGCAAAGCCCGCCCACAAATCACCAATCTTTGTCGGGCCGGTCAGCCGGTTGCCCTGCTTATCGTAAACGGCAAACACGAGATTGATGATCTCCACATAGTGGTTAGGGCCGACATCCCCGTCCGGATCAGGCGGCACAACGCGGCCTCCGTACAGAGCAAGGTTGTCTGCATTGGACAGCCCTTCAAAGGTGAGCAGCGGCGCGGGGATGGCCGGGGTGGGGCTGAATGCCTGGAACGCTTGCAGTGCTCCATCGCCACTGTAGCCTTTGGATTGCACTTCTGGTCCTTCTGGTCGTCGCTCCGGCCGCACTTCCACTATTCTATTAGGGTCGAGGACCAAAGGTCTGGCAGCCGGCGGTAAATTGCGAACAGCAGGCGATACGTCGAAAGCCACTGCTTGGGAGAATTTTGGAGTCAGAGGCTGCGGGCGAGCAGTGCGCTGAGCAACAACGGGCGGCGATACCGCCATGAGAGCCAGGCCTACCGCGGCCACCACAAGAAGAACTGCAATAAATACATGTACAAAGGCACGATTTTTACTGATTCGACGAAGAGTTTTCATATAATGTTAAGCTGAAGTTAGAGTTGGAGTTTTGATTTCCCTACACATTCCCCAGCACAGGTTGTTAGCGTCACGACAAAGAGGTCAAGCTTATTGATCTTACATTTTTGTAATGTGGACACCGTTCCTGATACTCGTGCAAACAATCAGGAGCCG
>QHOX01000304.1 GCA_003219465.1 Verrucomicrobiota bacterium | reverse complement strand
CACCGGAACGATGTAGCCAAGACCAAGGCCAATTCCTCCTATCACCCCGTAACTGAGATATAGCCACCATAAATTATGTGAGAAGCTGGCGAGAAAAACTCCCAGCCCATAGAGCGTGCCTCCGGTCAATGCGACGACACGCGGTCCTTTGCGGTTCAGCCACAAGCCGCCGAAGAATGCGGCAAAGCCCAGGACAAAAATGCTGATCGTAAACGTCAGCGTTACTTCTGAGATGCTCCAGCCGAATTGCTTCGCGAGGGGGACACGGAAAACGCTCCACGCATAGACCGCACCCAGCGCGATCTGCAAAAACACTCCTGCGATTGCAATGACCCATCGATTATTCGTTCCCATAAATTCCTCCTATGACAGCGGCATGACCACGCCGCCGTTTTTTGGAATCGCAGCGAAGGTGGCTTTATCAATGTTCAGGTGAGCCATCACCAGCTCGGGCGGTGTGTGAGCCAGCCATTGTGTGAGCCAGCCATTCAGAAAAAGAAAGATCCTGATAATGATCGGCCTTGAACATTTCGATGAACACCAAATCGGTGTCGCCCGTGTTCTCGATGTAGTGCAGCAAGGTCTTCTCGATGTACCCGACGTCTCCCTCTTGGAAGTCCATCGTCCGAGCCTTGTTGCCGGTCGCTACAACAGTCATTCGTCCCTTGCCGCTGATGTAGTACTGCCACTCGTCCGCGTTGGGATGCCAGTGCAGCTCCCTTAGCCCGCCTGGATGAACGGTAACCAAAGCCATCGCTGTGGTTGAGACCTCGAAATTGCGTGAATCAACAATCCGCACTTCGCCTGACTTCGTCTGCTTCGTTGGCGGCATTTCCATTGTGCGAAACGCAAAATCTGTCGGCGACTTTCCAAGTGCTCCTGCTGCTACTTTCTGATCGTCTTCGAGCCGTCCCGGAACGTCGGTTTGAAAAATGAACAGCTCTTGCTTCGGTAGATTCGCAAACGCCTGTTCGCCAACGCCGAAGTTTTTTGACAGCACCTCGCGCGGTAGATGCGCCATCGAGTCGCTCAACAGCACGGTTTCTGACTCCGAAAAATTACCGTCGTCGAACACCAGCATGAATTCGCAACCATCGGGATTCAGACCCTGAATCGAGTGGGGGATCCCGCTGGGAAAAAACCAAAGATCGTTTTTCTTCACATCGGCGACAAAACTCTTGCCGTCTGCGTCGATCGCCGTAATCCGCGCTGTCCCGTAAAGCATGATGGCCCATTCGGCAGACGTGTGCCAATGCAACTCCCGGACGCCGCCTGCCGTCAGTCTCATGTTTACGCCTGCCAGCGTCTTTGAGACGGGGAGTTCCCGAACGGTCACCTCGCGCGACCATCCCCCTTCGTAAGTCCGCTTGTTCGCAAAGGAAAACGGATACTTGAAGTTTTGGACCAGGCTCTTTGAGTCCGTGCCGGGTGGCCACATGGAATCTGGATTCTGGCCATCCAGCGGCGGGCTGCCCGGCCCAGGATCACTCTTGCTTCGGTCTGCACCTGCGATTTTTTGCAACGTGGCAAAGCTGCCTACTGCTGCCGCGGCTGTTCCGATGAAATTTCGACGAGTAAATGCGCTCATAATTTTTGCTCCCGGGGGTTCTGAGTTTGTTTTTCGAATTTGAAATTGTTCACGTCATGCACTCCAGACTTGGTAGAGGATACTGATCAGGACCAGCATTAGACCGCTCCAGACAAATATGATTACCTCCTCGCGATTGTGTCGAACTACGGGCACATCGTTCTCGACATCTGGGTCGCGATCGAAAAATTCGTGGCGCCTGCGCCAGATCAAGACGCCGGCGACAACAAACATGATCACGGCGAGAGTGAATCCGACACGCAGCGCCGGAACGCCCGGTTGTTCTATCAACGCGATCGTGAGAAAGCTAATGGTTTCCATATCAAAAACGTACTGGCAGGTTTCAATCGGTGCTACGACGCGTCGGTAGGATTTTCCGTTGCTACTGAAGGACACATCGCGATTATCTCTTTCGAGGGAGGCCACGCTGGCGAAAGACCCACTAGGCCGAGCAAGTGATACACCTTGCAGATGGCCTGCGAACCGAGCTCGCCTGGACTTCTTGCGCATTCACTGCAGTGTTTGCAACGAGGACGCAAGCAATCGCGACAAGGCTCAGTCTACTGAGTATGTTACTTGATGTTTTCATTGTTCGACGCTCCTACCGACTGGATCGTTAGCCATAGCGCATCCGGTAGATTTTCCGATGTATCGCTAGGAGGACTAGTGAGTCCTCCTTCGGAGGTAACTCTGCCAGGAGCAGAACTGTGGTCGGCGAAAGCGGCTAGTAGCGTTCCGCGGCGAATACGGATTCTGGATCGGAGCCGGAAACTTTGCCGACAGCGATCCAGCCAAATCGGCTGACCAGCGCGCCGATTAAAAATGAAATCGCTGCGACTGGAATGAATGTTAGGCTGCTACGAAAAGTTCACGTTCCAGCGGATCCAGGTGTTTATTCAACGCATGACGCAATCTCGCGAGTGCGGTTAGTTCCGAGTTCCGAACCTATCTCAGCTCGGCCGGTTGGCGAAACTCCCGGCAACTGCAGCATTTGGCTTGTGAGCGTGCCGGTTACTGCCAGGTGATGACCAGTTTGATAACGCGCGACTGCATCGCGCGTAGCTCGCCCGTAGAGTCCATCAATGGATCCATGGTAGTAGCCGAGCTTGGTTAGATCCTGTTGGACAGCCGTTACTGTTGAATCAGAAGACGGGTTGCCATAGTAAACGCCCTCATTATTATAGTACGGCTCAACGTCGGTGTAGTAGCCGGGGTAGTAATCGTACGGGTAATGGCCGTAAGCGTAATAAGGAAAACAATCCTACGGGTAGTAGCCTTCATCGAGACCGAGCCAGGCAACGCCATCCCGAGCCCACCAGTGACCGCGCCAGTAGTGCCCACTGTGCCGGTCCCAATCGCGATGCACACTGGCACCTTGTCGCGAGAAAATGTGATTTCCTGCCCGTTCGCTCGGCTGTTGGATGCGTGAGGCGATTTGCGGACGCGAGTTCGCCGTCGACTGACGATCAATGGATGAGACTGGATCGCGCTGGTGCGGAGGTATCGTTAAGCGACCAAGTGAAGTTCTAATCCGCGAGGGCGAGCGAACGATCACTGGCTGTCCAAATGTCGGACGGGCGCCGAAAGAGAAGCGAGCACCGCCGCCAAATGCAGGCGCCGAATGGAAACCGCCGCCGCCGAAAAACATCTCGAAAATGCCGCCGCCAAAGCCGCCGCCACCAAAGTGCGGGCCGACTCCAATTCCGACGGCGTGTCCGGCTAACGCGGTCTGAATCATCACGGAAGAAATCACGAGGCTAGCTACTTTAGAGATAGTTGTTATTTTCATGTTACAACGCTCGCGTATCGGAGCGCAGAAGCAGCATCATCCTTGCGTAAACAAAAATGACTTCTTCAATCCGGTTGTGGCGAGCAACAGCTGTGTCGGTGTCGACTTCGGGATCCTGGTCAAACAATTGATACCGCTTTTGAAAGGTATAGAGGCCGACACCACTCATCGCGAGGATTGGTATGGTAAAAGCAATACGCAGAGCAGGAACCCCGGGATGCTGAATCATCGCGATGAATAAAGTTATTTGCTCAGTAACTAGCGTGTTCATCTGGAGGTTCGAAGAGTTGTTTCAACCCACTCATGCCGGTTGTCGGCGATGACGATGCTATCATCCGGCGGCGAAGCTCGACGCGGATAAGG
>QHOX01000300.1 GCA_003219465.1 Verrucomicrobiota bacterium | reverse complement strand
AAGAGTTCAAGGCGCAACATCCCGGCACAACCTTCAACGTTGCGGCGGAAGGATTGACCACCGGCATCGCCGCCATCATTGACGGCACCGCCCAAATCGGGATGTCGAGCCGTCCTACGAAACCGGAAGAAATCTCCGCAGCAAAGGCCAAGAGCGTGAACTTTAAGGAAACGATCGTCGCTTATGACGGCATCGCCGTCATCGTGAACTCCGCAAATCCGGTTAAAGGTCTGACAAGAAAGCAGGTCGAACAGATTTTCACCGGTGACGTGACCGATTGGAGCGCGGTCGGCGGTTCAGGCGGCAAAATTTCAGTTTATACGCGTAACACTTCTTCCGGCACCTACTCCGAATTCAAGGAACTGGCGATGAAGAAGCGCGACTACGCTCCTGATTCACAAAAGATGGCGGGCAACGAACAAATCGCATCGGAAGTGAGCAAGAATCCAAATGGTGTCGGCTACGTCGGGCTCGCTTACACGAAAGCGAATGGCATCAAGGTCGTCGCAATCGACGGCGCGATGCCGTCGAAAGAAAGCGTGCTTGGCAAAGCTTACCCGTACGCGCGGCCGACCTTTTATTACACCAACGGCGAACCGAGCGGGCTCGCGAAACAATTTGTCGATTTTACGGTTAGCGATGCCGGACAAAAAATTGTGGAGCAAGTCGGATTTGTTCCGATCAAATAGCGAACCCTGGTTAGGTCAACCGAAAGCCCGCCGGGAGAGCGCTCCGGCGGGCTTTCGCCTATTAACAAACGAAAGATGTCGATCTTAACTCAACCACGGTTCTCGTTCGAAAGGCCGCCGAATTTAGGTGAACCTGTGCGGCGGGTGCGCGCGGCCTGGATCTCGGATGTTCATCTCGGAACAAGGACCAGCAATGCCGAGGCGTTGCTTCAGTTCCTTCGCGATTACGATTGTGAAAAACTCTACGTCGTCGGTGATTTGATCGACATTTGGCAGTTGCGCCGCGGTCGCTATTGGCCGCAACAGCACAACGACGTGATTCAGAAGATTTTGCGCAAAGCCCGCAAGGGCGTGCCGGTTGTTTACATTCCCGGAAATCACGACGAATTCGTCAGCACGTTTGCCGGCGCTTACGGAAACATTTCGATTCAGGAACACGCCATTCACGTCACCGCGGATGGTCGCCGCGTTCTCGTGATTCACGGACATGAACTGGACACCGTCGTCCAAAACGCGAAGTGGCTCGCCTATCTGGGCGATGCCGGATACCAGTTTTTGCTTTCGCTTAATCCGGCGATCAATTTCGTCCGCCGGAGATTTGGTCTCGGTTACTGGTCGCTCAGCGCTTACGCGAAAAAGCGAGTAAAGGACGCGGTCAGCTTCATCGGCGAATTTGAAAAAGCGATCGTGCGTTACGCCGAAAAATTTCGGGTTGATGCTGTTCTGTGCGGCCACATTCATTCTGCCGCCGTTCATCAGTTGGGCAGCGCCACTTACTACAACTGCGGAGACTGGGTCGAGAGCTGCACCGCAATGGTCGAACAACACGATGGCAGAATCGAGCTCGTCAGTTATCCGGCATTTCCAGCGCCGCGTTCTGCGAAAAGTGCCGTTCCAGAAGGGGTACTGGTATGAAGCAACGGCTGCTTGTGTTGTCGATCTTAATGGCGACGACGCGTATCTCATGGGCGCTTTCGGCGGCAACCGAGATCATTATCAGCGTTCCCGACCAGCAGCTCGCGTTAATCGATCGTGGCAAGTTGATTTCGAAATATGCGATCTCGACATCGAAGTTCGGTCTCGGCGATGGCAATGGAACTTACCGGACGCCGCTCGGCACATTGTTTGTTTCGGCCAAGTTCGGTGACCGTTTGCCCGCCGGTGCGGTGATCAGAAACCGCGTGCCCACGGGCGAACTCGTCAACGTCAATGCGCCCGGCCGCGACGCGATCGTGTCGCGCGTAATTTGGTTGCGTGGAATGGAACAACAGAACCGTAGCGCGCGCGATCGTTGCATTTATATTCACGGCACGCCGGAGGAACGCCGAATCGGAATGCCGGCAAGCTTCGGCTGCATCCGGATGCGCTCACGCGACGTGATTGCTCTTTACGATCTGGCACATATCGGGATGCACGTCACGGTCACGCCAAAACGCGTCGCTGATTTTATTCGACCGGAAGAGCCGAGCTTGCTGGCAAGGGCCGATTAAACTCTCAGATGAAAAAGAAAGTCTTGTTTATTTGCGTGCATAACAGCGCGCGCAGTCAGATGGCAGCCGCTTTGCTAAACAAGCGGTGTGGAAAATTATTCGAGGCCCACAGCGCCGGGCTCGAGCCGGGCACGCTCAATCCGCTCGCGGTGGAGGTCC
The DNA here is from genome assembly GCA_003219465.1 of Verrucomicrobiota bacterium. Classification (GTDB taxonomy): domain Bacteria; phylum Verrucomicrobiota; class Verrucomicrobiia; order Chthoniobacterales; family UBA10450; genus Udaeobacter. Next base: position 1,021 of record QHOX01000300.1, on the reverse strand, counting down.
TCCGCGAAATGGACATCGACATCGCGAAGAACAAAACGCAGGCCGTGTTCGATGTTTTCAAATCGGGCGAATTGTTCGCCTACGTCATCACCGTTTGCGACGAATCGGAAGCCAAAGGGTGCCCAATCTTCCCTGGCGTGACAACGCGGCTGCACTGGTCGTTTCCCGATCCGTCGAAGTTGAGCGGCACTCTCGAACAAAAAATGAACGAAACGCGCCGCGTCCGGGACAAGATCGACAATCAGATCCGGCAGTTTTGCTCCGAATACGGGGCTCCTTAATCGGCAAGTATAACGTTCATTTGTCGGACCGGAACTGGCCCCGCGTCACTGGTTCGTCACGTCGTTTTGACAATTCGTAACCTGACCGCGCACGTGCGGCGATTACGCTCACTCATGCGCATAATCACGATTAAACGAACCGTTTTCACAAGGGAGCGAGCCAAAACATCGACCAGTTGCCGATCCATCCGCCAATTCGCTCAAGATTTCTTCGCGACTGAAAATCACCTGGAGTTTGTCGTCGAAGCGCTGCTCTTCGCTGTTCTCCTGGTCATTTCCGCCTGGCCGATCGTGGCGGCGGCGAGCGCGATTAGCGAACTTCTACAAACCGGGGCGAGCTGAAAAAAAAGTGTTTGCGGCCTCCAAAACGTTCTGCTATATAGTTAACCAGATGGTTAAATATTCGCCGAAAATGTTGAATCGAACCTTTGCCGCCCTGGCCGACCCGACCCGGCGCCGCATCCTCGCCCACCTTGCTCGCGGCGATCGGTGTGTGACTGATCTGGCCCGGCCGCACGCGATGTCGCTGCCGGCGGTGTCAAAACACCTCCGCGTTCTGGAGAAAGCCGGACTGCTCCGCCGCCGCCGCTATGGCCGCGTCCACGAAATGCAATTGGAAGCGAAGCCCTTAAAGCAGGCCGCGCAATGGGTCGAGGAATATCGGAAGTTCTGGGAGGGATCGCTCGATCGTCTGGCCGAGTATTTGGAAAAAACAAACAAAGCCAAGAAAGGAAATAAAT
>QHOX01000162.1:534-89447 GCA_003219465.1 Verrucomicrobiota bacterium | reverse complement strand
TCGAAGAGCAGGTCGCGATCGCGCATCCAGTGCCATTTCCGAAGATGCTCGGCCAGGTTCTGTGCAAGGGCGGCATGTTGCCCGGCATCCAGAGCGGACTCCGCTTGTTCTCTCGTTCGAAGCCCAGTCGCGAGCAGCGCTTCGCGCAGCTTCGCGACGTCGGCCATGTACGCGCCGCTCAGAACGGGAGTAGTCGGTGCGATGAAATCAGCGGGACCTGGCCACACCTTGTCGTCGGGAGGGGACCCAAGATAACTCAGATTGTGATTCACCGTCTCGTCGATGAAAGGGAACAGAATGTCGTCTCCCTGGGCCTGAATAAACCAGCACAGCGCGAAGAATTCTACCCAGCGCGGCCACCAGGAGGTGATCAGTGCTACCATTTGGTCTCTGGAGATAGCCTTCAACTCCGCGTCAGTTATGGGAAATAGAATGAGAACTTCAGCCAGCCGATCGTAGGAGGCGCGCACCCAGCGCATCAAATCAGCCATGAACGCTTCGTTCCATGTCGCGCGGACAATGGACTGCCATACCAGAGCAAAAGTGTCCGAGCGAAAGTGGTACCGGCATTTCACCCACTTGATGTGGAGTGGGGGAACATTTCGAAACCCGAGAACACGTGGGACCATCTCGAAGCCGGGCTGAACCAGAGACTTCAAAAGAGCTGAGATAACAAGCTCGGGACGCACTTCCAGCCACTCGAACTCACCTGTCGTACTCGCCGTTGCAAATTCCTGGTGGAAGCGAGCGTACTCCGGAAGCACTGCCCACCACTTCGCCCGAGACTCGGGTACGGGCATGGTCGTGATCTTGCTTCCAGGTCTGTGGCCAAAGAATTTGATTGTGTCGAGTGCGGCGGCTTCCGCTTCCGCCATTCCGCCGATTTTTTGACGCGTTATTGGCGCTCCTGGGCGTCGGGCACTCGCGCAGGCCAGCGGAACCGCGGCGGATCCGTCCGGCCAGGTTATTCCCGGATCGAATACCAACGAAAAAGGAGCGCGATTATTGTCGTAAAGCGTAACTGCCGGATTTGCTACGCGCGCGATAGCCTCCGCGAGTTCGTGACGAGGCAAGCTGCCTAACGATAATAGGTGTAACTTGGAGGTTGGCTGTTCGGAAACGATCTGGGCAACCATGGTGACATAATTTTCGAGTGCGGCCGCGCGGGCATTGGCCGGCAACGCTTCGAGGTCGTTCCACAAGCCGTGCTTGTTTGTTCTCAGGTCAAGGTCGGGCACGAGGACAACGCTGGTGACAGCGGAAGGCATCGCTTTCAATGCTTCCGCTGTAGAGACGATAGGCACCAGGTCGGGTCTCTCTCTTGTCACCTCCGTCCATGCGGACCAAATGTCCGACCACTGAACCTGCCCCAATGACTTCGCCGCACGTTCCGTCTCGATGCGGCCTCGATAGATGCAGCCAGTCGATCCATTCACTGTGACCAGCTCTCCGCCGGCGAGTGTGGTCGTTGCAGTTTCGGTTCCGACGACGCAAGGCAAACCGAGTTCGCGCGATACGATGCCGGCGTGACAAATGATCCCGCCGACGTCCGTAACGATGGCCGCCGAGTTTCGCATCGCGACAACCATGTCGGGATTTGTCATCGGTGTTACGAGCACCGATCCGGACTGGAGCTGAAGCGCTTGTTCAATGTTGAACACAAGGTGGACGGGGCCCGATCCTGTGCCGGAGCTGGCAGGCACTCCGGTGAGAATGGGCGCAGTGCTGAAGGACGATGCCGGCCCGGCAGTCGCCTCGCCGGAGAATGCAGCAGTAATCGGTCGGGATTGGACGATATGTAACTCATCATGGTGGATGACCCACTCGACGTCTTGCGGTGCGCCGAAACTTTCTTCCAGCCGCCTGGCGACATGAACCAACGCACGGGCGTGTCCGGGTCGAAGGGGTCCTTCGAGCGATTCCGGGACATCTTGCGGCTCGTTCAGCCAAAGCCTCTCGGGCGTCACTTCACCTTTTACCAGCTTTTCGCAATCACCCTCGACGTGCTCGACGAGAATGGACTGCTTTCCGTCTGGCCCGGCAAAGCGCGTGAACATGACTCCCGAGCGCTCGGCGCGCAGGAAACGTTGGACGACGACTGCCATCGCCGGTATCTGCCGAACGCCGATCTCCCGGAAGTAAGTGAGAGCACGCGGCGAAAAAACCGATGCCCAAATCTGTCGAACCGTCGGTTCAAACTCTTCCTGAGTGCTGATGGGAATCGATTCAAAAATGCCGGCGAAGGAATGAGCGCTGCCATCCTCAATCGTGGCTGAAGACCGAACGATCACGCCTTCGGAAGGCTGCTCCCAGAGCTGTAGGTTCTCGACCATTTGCATGATCGGCTCAAGGATTCGGGCAGGAATCCGGCGGGAAAGAATGCTCTGACGAATCTGTTCGCCAGTTGAGATCGTTTCTCCGGAGCCGGCGAGCAGCGAGTCGAGAGTGTCGAGTGCGGAAGTGAGGCCCATTTCTTTGAGCGCGCTTTGAAACGCGTCGCGCGTGATAACAAAGCCCGCTGGCACGCGATGTCCGAGGTTCACGAGCCGGCAGAGAGACGCTCCTTTCCCACCGAGGCGGCCCGGATCAGCCGCATCTGCGCCTTCGCCGAGCACTTCGATGTACTGCGTGTGACTAAAAGCTGTTGCCATGGTCGGTTTCGAATCGCGATTATGCGGCCACCGAGAGCGAAGCGCAACGCTCTTGTGCAGAGCGAGAACAACATTGGCCACTCATCGATCATTCCGATGCCTATATTTGATTTTCTGGCCAGGCGTCTCTTGGAAACCGAAGTCTCGATGGAGACGAATCAACCAACGGCTCCAAGCTAAACAGCAAGAGAGTTGAGGATTGACAGGGAAATCATGACTGGAATTGGTTTTATTGGCGCCGGTTCCATTATAAAGTTGAGTGAAGAGCATCTGGTTCACGGCCTAACGGCTTCGGCAAGGGTCTGGACCACGGCCGCAGTTGGGATTGCGATCGCTCTCGGCCAGGTCGGAATCGCGCTGATCACGGCCATTCTCGCCATCCTAGTCCTAGCTGTCGTCGCTGGGTTAGAACGCCGGAGCCAAAGCGGTCGGGGCTAATGGGTGAATGGTCGGCCAACAAACCAAGGCCGTGAGCAGGTGGGAAGGCGATCCCAGTCAACATTTAGGGTTTCGCCTGTTCAGCCGGCGGCCAAAGCAAGTAACGGCCCGTTACGTTCGGACGAAGTGCTCGATTTTGATTAAAGATCCAAGCAATTCTCTCGCAACAGATTACTTGAGATGGAACAGTGTAACACCTTCGACACAAGCGGAATCATCGCCGCCTGGCTGCTGAACACTGACAAATCGCGGTTTTTCTCCTTGACCGGTGAACGGATATTATGAGAAAAAGTCTCTGCTATCCCATTTATCGCGGCCAGACAGTTGACAACGATACCCGCACAATTCGAGCAAACGCTGTCGGCTGTCCCCGACAAGGCCGCTGTTTTCGGCGGGGGCGAATCGTTGACCTTTCGGCAACTCCACGCTGAGGCCGCGGCGGCGGCACAAGCCCTAGCTCAGTTGGGCATCCGACCCGGCGACCGCGTCGGCATCTGCATGCAGAAGAATCTCGATCAGGTCGTTGCGATCCTAGGGGTGCTGTGGGCGAACGCCATATTTGTTCCTATCCATCCCGTGTTCCAGGCCGGGCAGATCGGACACATGGTCGACGACTGCGATATGAAACTCCTGATCACGGACTCTACCCGCATTGCAGAACTCCGTGACGCAGCGCATGGGCGCATTGCGGTCGGGCATGGTCCGGCGGAAGAAGAGATCGCCTCCCTCAAGGAGCTTCGGCGGAAATGTCAGGGCAATCAGCCTTTCTTTCGGAGCAAAGCTGACGACACGGCAGCAATCATTTACTCGTCAGGATCCACCGGCAAGCCCAAAGGCATCGTCATCTCGCAGCGGAACCTAGCCGATGGCGCCCGGATCGTGGCGAGCTATCTCGGAACTACAGCCACCGATCGGATTGCAAGTGTGCTCCCGCTGACTTCCGACTACAGCCTGAACCAGCTTTGGCAGATCCTGTTCACGGGATCGTCACTCTACCTGCACGATTTCATCTTTCCCCGCGACTTGTTTCGGCTGCTCGCCAGCGAGCGAATCACGGCTCTGCCCGTGATGCCCGTCATTATCACTCATATGTTTGATCCGCAACTTGTGGGTCCCGAAGATGATTTGGATTTCTCCGCGCTCCGCTACGTGAGCACAACCGGCGGGCCTGTCACAGCGACTATGCTCGGCCACCTGCGGCGCACCTTTCCGAAAAGCGATATCGTCCTCATGTATGGATTGACCGAAGCTTTTCGGTCATCGTGGTTACCGCCCGATCAACTCTCGGCGCGGCCGACTTCGATCGGCAAGGCGATTCCCGAAGTTGAGCTCTACGTCATGGACGACCAGGGACAGGATTGCGCGCCGGGTGTGCCTGGCCAGCTTGTCCACCGCGGTGGCTGCGTAGCCAAGGGTTATTGGAACGCGCCCGAAGCGACAGCGGAACGATTTCGGCAGATCGATCGGTTCCCTGGCGAAACGGTCGTTTTTTCCGGCGACCTCGTGCGGCGAGACCAGGAAGATTACCTGTACTTCCTCGGACGTATGGACTCGATGATAAAGACGCACGGCTTCCGCGTCAGTCCGACGGAAATTGAAGAGTACGCGCGTCGATTCGATCGGCTCTGCGACGCCGTGGCGTTCGGCATCGATAATCCTGAAATCGGGCAGGAGATTGCAGTGGCCTATACCACAACGGACCGAACTCCGCTCGCATCCGATGCACTGGCCGATCATTTTCGGATTGGGATGCCCCATCACATGGTGCCTCGCTGGTTCGTCCACATGGAGGCATTCCCTGCGACCGGCAATGGAGCAAAGGTGGATCGCGTCCTGGCCCGCCGGTTATCTTTGGAAAAGATCGCCGCCTTATTATCCATCGGAAAAGCATCATGATCGCACATACTTTTGGCCGGGAACTTGTCGAGCGATACGGCTCGCCTCTCTACGTCTACGATCTCGACGAGGCCGAGCGTCAGGCTAAGGCGCTGTTCGAACTTCTTCCGAAGTCCGCACAGGTGTTGTACTCAGTCAAGGCCAACCCGATTCCAGAGTTGTGCGCCGCTTTAAAGGGGGCCGGTTGTCGGGTCGAAATTGCATCGCCTCTGGAACTGAAGGTTGTATTCGAAGCGGGCTTCACACCTGATCAAATCCTTTGCTCTGGCCCGGGCAAGACTGCTGCGGTGGTTCGCGAGATGTTACTTGCCGGAGTGACTCATTTTTCATGCGACTCGTGGTATGACTTGGAACGCCTGGCGGGCGTCGCTTCAGCAACAAAGAAGCCGGCGAACGCTCTGTTGCGACTTCAGGTGTCAGGCGCACCGTCGGGAAGCGTTGGCGTAGGCGCGATGCAAAGCCACTTCGGCGCCGACCCGGGGGAATTGCTCAATGGTGGGGCCGCCAGGGTCGGCGCACTACGGGGCGCCGAGTTGGTAGGGATCCATGTCTATTCCGGGGGTCAAATCCAGAGCGCCGATAAGCTGGCAAGCACCTTCGAACATGCAATTCATCTCGCCGAACAAATTGCTGAGGCCGGTGTACCACTGCGCCTGCTCGATTTGGGCGGCGGCTTCCCATGGCCATTTGGAACCTCGGATAATCCCGTGGATATCTCCGCTTTGCGCGAAAAACTACAGCATGTGAATGCGCAGCGCAGGTTAACCGCTGACGCGGGGCTTTGGTTTGAGTCCGGACGGTATCTTGTGGCGTCTAGCGGGACGCTCCTCTCGACGGTTCTCGACGTGAAACTTTGGAATGGCAAGACACACATTGTCCTGGATACCGGAATGATTCATCTGGGCGGAATGGCGGGCTTGGGACGGATCTATCGCGCTGTTGCCTCTATCGAGTCGCTGGCCGAGCGTGACGGCGCACCACTCGAATCCGTCGACGTGGTGGGTCCGACGGACTACGCGCTGGACTACGTCACGCGCGACGCATCGGTTCCACCTTTGAAGCCGGGCGACGCTGTCTCCATACCGAACGTCGGTGCCTACGGTCTTACCGCCAGTTTGGTCGCCTTTGCGGGCTTGGAACCCCCTCCGGAGGTGTGTTGCCGTGGGACCTCGGTCGTTGCGGTGCATCGCCACCGCACGGGACACGAGCGTATTCGGACTTGACCTCATGCCGGGAGTCCCGCACTGAACCGATGATAAGTATATGGACGACATAACCACTCAATTCGAGGAGTGCCTGCGCCGACACCTTCGTTCGGCGAAGCCGAACCCCATCAACTATGACGTGGAGCTTACACAACTCGGTCTGGATTCGATGACTGCGGTCGCTGTGCTACTGGATATGGAAAAGACGTTCGGCATTCGTTTTCCCGACGACATGCTTGTTGAAGGTACCTTCCGTACCGCTGGAAGGCTGAAAGAAGCGGTCCAGCTCCTGCGAGAGCGACAAGCGTCATGACCCGACCGTTGCCCGACCAATCATTGGGCCCCGAGTGGACGATCCTGGAGCTGCTCACCCGGAGCGTCGTCGACGACTCGGAACGGCAGATGGTTCGCGACCTTCTTTTGACGAATACCTTGGATTGGGGGGAGCTGCTGGAACAATCGCTGCGGCACAAAATGCTACCAATGTTGGCCCACCACATTATCTCGGCCGGCCTTCGATTCGATGTCCCGACGACCATCTACATGCACTTGGAATCAGCCTTGGATTGGAACCGCTGCCAGATCGAGGTGTTTCGACGTGAGACGGTTCGCGTGGCACAGGGGCTCACCGACCGCCGAATCCGCTTTGTGGTCACGAAAGGTATGACGTTCGAGTCGACGCTTTACGACAGCCTCGGCTCGAGATATATGAATGACATCGATTTCATGATCGCGCCGCGCGACCGCGAAGCAGTCATGAATGTGATGCAGGAACTCGGTTTCCGTCCGTTCTTCGAGTGGGCGAAGGATTCGCGCCGCGAAGAAATCAGCAGCCGACTGAACCCCGATCACTTGCCTAAGCTCGCACGCGAGATTGATCAGCCTGGGACCCGGATAATCAATGTCGATGTCGCTAATAGCCTGACCTGGACAAAAAGTCCCTTTGACGTCCCGGTCGAGGAAGCGCTTGAGGACTCTGTCCAACAACCCGTTCCCGGCATGCCCGGGGTGAGCATCCCGTGTTTCCTCCCCAAATATCAATTCCTCTTCACCGTGCTCCACTTGTTCCGCGAGGCGTGGCTGCAAAAATTCGTCGACTTAGGGACTGACGTCGGTTTGATGAAGTTCGGGGATGTGATCCGCCTGATCGATCAAAATCGCAATGAATTGACGGACGGTGAGCTGCTGCGGACGATGGAGACCCACAGCGTCACGGATGCTGTCGCTTGGGTGCTCCGCCACCTGGACGAGACTTTCCAAACGAGCACGCTTGAACTGCTAGCGCTTGAAAAACATGGTGACGAGGAGCTGCTAGCTTCTCAGATGCAATCCAGCGCGTATGTGAGCGCTTCGGGCCAGCCGATGCGCGAACGCCTGCAAAGCAAGGCCCGCGGTTCTTTGCGACCGGTGGCGCCGACGCATTCCGGCTCGTAGGATGACTATAAGAAACCTGTTCCGTCGCCGCGACATGGACGGGATCGATGTGTATTTCCCTCCGACGAGAGCTACGATCAAAAGCTTGCTGTTCCAGCTCGTGCCGACGAGATATCGCGCGCAGCGATACAACCGGCAACTGCGTCGGGAGATCGAAGAGCGTCCGGATGGCGCCCTGATCGTATGGCCGCGAGAAAACTCGAGTCAACTATATTACGTCTTTCACGGGATGGCAGGCGGGCTGGGAATACAGCCTTTGACGGTCCTCCGCGAGACCGGATTGATCCATAACAACCTGGTTCTGCTCAAAGATTATTACCGCTTTTTTTACCAGGCGGGGTTGAACGCTGAAATCACGGACGTTGACGGAATCATCGCGCGCCTCCGGAAGTGCCGTGAAGAGCTATCTCATGTCCGGCAAACATACTGTTCCGGGCCGTCGTCCGGCGGTTACGCAGCGATCCTTTTCGGTCATTACCTGCAGGTGGACGTCGTCTATGCATTCGCGCCGGTGACGCTGCTTAACCTTGACGATCTTAAGAGGTTTGGCGGCTGCAAGGACATCGGGCGCATCACCGAGGAGCACTGCGATCTGTCGCGTCTTCTGGCCAAACACAATGGACGAACCCGTTACAAGATATTCTATTGCGAGGGGCATGCCAGAGACCGCAAATATGCCGAACGTCTCCAGAACTTACCTGGCGTAGAGCTTTACCCGCAGCCGGGTACTACGCACAACGTTATTCAGGCTATCTACGAGAGCGGTCGACTTGGCGAGATCTTTGACAGCCCCCCGTCGAGTGCCGCTGTAGAGTGAGCGCAAGGCCATTCCGGATTCCAAAGGAACATTCGCCGTTAAATTGCCTGAAGAGCGACTGAGAAACACGAAGAGAAAGTACGTACTGCCGTCGCGAACGGGGTGCAGAAGTTGATCGAGCAGACGCACGCCTTTATCGTTCTGCCGCGATGGATCGCAAGACGCTAATTTTTCTTCACATTCCCAAAACAGCGGGAACGACGCTGAACCGGATTATCGAGTGGCAATACAGCCCTTTTGAGATTTTCACGATGGATCCCTATCGGATCAGGGCGACACCGGAGCGACTCAAAAGACTTCCCGAGGGGCGTCGTCGCCGATTGCGGGTGGTGCGCGGACATATGTTCTATGGTGTTCATGAATGCCTGCCGCAGGCCGCTACTTATTTCACAATGCTGCGCGACCCGGTGGCCAGGGTTCTCTCCGCTTATTATTTTATTCTGCGCAGGCCACTTAATCCGCTGCACCGGAAAGTGAAAAAGGAGCGACTGAAAGTAGAAGATTGTCTTCGGCTATTCCCGCAGCGCCACAACTTGCAGTGCAGGTTAATTGCCGGAGTTAAGGACACCGCGATTGCCGATGAGCGCTTACTAGACATGGCCAAGCAAAATCTTTTGACCTCGTTTAGCGTCGTTGGGATCTCGGAGCGGTTCGAGGAGAGTCTGATGCTTATGGCCAAGACCTTTGATTGGGAGATCCCTTTGTATAAGAATTGCAAGGTCTCAAAAGCGCGCCCGCAGATTGATCCCAGCACGGTGGAAATGATTCGCGACCACAACGGGCTCGATGTTGAGCTTTATGAATTTGCGAAGGGTCTATTCGAAGAAAGCCTGCAAAAGAAAGATGCAGAGGTCCGAGAAGGTTTGGCTGCGTTGCGTGCGCTGCCGACGCCGGGTGCGGTGGAAGGCTTTTGGCAGTCGACTTTAGGAGCGGGTCGCTTTTTGGTAAATAAGATCGCATCAGCAGTATGAGAACGCACAGGATGGAGATTCTATCTCGTCGCCTGCTGCTCGCCTCGCTGGTCATCGCGGTCGCGATATGGGGAACGCGGGTGGCCGAGTCAGCGGAGGGGCGGCGCCGGCGAATGGAGTTCCCGGATGTTAATATTGTGCGCGACGTGGTTTACAAGCATGTTAACGGTCGCGATCTCCGCTTGGACATTTATTCGCCCAAGTCGATCACTCATCCCTTGCCCGTCCTTCTCTGGATTTTCGGGAACCGTTGGAGCCGGGGAAGCAAAAACCACCCACCGCCTCTCTATCTCATATCGCGCGGTTACATCGTTATTAGTATCGACTATCGGCTCTCAGGAGAGGCGCCGTTTCCGGCGGCAATCGAGGATTGCAAGGCAGCCGTCCGCTGGATTCGGGCCAATGCCGCTGCTTATCATTTTGACCCCGATCATATCGGGGCGTGGGGTCACTCCGCTGGAGGACATCTGGCTGCGCTCGTAGGCACCTCAGGTGGCGTAGCGGAGCTGGACGGCGGCGATAACTCTAGCTTTTCGAGCCGAGTGCAGGCAGTCTGTGATATGTCTGGACCGTCCGATATCCTGCAATTCTACGAGGCTGTGTCAAATTCGAACGAGCGTATTGCCCGCATAGACAGGTCATCTATCGAGCAGTTTCTTGGAGGCTCGGTTGAGCAAAATAGGGCGAAAGCGATTGCCGCCAGTCCTACAACCTATGTGAGCAAGGATGATCCGCCTTTTCTCATCATCCATGGTGAGGAGGATATGACGATTCCGGTGAGCCAAAGCGAAGTGCTCGCCAGCAAACTGAAAGCCGCCGGCGTTCAGGTGACCTTGATTATGGCTGAACGCCGGGGACATGGCGTAGGCGGCCCAAGGTTTGCCCCGGAAATCACCGCCTTTTTCGATGAGCATCTCAAGCCGGGCTCAGCCAAGTAGTGACTCCATAAGATGGAACCTGAGGTATCGCGGTCTGCACGGCCTCCGGTGCGTGAGCTACGGCCTTTTCCTGGTCGCGGCTACCACTTCAATTTCGTACGCCGCGCCCGCGGGGCCTCCGATTCGCACGGGTTTATGGGTCACGCAGAAGTTGCCCGACAACGCCGGCGCATTGCCTGAACTGGAACCGCAACTGCGGGCAAACCATAACCTGAGTGGCGTATGTCTCCACATCCCCTGGCGCAAGATCGTGACTCCGAATGGCCAGCCAGATTTTGACTTACTGGATAAGACCGTCGCAGTCTTTCGCAAAACCGGCACAAAATACCAAATCTGCCTTCACCCCGGAGCATTCACACCGGACTTTGTCTACAAAGACGGGGCACAGCCATTCGAGGGGCAGGTAAAGAATCCTCATCGCGCTGATTTCGGCAAAGCGGTCAGGATCCCAGTGCCGTGGGACCCGGTTTACCAGCGCTATTTTTCACAGATCATCCGCCAACTTGGTAGCCAATATGCGAAGGACCCGCTTTGCGTGAGTGTGGTTTTGACCTGCGCCAACTTCATGAGCGCCGAGATGCATTTGCCGAAGACTCCCTCCGATCGCATGCGCTGGCAGGCACTCGGCGACTACCGCACTTTGCTTCTCGAAGTCTACAAGAAGTACACCGACGAATGGGCCCGCGCTTTTCCGCGCCAAGAAGTTTCGCTTCATCTTTCCAAGGTCCTGGATTTACCAATTTCCTTTCTGGAAGACGTCATTAACTATGGATTGAGCAAATACCCCGAACGTTTTACGCTCCAAAATTGCCAGCTCACCGGCCGCAAAGAAGATACCGGAATGATGAGCTATGATCTCGTAATGAAGTATCGCGATCGCACCCATCACGGCTTCCAAAGTCTCGCTGCCTTGAATGGAGCCGATGGACGCATGGGTTCGCCTGAGATGGCCACCCTTAACATTGTGCACGCTGGCGGGGAATATTGGGAGCTTTGGCATGGGGATGGCTTTAGTCCTGAAATCTCGGCCCAGGCCGCCGCAGCCTGGCAGAAGGCGAAAGAATTAGGTTACGAGGCTTACAAAAAGAAGCTGATTTCCGAAGGGAAGTATCAGTGACATCAATGATCGACACTCCAGCAGAATCGAGGCAAAAGATGGACCAGGCGCAGACTCCGGCCGGAGCCGAGGACACCGGGAAGAAAGCGGTTATCTTTCTCCACCTTCCAAAGGCAGCCGGCTCCACGCTCAATCGGTTGATTGAATGGGAATATCCTCTTTTCCAGATGTACTCGATAGATCCAGTTTTCTTCAGATGGTCATGGGCGCACTTGCACCGGCTCTCCAAGGAACGACTCAGGAGAACGCGGATGTTCAAAGGTCACATGTTGTTTGGACTTCACGCGATCCTTCCCCAGCCAGCGACTTACATCACAGTCGTCCGGGAGCCTGTCGACCGCGTGATTTCTTCCTTCTACTTTATGCGCACCTACAAACTGCACCCATTATATTGGAAGTTTAAACGTGAGAATTGGAGTTTGGAGGATTTTGTCAGACGCTCGCCAAGAGAGAACGTTCAATGTAAGATCATTGCCGGAGCTGAGTATGCGAAACCTTGTACGGCGGACATCTGTGAAATAGCGAAGGAGAACCTGCTCCGGGATTTTAGCGTTGTGGGCCTATTCGAACGTTTCGAAGAAAGCCTGGCGCTGATGAAGCTACGCTTCGATTGGAAACTGCAACGCTACTCGAGTTTCAATGTGACTCGCAGCCGGCCGAGGAAAGCCGATATCCCTCAATCGACTCTCGATTTGATTGCAGAGAAAAACTCGCTCGATATCTCACTCTACAACTGCGCGGCGAACACATTTCAGACTGCCATCACCACACACGCAGCGGAAGTGAGCCGAATTACGCGCGAGTTGGAAGCGGCGCGGGCGCGAACTCAGACCCCGCTAGCATCGGCCTTGTTTTCAATCTGTGCGGCTGGCCGGAAAACTATTAACAGGGCCTATTCCAGTATCTAGGCCTAAGGTGTTTTGGCCATACTCTGCGGCTGCTGTTCGCGCTCAACCAATATGACTTTTGCCCGATAGGATTCAAATTCGACCCTGCCGGTTTGGCGGATGTAATCCAGCACACTCGGGCTCTCCAACTTTTCGAAGTTAGCATAAGGCGCAAAGACAACCCAAGTGCGACGCGCAGGAGAAATGACCTCCCGCAGCTCGGTAATATTGCGCACCACCGGTAAGCCAGCGAACTTATCGATGAATCTCGGCTCCTTTAGTAATTGATTATATCCTGTTTTCGTGCCGAGGAGAGTATCCATCGAATAATCTCCGGGCATTCCCGCATAAAACGCGAACACGTGTGGAATGCCTGGAATAATGTGGTCTCCTGGCCGGAAATGATTCTTTACATAATTCGCCGCGCCGCGGTAGTCGTAGCGGTACGTATTCATGCGAGTCATGAGTGTCGGTTGATCGCCTCTGCTGGAAAGGGTGTAATCGTTCATGACCGATTCGTTGCTTTGCAGAAAGAGCAGAGTCAGCACTGCCAAACCGGTGGCATGCGCAGCAACGCGGGCGACAGTCATGTTACCCGCGCGATGAGCGAGAGAAACGAGGCGATCATAAAGCGTTACCGCAGCGGCGGTGCCGGCAAGTATCACAAGTGGCTGATAGTAGTAACAATAGCGTGGAGACAAAGCGGCCAGGAAATTCGTGTGGCAGAACCACAGCATAACAAGTATCGTGAAAACGTAACGAAATCCGCGCTTGGCCCAGCAGAATGGAAGCCCGAGGAAAATCATGATCGTAAAGAACACGTGGTTTTCGGACAGCCATAATTTGTCAATGTAGAATTCCGGCGTATAAGCGGGTGTCAGGAAAAAGAGCGATGGACCGGCAACATTGGAAAGCCCCGAACCCACCATAAGATATGGGTCGCCGGCAATTGTCCGCGAGCAGTACTGAGCAACGACGACGGCACCCATGAAAAAGAGACAGCGATAGAGATGAAACTCTTTCAACCACCACCATTCGAACGGGCGAACAACCAACAGCGCTATGACAAAAGCGGGCAGAACAAACGCGGTTCCCTCCCATGAAAGATAAGTCAGGCAAAACGCGACCGAAGCCGCGGTCAAATACCCGCGGTGCAGCGGGCGAACTCTTATTGCCTCGTAAAACAACCAAATCGTCAACATCGACATAAACTGACATTGCGACGGGTAAAAAGCGTTTTGCGCCCACCGGACGTCGAGCGGCATGCACGCGTAAACGAAAGCGGTGAACAGTCCGACACGCCAGTTGAAAAGGCGACGGCCCATCAGGGCGATGACGCCGATGCAGAGCGTCCCCATGATGCAGGAGGGCAACCGCATTGACCATTCCGAATAGCCAAAGATCCATCCGGACAAAGCTTGCGGGTAAGGCACTAACTCGTAGGTAGTGATCCAGCGGATTTCTCCCGCAAAGATGAGATACGGAAAACCAAGCTTAAAGATACCGTTCGATTTATTTACCAGGCCATACTCGTCGTGATCGAAGGACATGTAACCGAGACCGTGATAGCGCAGACCCAATCCAAGTAACATAATCGCCACCAATAGCAGATAGGGTAAAGCCGCGCGGAAATCGGTCTGCCGGAGTTGCGCCATCCGGCTCTTCAAGCCAAACGCTGTCCGGCCGTTCGCCCAGAAGTGAAGCAAACGAACAGCTAATAGGGCCAGGATCGCGCCAATTACAAATTTCGGCTGAAATGACCAGTTCGTTGGAAATCGCAGGTCGTAATTTGGAAGCATCAATAACACCAAACCCGCTGCGATTGGACCATGAAAGAGGGCGTCGCGAGCCATGGCGCGGGCGAGTGGTTCCCGCCGTCGAGCAGCCGCAATTGCGGATACCAAGAGCCAAACAGCGACGGTGGCGATGGCCGTCAACGAAATTACCATGCAAGACTTGGCTAAAGTCGCGAAGTCAGAATGATCGATTGGTCTTGCCAAGTCCTGCTTAAGATACCCCCACGGCGCGGTCCCGTCCTTCCCGAATTCGATAGGGGGCTGACTCTGTGCGGGTCGGTTACCGGCCGATTGATCGCCTATCCGCCAGGCTGAGCTGGTTTCAAATCGCGCTATGTTGCCATCTTCGCGGACCAGGAAACCATCTGCAAAAAAAGTCGCCGGAACATGTTCAGTACGCACCGCTGCAACAATGGTGTTTGGGCCTTTTTTTATCCAATAGCTTATGTCATAGGCGGACAGAATAGCCGGCTCAAAAAGAGGAGTGGTTCTCTTACCCGGAGCCTGACTTCCTTGGCTGCCGATCGTCGGTTGCGTTTCGTCAGGGTTTTGAGTTGGCGAAGCAGTCGGGCTGGCTTTGGCTAGAGATCCAATCGCGGTGGCGCTAGCGCCTGGTTGCGTTTCCTCAGGGCTTTGACTCGGCGAAGCGGAGGGTGCGGCCAGATGGGGAAGCGCTTTTCCGGTAGCTGAGGAAGGGATTGCGGGGGTGACGACGTGTCCGTTGACAAGGAGATCGACATTTCCCGAACTTGCCATCTGAATCCATGTCTCCTGCCGGGCATGGTCGGCGTTAATTGAAGTCGAGAAGACGGCCTCGGTTCGGGCGTTTTCGGCCATAATCCATGAACCGGAGGTGGGCAGTTGCAGTAGTAACGGATTCGTGTCGACCCATGCGATCGGAACCCGCTTTCCGTTAATCGCAGACCGTCGCGCGTTTGGCCAAAGCTGCTCGTCGACCAAGGGAGAGGTCCAGTCCTCTGACCCTTCTACAATGCCCTTGTGTGAGCTGACTCTCCAATGCTCGTCCGATACCAAGGAGATTACTTTGCCACTCGGTTCTTTGATGAATCCGCGAACGAGAATCTGCGCCGAGCCTGGGTAAGACGTGCGCGAACTCGAAACCGCTATGACGTTGGTTCCAACCTTCAAATGCCTTTTGATGTCATAGATCCCGGCTACCCGTGTCTTCAAACCAGAACCGTTTCCGACGGAGCGGTTGTTAACAATAACATCGTATTCGTCAGTTGCTGCAACCTCCAGCCAGGCTTGCGCCGGTGGCACGCTAAGAAAAACCTCCTTTCTGAAATAAGCAATTGGAGCCACCTCCGGAGGTTCGATCCACTGGGCATCGCCGAAATCCAGTTGATACTGGCGCTGCTTTGGGCTGAAGTAGGTCTGCTGTACATAGTAACCGAGCATGAGCCCGCAGGCTAAGACCACGGCCCATGACCATCGCAGGGTACGTGAGGATGGGTGCTTGGATGAAGTCGATGAAATTTGCATGAATTATTCGCCGGCGAGCCGGCTTATCGCCCAGTAATTTACGATCCAATCCTTCGCGTAAGAAAGATTGTAATAGCGGCGGGCATCGTCGTCGCGGCCAAGCTTCGCATAACAATCGCCGCCAAGTGAGTAAACATCGGCCACCATTGAGCTGTGATCCGACATAATTTTAACGAGGCGATCGACCGCCTGGAGCGCAGCTTCATAACGGCCCAAATCAAAATAGCCACGGGCGAGGTATGGAAGGACAAAGACCTCCTGTGTGGGATCATCAACGAGCGCAAGCTGCCAGCTGGTCACGGCGCCGCCAATGCCGCCCGATTGATACAGAGCCAGACCAAGTTCTACACGAGTCTTCGCGGCCTCGCGCCGCGCTACGGCCGCGACCGGGCCGCCCGCTTCGGCCGCGCGGCTAAGCTCAAAGACCGCTGGCTCGAACTCATTTGCCTGTTGTAACTCCACCGCTCGGCTAATATGTCGCTCCGGTGAATTGCTTTCGATACCACTCTTTTTCTGGAGGTCGCCGATTGTTGCGTAGAGACCAATATCCTGCGCATGCCACGCATCCCACTTCATCGCCTTTCGGTAGGCAGCGATTGCCTCTTGATTGTGGCCTCGCGCCTTGGCTATCGAGCCACTGTTGAAGTAATGCTGCCCGATTATTGCCGGTGTGATTACTATGGTGAGCGCGCCGACGGGAAGACAGACCAGCGCCAGTCCAATCGCCATTTTTCCGTCCGGCAGACGGCGCATTGCATATACGGCAACCAACAGAGAGCCGATCGCAAAGCAGGTCCAGCCGAGCCGGAGGAAGGAATAGGCAGCGAGAAGGCGTCCACTCGCGGTGTAAAGAACGAGCTGACTCGGAAGCACCTCAGGAGAACCGTAATTCGCTGGAAAATATTCCTTCGTAAAAATCTTGCGCCATGGCGTCGCCTGCAGTTCATCAATCAGATGGCGCAGCATCATCGGCTGTTGAAAGGCAATGTGAGCTGGCGTCAACACACACACTGTGATGAGGACGGCTGCGGCAAGGCCAAGGGCCGAAGCAAAAAATCGGCGCAAAACAAGTCCGGCTATAAAGACAACAACCCCAACAGCGCCGAAAGAGAGAAGAGTAACATGCGGGATGACTCCCGAGTCATGGAACAAAGGGAACTTCAGACCGGAAAGGTTCGAGGTCAGCGGATATTGAACCCACTTAAGAAAAGCTGAACCGAAAATCAGAAAGCTGCCGAGGATGAGCAGCCAGTAAGCAGCCCAGAAGTTAGCCAAAAACTCCGCCCAAGATTCGAAACGCTTCTTCCATTTTAAGTATAAGGCGATCCAAGCGGCGGCAGCCTGGGCCCGCGCCGGCATAGGCGGCGTTTCGATGCGATTCGGGGTCGTCATGTGTTGCGTTTAAGTTTCTTCGCCCAGGACTCGATAAAGGGATAGACAAAGGCAATGCCTTCTCGCGCATGATGTATTTCCTCTGTCGAAAACGTTTTGAGAGCTAATAGAACAACAGCATAGACAATTATCGAAACGACCGCCGCGGGAATCTGCCAGAGAAGCTGTCCCTTGCCCGCAGCGAAAAGCACAAGTGTCATCGCGAATCCTGCTGCCAGCGGCCGCCAGATGACGTTGCCCAGGTTCGCCGGGAAACCGAGCCGCTTGAGTTGAAATATCCAAATTCCAACGATCGCTGTTTCAGCGCAGACGAATGCCAGGGCAGGTCCAGCAAACCCAAATCTTGGTATGAGCATGACCAGGAGGAGAATGCGCAAAGCTGAGCCTACACAAGTGCTGGCGAGAAAGCGTCTCTGCTCATCGAGCGCTGCGAAAATGTACTGAAACAAAGTCGAGAGGAAAAACGGGACCAGCCCGAGGCCGAGAAGCTGCATCGCGGGGAGTGCGGGCAGAAACTTAGCGCCCAGAGCCAACCCAAGGATCGGCTTCGACCACGCGATAAAAAAAGCGGCCATGGGAATACTGGTAAGCGCAAAAAACTTTACGCTCCACTGGTAAGCCTCCCTGAAGCGTTCCGGCGACAAGTGCGCGGTGCGTGAGTAAAGCGGATAAAGCGGGAGTGCTAGAGTCTGCGGAATCACTCGCAGGGCCATGCTGATTCTATAAGGGCCACTAAATAAGCCGACGGTCGTTAAGTTTGTCATCCACGTAAGGATAAGGATGTCAAGTTGAAGCGCGAGTTGGCGAAGCATGACGCCACCCCCCATCGGCAGCGCGGCGATCATGAGGGATTTCCATAACGATACATCAATACGCAGGGGAATGCGTGCGTAAAGGCGTGAGACTATGATATGATAAAAATTCCACAGAAGCACGTTCGACACAAGATGGGCAGTGACGAAGCCGACCAACCCCATCTTCAACTTTATCGTCACGACAATAAAGCCGAGGAGAAGAAACTTCTGTAGGACGAATCCCAGGTTATTTAGCTCGTTATCTTCGAAGGCGCGCAGAACGGCGCTATAGCCGGCGGAGTGAAAGGTCGCCATCGTTGCCATGGTCATAACAACGGCGGCTATCTTTACATCGGTTCCAAAATGCAGGAATGGAACGATTAGCGCGACCAGAAGAAGCACCGCCAACGATACAACCCAAATGAGCGCCGCCCCGGCACCAACCAGCGGCACGAGTGCTTCGGGATCTTTGGCGATTTCCCGGATCAACATGCGAGGTAAACCAGCATCGGCGACGAGCTGGAAGAACATGGCAAACGCGAGAACGAAGGAATATTTACCGAATTCGACAACGCTGACCATGCGAGCGATAGTCAGGACGGTAGCCAGATAGACCAAACCCCCTATGAGGCTGGCTCCGATTCCGAAAACGGCGTTTTTGACGATCCGCTGCGACTGCTTCATGGAATCCACTTCCACGCGCCACCGGCTGCTCTTTGGAGGCGCGCGTAGTAGGTGAGGCGTCGCGCTTGGATCCCCTCTAGCTCATCTTGCTTAGCGATGAGATGCAGCTCCTTTTCAATCGCGATTAGCGGCTCAGCAATACCCTGCTGCTGCTGAGCCTGGATTACTTGCACATCCCTCTGAGCCTTAGCGACGTCTCCTTGAAGGCCCAGGATGTTGTGAGTTAGGGTGTAGATCGTCTGGTAGACCTTGAGGACCTCGAAGTTGACGTTATCGGCTGTTGAGAAAAGTCTGGCCTGTTCGGCTTTATATGTCATCAACTTCGATCGGGTGGTAGCCAGCTGCGCCCCGAAGTCGAAAATGGGTACGTTGACGGCAATCGCGCCGCTAAAGAAGCTTTCACTGTTAGAAACACCACTAAAATCGTCGATATAGCTAGCTGAGCCATCCAGGTAAACTGACGGATACAAACGGAATCGTTCGAGCCGGTACTCCTGCTTCGCTTGTTCGATAACGGCTCGCTGTTTCTCAAGCGATGGATGGTGGTTGAGGCATGCGCCAATCAACTGCTCGGTGGTCGGTGGCGGATCAGGTGCATCAGGGAGCGTGTTCGATAAGGAAAGGTTGGACGAAGAGGCCACGCCAAGAGTTTTTGACAGCGCCAGCGACCCTGCCACGGATTGCTCCCGAAGAAGCTTCAGAAGAGTCTGCCCTGCGCTGAACTGTTCCTTTGCAACCTTGATGTCGATCGGTAGCTTCAGTCCCTGCTTCTGCTGTTCCTCGATGATACTGACTGACTGATCGAGCAGCTTTGCCCTGCGTTCCGCTAACCCCATTCGGTTTCGCGCCGAAACAGTCGAGACAAACTCATCGGTGATACGGTAGATTACTTCCTCACGTGTCAGATTGACGGTCCATGCAAGAGCCTGTTTCTTTGCCTTCCTTTCCGCGACCGCGGGCGGATTGTTCAAACCCAGAATACTTCCATCGGCAAAGAGTGGGTACTTTAAATGAGCTGAGTATAACTCGACTTCAGCTGAGCCAACCGTGTTCGCGGTCACTACGCTTCCGTTGGGAGTTACACTTCCCAGGTTAATCACCCCGAATTTAGAAACCCTGCTGCCCGAGAAAAGTAGGTAATCTGCTGCTCCGGTCACTTGCGGCAACAGCTTTCCCTGCGCGGCGCGGACTTCCTCGGCCGCAGAGAACACATCAAAACGGCTAGCTTCCAAAGCCGGACTTTCGCCTAATGCGATGGCAATGCAGTCGTGAAGTGTCAGCGGGTCGTGCGGAGGAGCCTCCAAGGCCTCTCGCGCCTCCGACATACATGGCAGGACGAACAGCAGCGCCGCCAGATAGGCAGCGACGTTATTTGAAGATCGATCTGTATGTAGTACGGACTTTGTCATTATCTTTTAGATAAAACTGCCCAACAGTTACGACTTTGTCTCCCTCTTTGAGCCCATCGGAAATCTCTGTCATGGCGTCGACCACGATGCCGGGACGCACCTTACGCAGATTTGCATGGTTGTTACCATCGACGACAAAAACGGAGGCTTGTTCGCCTGAAGGATTCACGATCGCGATGCTCGGAACGGCCAGGACATCCTTGGCGGTCCGCCGGATGCGTGCGAAGCCCGATAGACCGGGCTTTAGCCGAAAATCTGGATTCTCAATTTTTATGTAGGTCGTGAAGGTCCGCGTGATCGGGTCGATGTTTGGATCTATCTTCCAAACTGTGCCCTTAAAAACCTCGCTGGGGAATGCTGGAAAAGTCGTTTCGGCAGGAAGTCCTAACTGCACAGAATGCATTTTTTCTTCGGTGATCTTGGCTGCCATCAACACGGTATTGAGAACACCAAGCTTCAGGATCACCTGACCGGGTTTAGTGAACTCGTTCGGGTTAACAAGTCGCTCGAGGACGATTCCATCGATGGGAGACATCTGCTTCACGTGTTCAAGATCGATCTCAGCCTGCTGCAGTGAAACTGTAGATTTAGCGAGGTCTATCTTTGCGTCGGCCAGGGCCATCTCATACTTCTCCAAGTCCACCGCCGACCCCATATTCTTGGTCTGTAGCGTGGAGTAGCGCTCGACCTGACGCGTTTCGTTCCGGATCTTGATCTTATCGGCCTCCACGTATTCGCGGTTAGCCTCGACGGTCGCCTTGATGAGCCGGTCGTCCCAGCGAACGAGCAAGTCGCCTTTTTTTATTAGATCACCAATCTTCACTGGCACTTCAAGAACCTGTGCGGTGAGCTGGGTAATCAGGTTGACAGTCTCAGCTTGCTCGACTGCGCCACTGCCCCCGATGACTTCTTCAAGTGTCTGCCGGCGGACAGGCACCGTCTCCACTGGCGACGGTGCATGCACGTGGCGAGCGATGCCGGTAGTCGTATCGATCACGTGGAGGATTGTATAGAGGACAAGAAGTCCTAGAAGCACACAGATGACGACAAAGATTACCCAGTGCCAGCGTCTCATTTTTGGTCCTGCAGTCTGGGAAGATGGCCCGAGGCTTTTCTTTTTTGATACTACAGGTTGGAAAGAAGATGTGTCGGGGCTTCGGATATCGGACGCTTTGTCCGCGACTTCAGTTTTGGTTTCCCTAATATCCGCGATTTCAGTTTTCGTTTCCATAAAACAAACCCTACTACGGTAATCGCACCAAAAGTCAGTGTTTCATAAGTGCACGCCCAAACGTTGTCGAGACTAAATAATGCCGCAAAATTTTTATGGTGGATACCAAAAATCAATATCAACGGCGAGCTAAAAGTCTTGTGCCAAGGCCAGAACAGCGGCATACCAAATCCAGTATTAGTCCACCCGATCTTGGTTCCGGTAAAAAAGTCGATCAAGAGATGTGAACTGTACGCCGTGAAGTAAAGAATGGCACTTCGCCAAAATCCTGGCGCGATCCGCCATATGCAGCTTAAAGCCACTGATATCACCACAGCGACCGTCAGACTGTGCGTGAAACCGCGATGCAGTGCGTTCCCTAGGAACAAGTCTAGATCAGGCGCATTAGCGAGCAGTATCAGCACTCCGAGAGGCGGGAGATATTGGCGCCAGTGCGCAGTCAATCGAGTTTTGAAGCGCCCTCTCGCTGCAAGAAAAGTCCAGAACCCAGCGAAACTGTGTGCAATTGGCGACGCCATTGGGAAAAGTGTTAACGCGTTACCGCACGCGCGTAGCAAAGGGCGCAGATTGGTTCTGTGCACGGGCGGCAGCCTTGCTCGGCACAGCCAGAAGTTTGTCGTAAATGCACTCGATCTTCTCACAAATCTGCCGCCAGTCGAAGTTGGCCAGGACCGTGGCGCGCGCGCTGGCTCCGAGTTTCGCTGCCAGCGCAGGATCTTTAAGGAGGGCGAGAATTCCCTGGCCGAGTGCCTCGCAATCGTGATTCGGCACAATGTAGGCGTCGTACAAATGGCGCACCCCCTTGGCGCCGCCGGCGAAGGAAACAATCGGCCGGCCTGCCAGCATGTAGTTGAGGAGCTTGACGGGATGACCCGGGCATTCGGGTCGCGGAACGACCGCGACATCGGCTAGGGCGAGATAACTCGGTAAATCTCTCAAGGAATGTGGAGAAATCCAGATCACCGAATCGGCGATTCCCAGCTCTTGCGCGAACCGTCGATGTGCGCGCTCGTGCGTTTCAGAGACCAGCGGACTAACGACGAGGAGGAGCGCGTCTGGCCGTTCGCGCAAAGCGACCGCAAACGCGGCCAACAGGTAATCGATCCGCTGAAACGCGTTCAAAACGCCTGTGTACATGACCACCGGCCGGCCATCGAGTTGATACTGTTGTCGAAACTTCTCGGGCTCCGGGTGGTCAAACAAATCCGGCTCGATCCCCGCCGGCACCATATCGACCTTGGCCGCCCGGACGCCGTTTTCCAGAAACCACTCGCGCAGCTCCGGTGATACGGCCGTGATGTGGTCCGGGAAAATCGGCGTAAACCAGTCCAAGCCACGAGCGATGCCGTGGGCCAGCCATGCCGGGCGAATGAAGTTATACCCGGCGAGCTCGTCACTCATCAAATTGACCGCGTTATAGAGCAGGGGGCGGCGCGTAAGCCACTTGGCCAGGATGCCGATCAGGGCGCCTTCGTAGTTATGGGCGTGAATGATCTCGATGTTCTCTCTTCGAATGACCCGGCAGAGCAATCGCAGGAGTTGAAAATCGAGAGAAAATTTCTCAGACGATGGGCCAACCTTGGCGTTTGTCTCGGGGCGAAAAGGTCCCGTGCGATGCACTTTTGCCCGGCGCACGTGGATATCCTCCTGGCCGAAGGGATAAGTCACGATATGAACGTCGTGACCCATATCCGTGAGCGTGTCGGACATTTCCCGGATACTCGCGGCCGAGCCGTGATTGGCTGGGAAAGGACAGGCCGCAACCATCGCGAGCGAATAACCGCCTTTCCGGCTGCGCTGCGTGGAAGTCGGATTTGTCACGAGACACCCGAAGTCGAAGCCGGCACGCGGGTGGCCGGTTTGGAATCATTTGTTGCCTCAGGGCTAACTGGGATGATGGGGTTCTTGAGATAGGGGCTGGTCGCCTCCCGCGAAATAACTCGCGCAGGCACTCCGAGGACCGTCGCGCCGCTTGGCACGTCGGTGATCACAAGAGAGTTTGGGCTTACCACGACGTTGTCGCCGATTGTGATCGCTCCGACAACCTTACAACCGGCGCCAAAATAGCAGTTGTTGCCAATCGTCGCACGGCCGACGCCGCGCACGTTCATGATGCTGGCCCCCTGATTGAGAGTGCAGCTATGGCCGATCTTTTTCGCCAGGACGAGAATGCCACAAAAGTTATGGACAACCAGACCCGGCCCGATGTCGTTTTCGCGCGAGATGTGAATCCCCGTTATGATCATGCACGCGACATTGATGAAGAGATAAAGCGCGATGAGAATCTGGCGAATGATGGGGACTTTGACTTTGTAGGCCCAGGAACCGAAGCGATAGACGATGACGGCAAAGGTGCCGAACTCGAGAAAAGGTGTGATTCGTTTACGAAAAAAGGTCTGATCTTCCGGGCGCACACCGAAGGCGGTGGTTTTGCGACGAAGATCGGCGCGAATGTTTTCAAACATAGCTTTTCTTCGTAACTATTCCAAATAGCCAAGCGCTTGGAGGCGTTCCTCGACTTTGGCAGACTCCTCGTCGGTGTAACCGCTCGAGCGATCGCTCTCGGAAATACCGGAGGCAGCGCCCGCTTTGACAGGATGCGCGGCTAAAAATTCCGGCCGAAATGCGTCCGCCAGGACGCGGCCATCCATGTCCTCTGGGACAGCCAAGCCAAGATGATGGAGAACCGTCGGAGCGAAATCGATGAGTTGTGCGTTTTCGATCTCCGCTCCTCTCTTTAAGCCCGGTCCCGTGGCAACGAGAATCCCGTCGCGACGATGCGTGCCGCCCCAGACGGAATCTTCAGATGGGCGATGCTCGCTAATAATGACCGCCGGCTTGTCGCGGTCCTTGGCCAAACTTGGCGCCGTCGAGAAAAGACTGTCTTCGCTCCACCAATCGACAATGAGGTCGGCGGCCTCGTTGGAAAACGGACCGTGGAAGAGCTCGTCGCGTCGATAAACGCGGGCGATTATCGGCTTGCCGGTTCGCGGATCTTTGAGCTCCCGCAATTTCTCAATGATAAAGTCAGTCAGCGCGCTGTACTCGGTAGGTTCCACGATGCCACGGGGTTTTATCCCTTTCAGGTTAATCCAGATGTTCGGCGGCGAGGCGAGCACTTCGCTGCAAAACGCTTTGGTACGAGTCCAATCGATATCTACAAATGATGTGTAGGCGAGTTCCGCTCTCTTCCTAAGTCTGGGAAACATTTCGGCAAGAAGGCTCTTCTGGCGTGACGAGAGCACGCTACGCAGAAACGAATATGCGCCTTGCAGGATTTTTAATTTAATCTTGCGTAGCGCACCGCGTCGCTTTCCGCCGCCGCTTTCGTCCTTCCGGTAGTGTAGAAGCCCGAGGTGATGCAGGTATCGGTTTAAAAACACGGTGCGATCGACCACCGGGCCACCGCCGTGGTCGGAGACAACGAAGACCGTCGTCTCTTTGGGAAGCTTCTCGATTATCCGGCCGGTCACCGCGTCGAGTCGTTCGTACACCTGACGCACTGCATTTCCAAAACGAGCCCCTGCCTTCGGGTCGTGAAGAAAATGACTGCTGTCCATGTACTGCCAAAAGTAGTGCTGGACTGTATCTATCGACATGAAGACGAACATCATCACGTCTTGCGGATGGCGTTCCAGAAGGTAAAGAGCGACTGCGGCCCACTGCTGGTCGATCTTTTCCATCTCGGCCACCACTTGAGCCCGCCGGTGGTCCGTAGACATGTTCCCGAGGAAGCGAAGATCATGATTAATCTTGCCCAAATGATCGACCAGCTCGCGTTTCAGGGACGCTGGATAGACGAATTCGCTATTGGGCGATGGCGTATCCAAGCCCGAAATCTGAAAACCATCCAGCGCCTCAGGCGGATAGGTAAACGGAATATTCATCGTCCCCACACTGAATCCCGCGTCATTGAGTATCTTCCAGACTGTGGGCGACCGGCGTGAACCACCGTTGGCATAATTCATCGCATAGCTGTCGGCTGCGGTCTCGATAAAATGAAAGACGCCGTGTTTGCCAGGATTCTTGCCGGTCATGAACGAAGTCCATGCCGGCGGCGTAATTGGTGGAAGAATCGATCGGAGTGTTCCCGACACGCCCTCCTTCATCAACTTTGCCAGATTCGGCATGCTGCCTTCGGCCATCCACGGACGAATAAGTGTCCAGGTCGCCGCATCCAATCCTATGATTGCCACCTTTGGATCTTTTTTCATGTCGGAAGCAGATTGATATATATAATGCCGTACGTAAGTCCGCTCAAAATTCGATTAACCGAGGTGTTGGGATCAAATCATTTATATACGCGCCACGTCTGCATCCCACTCGCGTCAAATCGAAAATCAATAACCCGCGCGTCCATCGCAGTGAGACGCTCTCTGACTATGTGGCGTTTGTTAAACGGGCAGTAGAGCATCATGTGGCCGCCTCCGCCTGCCCCGGTGATCTTGCCGCCGACGGCGCCAGCCTTGCGTGCTTCCGAGTAAAGCTCGTCGATATGCGGCGTTGTAATGCCCGGCGCCATTTTTTGCTTCTGCAACCAACCCTCATGAAGCATGTCTCCAAAACGATCGAGGTCTCCCAGTAGTAGCGCCTTTTTCATCTCGATCGCGATTTCTTTCACCTTGTCCATCGCCGCAAGAGGCTCAGCATCCTTATTTTTCATACTTTCCATCTGGCTGCCGATGATTGGCTGGGATTCGCGGCTTCCCATGGAACAAAGGAGCAGGTTGTATTCAAGTTCATTGATGACAAAATCGCTGAGTCGCAGCGGGGTAACGATCACCTGTTCACCATGGAACTCCATGAAATTGAAACCGCCACAAGCAGCGGCATACTGGTCCTGTCGGCCGCCTTTGATTCCTACGTCGTTGCGTTCAATGTCGTAAGCCAGGCCGGCTATGCCACCGGGTGTAATCGGCAGTCCAAGCAGCTCGCGAAACAGGCCGATAAGCGCCACGGTGAACGTGGAGGAACTGCCAAGGCCCGAGCCCGGCGGAGCATCGGTATGGACGAAAAGATCGAAGCCGTCCGAGCGGAGCTTGTCCAGTTCGAAGCGCTTCAGCACCCCCTTGACCAAATCCATTTGACCATTGAAGACGAAGTGTTCCTCCTCGGTGAAGTAAACCACCGTCCCGTAATCGAACGAGCGGAAGCCGATCGAACGTTCCGACTTGGGGACTAATGTCGCATAGACGTAGCGCGAAATCGTGGCGTTGAGCACACAGCCGCCGCGCGTGTCTGCATAGGGCGAGATATCGGTGCCGCCGCCACCGAAGCTCAACCGCAGAGGTGCCCTGGCGCGCACCATTCTTATTTGACTGAGAAAATTACTTGGCTGGGCTTTAATCACAGTTGACGAAGGCGAGTGCCTTACCTTCCATATCTAACGGAATCGGCAGCCTAAATAAACGCAAAATCGTGGGCGCAACATCAATTATCCGCAGCCCGTCCACTTGCCGTCCCCCTGAAATGCCGCCGTTAGTCGGGCGGAAAAGGAAAACGCCATTCTCGGCGTGGTTGGCTCCGTCCGGCCCAGTGTCGTTTTCGAAGGTGTGTATTTTTCCGTCGCCGACGCTGCCAACCGAGCGCCAGAAAAGAGCGCCAAAATAAACGATTAGATCCGGCGCCACGCCGCGCACCTCTTTATAGAGTTCCTCCGGCCGGAAAACTTGCGTGCCGATTTCGTGTCCGTTTTCATCCGGAATTGCTTTGAGTCCAGCAGTCAAGTCGTCACGCACTTTCTCATAATCTCCTGGTGCTATGGTTCCGTTTGGCTCGCGGCCCGCGACGTTGAGAAAGATACGTGCGTAATATCCGCCGTCGCCCCATGCCTTCGTCCGGGACCAATCAATTTTGACTTTAGAGAACGGCGTTGCGCGGGCAGGCTTTTCGGCGAGGGCGAGATAGCCATTTGCAATCAGCCATTCGTTAACGCAGATGCCGCCATCCATACGTTTGGCACCGTGATCAGAGACCACAAGCACCGCCGTCGCGTCATCGGCAAACGCGAGCAACGCGCCGATTTCACGGTCCACCTCTCTGTAGTAGTCATGAATCGCATTCTCAAATTTGTTGCCGGGCTCGTACAAGCGATGAGCCGGGTCCATATTGTCCCAAAACGCATGGTGGATACGGTCCATGCCCATCTCAACTATCATGAAATAATCCCAATCTTCCTTCGCCAGTAAATGCCGTGCGAGCTGGAAGCGCTTCCGGGTCATCTCATAGATATCGCCCAAAATCTTCTCCTTGTTGCCGGACCGAAAATCACGCACATCTAAAATATATTCGCCAACCACCTGCTCGATCTCCTGTTTGAGTTCAGACGGATGCGTGTACTGGCAGGTCGTGTCTGGAGTGAGGAAGTCTGTTACCATTAAGCCATTCAGAGGGCGTGGTGGGTAGGTTCCCGGAACGCCTATTACAATGGAGCGTTTTCCACTGCGCGATAGGATGTCCCAGAGCCGGTCCTCTTTAATCGCAAGCGAGTTGGCGATGGAATAGCGGTCGTAGGAGTAATCCGCACGGTTTCGGAACCCGTAAACTCCAAGCCGGCCAGGACTCTTGGAGGACATCATCACCGACCACGCCGGCACTGTGATAGGCGGATCGCACGAGCGAAGCTGTCCGTACAGACCGCTTCGGCAGATCGACTTCAAGTTTGGTAGCTCATCAAGCCAGCGATCGAAGACCAATTCGGGCGCTGCGCAGTCCAGTCCAATGACCATGACTCGCCTCCGCGTTTTTTCCGGATCAGTCCCTAAGGCCTCGTCCTGCGTATCGCGTGCGAACGGACGTGAAGATACCGTTTTCAACGTTGTGTTCTCGAGTGCATCGCCGCCGTCCACGCATAGCTGTGTGCGTCGTGCCACGAGATTCTCAAAATGAGTTTCGCTTCGCGTTCAGGCCGGTTCTTCATTAAGTCCGATGAAGCCTTCACGCTCTAAATGCAGGATGATTTCCTGCGCAGCCTCTTCGGGTGTGAGCTCGGCGGTATTGATCACCACTTCTGCATCGGTAGGCTCCTCGTAGGGATCAGAAATGCCGGTGAATTCCTTGATAATTCCAGCCCGCGCCTTCGCGTAGAGACCTTTGCGATCGCGCTGTTCGCATACGTCAACCGGCGTGGAGAGATGCACCATAATAAATCCGCCAACTGGCTCGATCATGGCGCGCACATGTTTGCGAGTGGAGTCATACGGCGCGATCGGAGCACAAATTGCAATGCCGCCATTTTTGGTGATCTCGGAAGCGACGTATCCGATGCGGTGAATGTTGAGATCTCTATGTTCCTTGGAAAAGCCAAGTTCTGATGAAAGATGCTTGCGAACCAGATCGCCGTCCAAAAGAGTTACTGGTCTGCCACCGACTTCGAGAAATTTAGTGACCAAAACGCTGGCAATGGTCGATTTGCCTGCGCCGGAGAGGCCAGTGAAAAAGATTGTCAGGCCTTGTTTATGCCGTGGTGGAAAACTGCGCCGTAGTTCCTGTACGACCTCGGGATAGGTAAACCATGCAGGAATGTCGCGCCCTTCATTTAATCGCTGACGCAATTCTGTGCCAGAGAGGTGCAAAACGTGTTTATCTTTGGGAACTTCGTCCTCCGGAAAATACTTATCTTCATCTTCCACATAGACCATCATATTAAACGGAACCATGCTTACGCCGATAGCAGCTTCGTGTTTCCTGAATAGTTCTTGAGCTTCATAGTGTCCATAAAATGACTTTCCGTCCGCGTCCTTGCCTGGGCCGGCGTGATCGCGTCCCACGATTAGGTGGGTGCAGCCGTGATTCTTTCGGATCAAGCCGTGCCAAATCGCTTCCCGTGGCCCGCCCAAGCGCATGGCCAGCGGCAACAGGGAAAGTTTTGCCGTCCCATGCGGGTATTTCGCGAGCAGTCGTTGATAGCACCGCACGCGCGTGAAGTAATCTACGTCGCCAAGCTTGGTAATCCCAACTACGGGATGGATCAGCAGGTTAGCTTCAACCTGTTTCGCTGCGCGAAGAGTCAATTCTACGTGCGCGCGATGCATTGGATTACGCGTCTGAAATGCCACCACACGGCGCCAACCCAGCCGGGCGAATTCGACTCGCAATTCAGCTGGGGTTAAACGGAGATACTTAAAATCGTAATGCGACGGCGGTTGGAGACCTTCGATACGGCCGCCCACATACCATGGGTTCTCTTTGTTGAGCAGATAGTTCGCTCCGGGGTGAAGCGGGCTAGTGGTATTAAAAACTGCTTTCGCTTCCGCTTTACGATCCGGTTGCCACACGTCTTCCACGTGAAGCGCCGCGAGCATTACTCCTTCTGCATCCCGCAGCGCGATCTTGCTGCTGCCTGGTTTCAGGGTTTTAGCGAAAGATTCGGTGACATCGAGCGTGATCGGTATCGGCCAGACAAGGCCGCTCGTCAGCTTCATATTGTGGCAGACCCCTTCGTAATCTGCCTTGTTCATGAAGGCGCGTAAGGGAGAGAAACCCCCGTTCAGCAGTAGTTCAAGATCGCGGATGTGGCGGGCCGTTAAATCCCACGAAGGAAAGTCCCTCGACTGGGCTTTTAGTTCCGCCGCTCTTTCGTCGTCTAGAGTGAGATTAATAAGTTCGCCACCATGTGGAGGGATGAGGTGACTGTGAGTTATTGAAGCGTCCAAATTTGTAAATGTCCTAGATTTTCAGGTTAATATCTTCCATGTCATCTGCTTGATAAAGAGTGGCAGAAGATAACGATTGCTATGCCAAATGGAGCAATTCGAATTCCGTCAGAACTCTTCGCAGCAAAACTTCCTGCCTGCGCTGTCGAGCGATGAACAGCGCCAACTGATCCAGTGTCATATCACGGAACAAGAATCGCGTGTGCATTGCGGGTTGAGGCCGAAGTTAAACGAGCACACATGTTCCATTGAAACTGTGATATGCAAATGAATTTACCGCACGAGTAGCGGCCACGATTTTACGGCGTTTCCCTCGTGGGAAGAATGGACTGAAAATCCGCGTGTCGACGGTCGGATTCCGCTCCCAGCAATTGTTAAGAGAGCAGAGCTCAGATGTCTGATATCGGACGACTGAATTGACCGATGCCGGTGAAGAAAATTCGTGGCGACAGACGGAGGTTCATTCAGAGATTCATCGCTTCACTCAGAATGACATTTATGAGATCGTTTGAATCCGTCGCCACCAGATGAAATACGATTGGAAAGAGGCGGGCGAGGAATGGTCGGCGCCGTGGGGCACCTCGCATGCGCAATGGGACCGCACAATTTTTCCGCGTGTTCGCGATTGCCTGCCAGCCGGCACGATTTTGGAAATTGCGCCTGGCTTTGGACGATGGACGCATTTTCTGAAGGATTACTGCGATAAGCTGTGGGCCGTTGATAAGTCGAGCGAATGCATCGAGGCGTGTCGCCGGCGTTTTGCGTCCACTCCGCACGTGCGCTGTTGTCTCAACGATGGCCGCTCGTTATCGATGATCCCCGATGCGTCAGTCGATTTTGTTTTCAGTTTTGATTCCTTCGTACATACGAAGCGCGACGTCGTGGGGGCGTACCTCCGCGAACTCGGACCCAAATTGAAAATCGGCGGCAAAGGTTTCATTCATCATTCCAATTTTGGCGAATACGTTAATTCGCTGCGTGAACGGCTCCCCGATGCGCTGGCGAAACCGTTGATCAAACTGCAGATTCTCGATTGGGCGCATCATCGAAACCCAGACATGACCGCTGATTTATTTCGCGGTTTGTGCGAGCAGAACGGACTGCATTGCATCACTCAGGAGCTGGTGAACTGGCGCGGCAGACGCTTGATAGATTGCTTGTCGCTGTTCGTTCGAAGCGATTCAGCGGAGGAAAATGCTACGACGATCATTCGAAATCCAAACTTCATGCGCGAGGCCGCGCGAATTCGCCGGGAATCGCGGAGGCTAGGCTGACAAATCCCTTCAATACGAGACGTCTCAGCGAAGTCATCCCTGTTATCAAAACGATCCACAGATTGCGCAGAAATTTGTGGATGGTAACGGTTGCGAGACAATAACTTCGTTGCGTAACCGGTTTCGCTTGTTCAACACCGCGGCATGTCTGAAGCTCAAGCGCTGCCACCGTTAACGAAAAACAAAATGGCGCTGGAACTGAAAAGTGGATGTGAAAAGTGCGGAGCCGCTCTCACACCAGGCGGGATAGCATTGATTTGCAGCTTCGAATGCACATTTTTGCGCGACGTGTTCCGAACAATTAAACTTCGTTTGCCCAAATTGTGGCGGTGAACTTGTGCGTCGGCCGCGACGCAAAAAAAGTTGTCTAGTTTCGACGACCCCGCTGGTGCTTGATTCGATAAGTCAGAAAGCATTCGTTCTCGATCGTGCGCATTTTGATCAAGGAGCAGTGCACGCTGGCGGGCAGGAATTTGTTGCCTAGGCCTGTGAGCGTAGGCGCAGTGGCTCCGCCGAACATGAACGGCGCAATTGTCAGATTGAGTTGATCGATCAAGTTCTCTTCCAATAAAGCTCGAAAAAGCGTAGGCCCGCCTTCGCACGCGAGCGTGCGCACTTTGTATTGATTACGCAATGTTTCCAGCATCACAGCAAGATCGACGTGCCGGGCGTCGGTTAAGTGCAACGTAGCTTTTCTTTGTAACGCTTTCTGGTTTTTCCGCGGCATTCGTTTGGTGGAAAAGATAATGATTGGCGAAAGGTCAGATTGAAAGATCTTCAGCCGATTATCAATCTTGCCTTTGTTCGAGACGATCACTCGCAGCGGTGAGCGAGTTTGACCGCTCTTGATCCTCATTTCCTGCAGTTCCGCTGGCAAGCCGAGCCGGACGTTGTCGCGTTCCAGACTTGTATGTCCTAACAAGACCGCATCCGCCAAGGCGCGTTGTCGAAACAAATGCAGCTTGTCTTCACGGGAAGTGAAATCAACCGGCCCGAAGTTTTTCGTTGTGACCTTGCCATCGGTAGTCATCGCGAAGGTGGCGATCACGAATGGGCGCTTACGAATCTGGGAGCGGCCTTGGCGCCGCGATCTTTTCTTTGTCACATCAATTGCGCTACGCAGATCCCTCGCGCATCTCACTCCGGTTCGCCGAATTCATGTTCGAGGGTGACAACTTCCTCTTCCATTTCGCGAAGTTTCACGCGTTCTGCTGCGCCACTCGGCTTGTAAAGCAAGTAAACAAAAGCGCCGGGAAGACAGCAAACGAGAATGATCACGAAACTCAGCGACCCGATGAGAATAGCTTTTGCTTCCGGAACGCCACAGAGCCCGTTGAGCATGATCTGCAAAATTTTTTCGCGCAGACCAATTCCGGCGAAACTGATCGGCAAAGCGGAGATCGTTCGTTCCACCGGCATGATGGCAAAAAAATCAACCAACGGCACCCGCACGCCCAGAGCATAAGCGGCAAAGAGGAAAGTGGTGAAGGTTGCAAGATGCGCCACGACCGACGCCCCAAACGCGACGAGGGTTGCCCTCCAATGATGCGCGTAGAGGTGATAAGCCGCGAAGATCTCAATCAGTTTGTCACGACCCGGAAAGTGTGCCGGGAAAAAATGGAACAGTTTGAATCCACTGATGACGAACGTCGCAACCAAGAAAGCAATCGACGCGCTCAGAAGAATGAGCAACAGCCAGAGTAAATTTCGGGTCTCCGGTTTCTGGGCAAGAAAATCATATCGCAACGTGATCAGGGTGGCCGTGATCGCCACGAGGGCAACGAGTCCGATGAATCGATCGAACACTACCGCCAGCAGTGCACCTGCTTTCTTGTCAGGCGTTTCCTTCAGCAGGTAATAACTTTTGATGATGTCGCCACCGGTGCCTCCAGGGAGAAATTGGTTGTAAAACAACCCGATGAAAAATAGTCCGGTAAGACGCGGGACACTGAGGCGAATCTTTTGCACCTTCAGCAAAACGTGCCAGCGAAACGCAGCAGCCAGTTCCACGACCGCATAAGCCAACACACCCATCAGAACCCAGCGATACTCCGCGTTCCGAAGCGCCTCCACCATCTGGGCGCGTCTGTTTGGATCGTGATAGACCCAATATAGTACCCCGACGGTGACTCCAAGCTGGAAGATTGTGACCAGAGCCTTCTTCATTCGCCAAAACGTTCGTTCCAAGTTTGAGCTGATTGGCGAATTGCATCCGCCGTCTTGTTCGGGCTCATCTCCCAGACAAATAAGCAGTTTGTGGGAAGAAACGGAACAAGTTTATCGAAATCTATCCCGCCCGTAAAAGGCACTTCATGGTCCCTGGCCGGCCACACGCAGTCCTGCACATGGCAGCCAAACGCCCTGGAGCCGACCGCGCCTAACCACTCGGCGTGATCAATGAACCCCAAATTTTCCTTAATTTGTGAGTGGCCGAAATCGTGCCAGTAGCCGACCTGTTCCAAATTCAGCTCGTCCAGCAAGCTCGGCAACTCGCGTTCGCTTGGAATTTCCTCATAACCACGCCGGCTTTCCAAGCCAATCTTCACATCTTTGGATTCGGCGTAATCAATGATTCGGAACAGGCAATCTTTCACCCGCTGCAAATAAACACGCGCGAGTTCTTCGCGCTTTTTCACGGCGCCGATCTTCAGCTTGACGTATTTACGAGAAAAATATCTGCCGGTTTTCGCCAGCTCGATGAGCCGGTCAGTGATGGGCCGCATATTTACTTCGCCGAGGTGCAGAACAACGACCGGCGCATTTAACCGCGCGGCGAAATCGATCGTTTGAAATGTCTGCTTTACGGCGCGCTCACATTCATCGGTGGAGGGAGCGGAAAACTGGTAGCAGTTCGGCGAAGCCACCATTACTTCGACGGGTAGGGGACAAAAATTATGCAAACTGCTGAAGCGAACTTCTCCGGCATCGAACATTTTTTGGATGCCTGGCACGAGTGACAGGCGAATGCCGTGACCGAGTTCGATGAAATCAAAACCGAACTCGGTTTTAATTTCCCTCAGCATTGCTTCTCCGTCGGTGTGTCGTCCGGAGTTCCAGCAGGTGGAAAACGCGATCACGCTAAACAGCGGCGGCGACCGGAGGCGGTGCAGGCGTCTCAGCGGCAGACGTTTCGCAGACTGCCGGTTGTAAGCATTGTCGCCGCACGCGAGCAAGCACCGTGAGCGCGATTATGCCATAACAAACAGCCGCAATAGCCAGCGCTGTGCGCATCCCAATCAGATCGGACAACCCGGTGATGCCTAAACCCGCGACCGGCATTAGCCCAACGAAGCTCAACATGAATACAGCCGAGACGCGCCCGCGCAGATAATCGGGAGCGCGTTCCTGCACGATCGTGTTTGCCAGGCCGAAGTTCATTGCCAAGCCGAGCGAATTAAAAATGAGCGCAGCCATTGCCACATAAAAACTCGGCCCGCGCGACAAAATCAAAATCGCGCACATCACGACAATGACGTTCACCATCATGATCGGCACACGTTTGTCGCGCGAAAGAGTAATCAGGAAAATCGCACCGATTACCGAGCCGACTGCCGAAGCGCCCATTAAACAGCCAAGTCGATCCGCGCCGAGTCCCAGCACCAATCGCACATACAGCGGCATCATCACCGTGATGATCGGGAAAATAAAAACTGTCGTCGCTGCGATCAGGCCGATCATCGCGAGGCTCGGCCTGTCTTTAGCGACGTAACGGAAGCCATCCTTGATTCCACTGGCGCGTCTGCTTTCCTCCTCGGCCGTGCCCCGGGAACGCGGCGGAATCGTGAACAGCGCAACGATCATTGCCACGAACGAAATTGCGTTGCAAAAAAAAGCCGAAGCCGCGCCCCACGCGCTGATGAAAATCCCTGCCAGCGCCGGACCGACGACGCGCGAACCGTGAAAGACCGCGCGATCGACAGCAATCGCGCTCTGAATTTCATCGCGCGTGACGAGCTCCGGCACGAACGCATTTAGCGTCGGCATTTCAAATGAGTTCGAAATGCCGAGCAGGACTGCGAAGGCCAGAATGTGCCAGATCTGGATTTTGCCGCTCATGATCAGAAGCCCGATCGAAATCGCGAGCGCAATCTGGACGTATTGCGTGGTCAGCAGAATTTTGCGTTTATCGAAACGATCGGCCGCCGAACCGCCGGCCATGGTTAAAAGGAGCATGGGAAGACCAGCGGCAAGATTAGCCATTCCAAGCAAGAGGGCTTTGCTCGTGAGCGTGCTCATCAGGTAACCCTGCGCCATCACCTGCATCCATGTGCCGGTATCGGAGACCACGCTGCCAATGATGTATCGGCGAAACGCTCCGGGCCGCAGCACGCGCAACGCGTGACGAGTGCTCAATTTCACTTCTGCGCTCATGCCAAACACTCATCCGTGTGGAGGCGTCTGTGTCAAACGCCTGCGGCCGAATTGCCGCACGAGTTGCATTTACTATGTTAAAGGATGCGCATCGACAGGTACACGCAGAGGATGCAGGAGGCGTTGCAAGCAGCGCAAGACCTCGCCTCGCAGAATAATCATCCGGAAATCACAAACGAGCATTTTCTTTCCGTGCTTCTGGATCAGAGCGATGGGATTGCGCGCCCGCTGCTCGAGAAGATTGGTGCAAACGTAGATCAGTTGCGGGAACGGCTGCGTTCGGAGTTGGAGCATCAGCCGAAAATTCACGGCGCCGCGGCCGACCTTCGCATCTCTAACGAACTCCGGACCGTGTTGGACAATGCCGAAAGGGAGATGTCCAAGCTCAAAGATGAGTTTACGAGTGCCGAGCATTATTTGCTCGCCCTCGCCGGTGCGAACGTTCCTGCGGCAAAATTACTCAAGGATTTCAGCGTTACGCGGGACAAGCTCATGCAGGGGCTTCAGCAGGTGCGGGGTTCGCAGCGAGTGACAGATCAAAATCCTGAGGGCAAATTTCAGGCGCTGGAAAAATACGGGCGCGACCTCACGGAGTTGGCGCGGCGGGGGAAGATCGATCCTGTGATCGGACGCGACAACGAGATTCGCCGCGTTATGCAGGTGCTATCGCGCCGGACGAAAAATAATCCGGTTCTCATCGGCGATCCGGGCGTTGGCAAAACGGCCATCGTCGAAGGCCTGGCGCGGCGTATCATCAGTGGCGATGTCCCGGATTCGTTGAAAAACAAACGCATCATTGCGATGGACATCGGCGCAATGGTCGCGGGCGCGAAGTACCGCGGCGAATTCGAGGACCGGCTCAAAGCGTTCCTGAAAGAAGTGACCGACGCACAGGGCCAAATCGTTCTCTTCATTGACGAATTGCACACCATTGTGGGAGCCGGTGCAGCAGAAGGCTCGGTGGACGCGTCGAATATGCTTAAGCCGATGCTGGCGCGCGGCGAGCTTCGCACCATTGGGGCGACCACACTCGATGAATACCGCAAGTACATCGAGAAAGACGCAGCGCTGGAGCGACGTTTCCAGCCCGTGCTAGTGAACGAACCGAGCGTTGAAGACACAATCGCGATCCTGCGCGGGTTAAAGGAGCGATACGAAGTCCACCACGGCGTGCGTATCACTGATGGAGCATTGGTCGCGGCAGCGGTGCTGTCGCATCGCTACATCACCGATCGCTTTCTCCCAGATAAGGCAATCGACTTGGTCGATGAAGCGGCGTCGCGTTTAAAGATCGAGCTCGATTCTATGCCCACCGAAATTGATGTGATCGAGCGCCAGGTCATGCAGCACGAAATGGAGCGCCAGGCGCTCAAGAAAGAAAAAGATCCGGCGAGCAAGGAGCGTTTGAAGAAGCTCGAGAAAGAGCTGGCTGAGCTAAAGGAAAAATCGAACGCGCTGAAAGCCGAGTGGCAAAAAGAGAAAGCGGTCATCGACGAACAACGGAAAGTGAAGGAAGAGATCGATCGACTGCGGACTGAATTAGAACGTGCGCAGCGGCGCGGTGAATTGACCAAGGCAAGCGAGATTCAATATGGACGCATACCGGAATTGGAAAAGAAGTTGGCCGATCTTACTGCGAAATCGGCCAAGACCAAAAAACGCCTGCTCCGCGAAGAAGTGACCGAGGAAGATATTGCCGAGGTCGTGTCGAGCTGGACGGGCATTCCGGTTTCGCGATTGCAGGAGGGCGAACGCGAGAAGCTGGTAAAGCTTGAAGAGCATTTGCATCTGCGCGTGGTCGGTCAGGATGAAGCTATCAAGGCCGTAGCCAATGCCGTGCGACGGGCGCGCGCCGGTTTACAGGACCCGAATCGGCCGCTGGGTTCTTTCATTTTTCTCGGACCCACTGGCGTTGGAAAAACGGAATTGGCCCGTGCACTCGCGGAATTTTTGTTCGATGACGAGAACGCCATGATCCGAATCGACATGAGCGAATACATGGAGAAACACACGGTGGCGCGCTTGATCGGTGCGCCGCCGGGCTATGTCGGCTACGAGGAAGGCGGCCAACTTTCCAAAGCCGTGCGGCGCAGGCCTTACTCGGTTGTGCTCTTCGATGAAATCGAAAAAGCGCATCCGGACGTGTTCAACGTGCTGCTGCAAGTGCTCGACGACGGTCGCATCACGGACGGGCAGGGGAGAACGGTCGATTTCAAGAACACGGTCGTCATCATGACTTCCAACATCGGCTCGCAATACATTACGGAGGAAGAATCTCCCGAAGCGCGCCGGCGACTAGTGATGGATGCGTTGCGCGCGCATTTTCGACCTGAGTTTTTGAATCGTGTCGACGAGATCATCATTTTCGACCGGCTCAGTGAAGAGGAGCTAAAGAAGATTGTCGAAATTCAGCTTGGCCGATTGTCGAAACGTCTCGAGCAACAAAAGATCACGCTCAAGCTGTCCGATTCCGCCAAGGCGCTGCTCGCGCGTGAAGGCTACGATCCCGTTTACGGCGCGCGACCCTTGCGTCGCGCCATTCAAAGAGAAATTCTCGATCCGCTCAGCATCGATATTCTCGAAGGCAAAGTCCGCGAAGGTCAGACCGTTCAGGTGGACGCAAAAGACGGCGCACTTGAATTTCGCGAGAAATAGTTCTCACTACTGGTCTTTGTAGTGAGTGCGAGGCCCAAAACCAATATCCGGTTCAACGGCCGGGAGTATGCGAACGCGGATGAGATGCCGTCGGATGTCAGAGCAGCATATGATCGTGCTGTGGACGAGACGGCCGAGCTTCATTCCGGGGCGCGACTCGCGGCGAAACTGAACGCAAAGATCATCGTCAATGGCAATGAATTTAACAACGCCGGCGAAATGTCAGTGGACGATCGACATTTGTATCACGAAGCGCTTGAGGCGCTGTTCCCACCGGACATTGCGGTATCCGCCGCTGACACGGGCGAAACCACCGGCGAGAAACGTTCGCCGATCATTGGCGCGGTGAAGAAACGCTTATCGCAAGCTGCAAGAGTTCTTCGGCTGAGACGCTGACCTTGTAACGCTCCGGAGGCAACAATCCCACGTGCTTCGGCTCTTGGTTGACCCGCCTCCGCTAGGGCTTCGGAGTGGCGAGCACAACCGCAGCTACAAATTTTGGTGTTACGCGGCGACTTGCTTGAACACACTGACAAAACTTTCCATCTCCGAACTCTTTCCGATCGTCACGCGCATGTGGTTTGGAAGAGATGGGAACAAGCGGCCGACGTGAACGTTGCGCTCTTTCATTGCTTGAATTAACGGCACGACAGGACGCTTGCAGTCGAACATGATGAAGTTGGCCTGTGACGGGATGGTTTTGTAGCCCACCTTCTCGAGCTCGTGGACCGTGAAGCTTTTCGCTTCCTTGTTTAACCGTTGACCGTTTGGAACCTGATCGGGATCCTCCAGACTCGCACTCGCCGCGGCGAGGGCCATGATGTTGACGCTGTCCCACATCTGACGCGCATGCATGCGATCAATCGATGGTTTTTGCGCTACGCAATAGCCGCACCGTAATCCTGCCATTCCGTAAATTTTCGAGAACGTGCGCGCGACGAGGAGATTCGGATGATCGTTCACCAGCGGGATCACACTCTCGTAGTCGGGACTGTCGGCGAAGTGAAAATATGCTTCGTCCACGAGAACCATTGTGTCGCGCGGCGTTTTTGCGATGAACTCGCGCAGCTCATCCTTGGGTGTAATGCTCGCCGTGGGATTATTCGGATTGCAGATGTAAATGAGACCGCCCCTCGCAGCCACCAGCATTTTTCGAAGGTCGTGTGCAAAACTTGACGTGAGCGGCACCTTTACGGTTTCAGCCCCATTCACAGCTGCCTGGCTCAGAATTGCCTCGAAAGTTGGATCGGCTGCGACAAGTGTCCCTCGCTCTTTGCCGGTGAATG
The DNA here is from genome assembly GCA_003219465.1 of Verrucomicrobiota bacterium. Lineage (GTDB taxonomy): Bacteria > Verrucomicrobiota > Verrucomicrobiia > Chthoniobacterales > UBA10450 > Udaeobacter. The sequence continues at coordinate 50,044 of QHOX01000162.1, read as the reverse complement.
TTTCGGCGCAGAGCTTCAAAATCTCGCTGGAACCGTCGCCCAGTAGGATTTCGTCGCGGTTGACGCCGTTCAGCTTCGCGAGTTTGTCGATCAGCACATTGTTATGTTCGTCCGGATAACGGCACGCCAGGGTGAACGAATCAGTCATCGCCTTCAGTGCTTTTGTTGACGGTCCGTAAGGATTCTCATTCGCGCTCAAGCGCACAACCTGGCTGGTCGCGGGGAGGTGCTCCGATTGTTTTGCGAATGAAACTGCCGGCCTAACAAGAGCCGCTGCCGCACCAGCGCCGAGGAGTTGCGCAAATTTTCGGCGGGAAAGAGGGATCGCCTTCATATCTGCCACTGATAGAACTGTCTGCTGTCGAATGCCAGACGGAATTGTGGCGGCCTTGGGTAGCGTACGTGTCCCGCGTGCTGGCGAGCGCGTCCTCGCAATCACAAACTTTTCTTTCAGTTCATCCCTTTGCGGATAGCGAAATCAAAGCCAAAAACTGTTTCGGTGCGACGCCTAAACCCAAACGCGAGACGCGTGCGCTACCCAGACCGCAAAGTTGCGTTTACAATGCGCTGTGATGTTTTCGTTGTTGAAGCAGCGCCGGCGACGGCGCTTACAAACGCGACCGTTTCCGAAAAAATGGCTGACGTTGATTCAACGTCATGTTGTATTTTTTCCCAGACTGTCCGGGAGCGACCGCTTCGAACTACTTGGTCACATTCAAGTGTTTCTCGCTGAAAAACGTTTCGAGGGATGTGGTGGTTTCGAGATCACCGACGAGGTCCGCGTGACCATAGCCGCCCAAGCCTGTCTTCTATTGTTGCACCGCAGAACCGATTATTTCCCCGGGCTGCTCACGATTCTCGTTTATCCATTGACGTACATGGCGGAAGAAAAACGACAGGTTGGAGAGCATCTTTGGCAAGAGGGGACTGTGAGTCGCCTTGGCGAGACCGGGCGTAGAATGGGCTCCCTGGTGCTGTCCTGGGGTGCCGTCAAACATGGCGCAGCTGATCCCTCCGATGGTAAGAACGTTGTTCTTCACGAATTTGCTCACCAGCTCGATTTTGAAAATCAGGCAGCAGACGGAGTACCCGCATTGGCGACGCGGGAGCAGCAATTGGCTTGGAGTGAAGTTATGAGAACTGAGTTTGCCTCGCTGCGCGCCGCAGATAAGACCGGAATTCTGACCTTGCTCGATACTTACGGAGCGACTGATCCCGCTGAGTTTTTCGCCGTATCAATCGAGGCATTCTTCGAGCGACCGCGTGCGCTGCGCGCTCGCCATCCGAAACTTTATGCGGAGTTACGCACGTATTTTCAGCAGGATCCGGTGGAATTTTCTGCGGAGGAATAACAAGGCCGTGACATTGTGATCATGGCTGTCCCATCGAGCACGCATCTTGAGCGCACGCTGAGAAGCTTGCGAGCAGGCAAGATGCCTGAATTACGGCACGGCGCGATTCGGTCCGCCCTCGTCGCTAATTTATTGCGGCTGCGGAACGATTCGAAGATATGGCTTCAGTGCTTTCCAGCCTTGCGGATAACGCTTCTTCGCCTCTTCATCCGATACGGAGCCCGCAATGATCACATCTTCCCCTTGCTTCCAATTGACGGGCGTTGCTACCTGATGCTTGGCCGTCAACTGCAGCGAGTCGATCACCCGCAGCACTTCGTCGAAGTTGCGCCCGGTCGTCATCGGGTAGACAAGGATAAGCTTGATCTTCTTGTCCGGCCCGATGACGAAAACATTTCGCACTGTCGCGTTATCGGCTGGCTTGCGCGCTTTGGCATCGCCTGCTGTTTCGGCAGGGAGCATCCCGTAGAGTTTCGAGACCTTGAAGTCCGCATCGCCGACGATTGGATAGTTCGGTGCATGACCTTGAGTCTCTTCGATGTCCTTTGCCCATCCTTGATGATCGCCAGTCGAATCGACTGACAATCCCATAATCTTCACATTTCTGCGGTCAAACTGCGGTTTGATCTTGGCCATGTAACCAAGCTCGGTCGTGCAGACGGGCGTAAAGTCCTTCGGGTGCGAAAACAAAACGGCCCATGAATCGCCGATCCAATCATGGAACCGGATCTGTCCTTCACTGGTTTGTGCTTCGAAATCAGGTGCTGTATCTCCAATCTTCATTTGCTTTTCCTCCTCTGTACTTTGAGTTGTTGACTTAAGTTTGTTTCAAATCGCGGAGCAAAAGTCAACATCGTTTGGGCGAATTCAGCCAGCGCCCTTACGACGCTATCAATTCAGAGAATTTTTGAAGGTCGATGTTCCCCCCGGAAACAACTGCGACGATTGGACCTTTGCCAGCTTTCCCAGTCAAAGCGGCAGCTAACGGCAATGCGCCTGCACCCTCGGAAATGATCCGCGCTTTTTCGGCCAATAGTCGCATCGCATTTTTGGTTTCTTCGAGAGTGACAACCAGAGAGCCATCTACAATCGGTTTCATGCGTTCCCACATGCGAGGGAACACGCTTTGACCTCCGGCGCCATCCACGAATGACGATTTCCAGTTTGGAAAAACCTGCGGCGAACCTTTTTCGAACGAAAGCGCTGCCGGCGCTGCGGTCTCCGGTTCAGCGCCGAAGATTTTTACTTCCGGTCTCAACGGCTTGATTGCGCTGGCCACGGCCGTGATTAACCCGCCGCCGCCAATGCTGGCGATGACAGCGGCCACCTCTGGCGCGTCTTCGAGAATTTCCAATCCCATCGTGCCATGACCGGCAATGAAATCGTCATCATCGAACGGATGAATGAATGTTCCGCCAACTCCCGGAAATGATCTTTCATCGAGTGCTTTCCAAGCAACCTCGTAGGGGACTGGAATGAGTGTCGCCCCAAGCGCTTTCATTCGCCCCAACTTTGATTTCGGCGCCGTTTCAACAACAACGACCGTACACGACACGCCTGCCGCCCTCGCGGCATACGCAACGCCCTGGCCGGCATTCCCAGCGCTTATTGTCCAGACGCCGCGTTTGCGATCAGCTTCAGGTAACATCGCCACGGCATTGGCTGCGCCGCGCAACTTGTAGGCGTTGATCGGTTGAAGGTTCTCCAGCTTGAGGCGGATCTCCGGAAATTCCGGTCCGAGTTCGAGACGGATTAGTGGCGTGCGTACAATCGTTTTTGCGATTCGTTCACGCGCGGCGCGTATTTCTGACAATTCGATTGAGTGAACCGGCTCGAGGATCATTGGCTCACTCTAGAGGCTACGATGCCGGCTGCAATCTTATGCGACCCCCAGTTTGAATGCTTTCGACGCCGTAGATATTTCGGTTGTCCGTCCTCCGTAGTCTCGGGAACAGATGGCCAAACGAACAGCGCGAAAAAGAAAAACTGCTCTGGTTGCTGGGGCAAACAGACGAAGTGTCATCCCTCCTAGCCAAACTACAGGGTTGAAGCGCCCCGATCTCGTCATCCTGCTCGGTCTCGCGGTAATGACGTTTGGGATTTACGCGCAAGTAATCGGACATCAGTTCATCACTCTCGATGACCCCACATATATCCAGGAAAATCCATTGGTGAATCGCGGTGTGACGCTAGCAGGACTCGCCTGGGCGTTTAGCACGTTTCACGCCACAAACTGGCATCCGCTCACTTGGATTTCACACATGATCGATTGCCAGCTCTTTGGCACGAACGCAGGGCGCCATTTGCTCGTCAATGCGCTGATTCATTTGGCAAACACGTTACTTGTCTTCTGGTTTCTGTTGCGAACAACGCACGCTCGGTGGTTGAGTGCACTGGTCGCCGCGCTTTTTGCGCTGCATCCGCTCCACGTGGAATCGGTAGCATGGGCGTCTGAACGCAAAGATACCCTCTCCACATTTTTGGGATTGCTGTCCCTGATCGCTTACGTGCGTTACACGGAAGCGCCTTCGATTGGTCGGTACGCATGGGTCGCCATTACGCTCGGACTGGGACTACTCGCCAAGCCGATGCTGGTGACATGGCCTTTGGTAATGTTGCTACTCGACTATTGGCCGTTGCGCAGACTGCAGGGATTAAACACGAGAGATCAATTGGCAGTACTCCGTAATCTTGTGCTCGAGAAATTACCTCTGTTTGCGCTCGTAGCGGCGTCCGTGATTATCACATTCATCGCACAATCTCATGGGGGCGCTGTGCGCACATTTGCCGCTGCCCCTATTGCGTTTCGCTTTTCAAACGCGCTTGTGTCGTATGCGAAATACTTACTGCTCACGGTCTGGCCGCATAATCTGGCGGTCTATTATCCGCTTGCTCCGACGGGCATACCCGCCTGGCAGACAATCGGCGCAGCGTTTCTGCTGATTGCAATTACGGCGCTTTGTTTTTTCCAGCGAAGAATCCGGCCGTACCTCATCGTGGGCTGGCTTTGGTTTCTCGGAACACTGGTTCCCGTTATAGGACTCGTTCAGGTGGGCGGGCAAACCATGGCGGATCGTTACTTCTATATTCCGTCGATCGGTTTGTTCATTGCGTTGGTGTTCGGGTTAGCGGACATCGCCAAGCGCTGGCGTGTTGCGCCATCGCTCAGCGCAGGAATAGCTGGTGGGGTTCTACTGATCCTTGCCACTCTCACGAACGCGCAGGTTCAGCGCTGGCGTGATAGCTTCACTTTGTTTGAGCACACGCTCGCAGTCACTCCACCCAATATTCAGATAGAACGCAATCTCGGCTTGGCCTTGGGCGGTAGCGGTAGATACGATCAGGCAGCGGCGCATTTTGGGAAGACATTGCAAATCGATCCCAATTTCTACGACGGCTTGGTGGGCATGGGCGTTACTCGTGAGTTCCAAGGCCGGTTGCCGGAAGCCATCGACTATTTCCAAGCCGCAATTCGTTCACACCCCGACGCGCCGACGGCGCACGTGCAATTGGGCCGCGCACTCTGGAAGCAGAACCGCGATCAAGCCGCGCTCGAGGAGATCCGCCGCGCCTCACAGCTTGCGCCCAAAGACGCAGACATTCAGGCTGACTTCGCACTCGCGCTGGAGCTGGTGGGCAGAATATCAGAGGCTATCGAGCAATTCCACGAAGCGCTCCGGCGGAATCCCAACAACGCCGAGGCTCACGCCAATCTTGGCCTGGCCTTGCTCGCTTCCGGGAAACCGCAGGAAAGCATTCCCGAATTTGAAATGGCGCTGCGTCTCAAGCCGGAGTTAACAGGCGCAGCCGACAATCTCCGCCGCGCGCAGGCGCAGCTAGGATCCCAAAAATAGGTTGGACAGATTTGTATTGAGGCGGGCCCATCGACGAAAACAAATTGAACGGTTCGTGCATCGCGGCTTTCTCAGCATTCACGATGAATAAAATTATCACTACAGTTTTAGTTGCAGCTGCGCTGCTTACTGCGTCCAGCGCGCTTGCAGGTGACAAGGCATGCTGCGCCACAGGCGCGGCGAATGCGCATTCTATGCCCTGTGTTAATTTAGTCTCGCTGAATCTAACGCCGGATCAGAAAACCAAAATCGAAGCGTGGCAGGCCGAATGCATGAAGGCAGGCTGCACAAAGGAAAGCCGTCAAACATTCCTGACCCACGCAAAAGGAATTCTTTCCGACGAGCAGTTGGCCGAGCTCAAAGCACAGTGCAAGAGGTCTGCGAACGCCAAGAAAACAGAGACTTGATCCCACTGTAGATCTTGATCTGACAAATCTCGACAATGAGCGCGCCGCTGGAACCGCCCGGCGCGATTCTTATTTTGGCGAATCCTCCAGCACCGATATGAGGAATTTCATTACCAACTCTGACTTTGGAGTAGCCAGTAAACCGTGGGTGCGGCACGCGATAAAATCATTACGCTGATTTAGACGGCCTGATGAGCCGCTACAAGGCGCGCGATATGTCGTTTCTAATCAGAACAATCCCATGGTCTAGCGGGACACCTAGGGGTTCTCGACGGTCACAACAGCCGACGGCGACCATTTTGAGAACTTCCCAGTTGCTGAGTCTCGTAAACGAGCCCTGAACGCGTACGCGCCTTCTGCTGGCGGGACGAAGGTCGCGGAAACATCGGTTTGCCCGACTCGCCAGTTGCGAAAGCTTGGATTGGATGGCGTTTGGATCTGGACGTCAAATAGAAACCCCTCGGATGGTGATGCCGCGCTCCAGGTGACCGTTAGCGGCACGCCAGTCGTTCCCGTTTCGGGTAGGTCGACTGGAACCGCAACGGTTGAGGTCGCATGCGCCGTGCGATCGATGACTGGATAAGTGCCAGCCGAATCGAATGTGAACTGAAACGACGAACCGGAAGCCCGCGATCCAGAATCGAATAACTGCATTCCAGAAGCATCAACCAGACGGTGCGAGCTGCTACCGATGATGGTCCAGCCAGCTGTCTCGCCTAAACCCCCGGAAGCCGCCTCTGGAATGAAGCCGGCTTCAGTGACTTGGATCTCGCAGACCGATTCAGCGATCGTTGCGGCCAGGGTGTTGCCAACCGCCCAGGCCGCTCCGCCTGGCTGCGCTGTAATTCCGGAAAGATAAGTGTAGGAAGTCCCCTGCGCGCTCGAAACGCGCCTCCACTGTGTGCCATCGTAGTGTTCGATCAGACCCTGATAGTCGGTGGTGCCGTTCGGATAGTGATAGCCCGCAGCGAAAATGTCACCCGATCCAGAAGCAGCGATCCCGTTCAGTAAATTGCCCTCGCCGGGAAAGTCTTCGCCGGGCACTGTCTCGAAGCCCGAGGTGTCACCATGGAGCAGGAGGGTACGTCCCTGCGTTCCATCGTAATAAAAGCCCGCAGCCCAGATCCGTCCGTCCGCCATCGCGACAACTCCAGCCAGAGAACTCGTTAGGCCGCCGGGGTTCGGGCTCGGAACGATGGTCCAACTTGTTCCGTGGAAATGTAGAACCAGAGTCGAACTTGCAGCTCCCGGGGCGCTCGATTGGTAGCCGACTGCCCAGATGTCGTTTGAGCTTGCAGCAGCGATCCCATTCAGGGCATTGTCGCCATTACCCGCGTTGGGAGACGACACAATCATCCACGACGTCCCATCCCAGTGTTCCACCAGCGTCCGATAAACACCACTGTTGTCGAGATAGTGACCAACAGTCCAGGCATCGGTCATCGCGATGGCGGCGACGGCTGAGAGATAGCCGGCCAAGGACGCAGGGTTCGGACTCGGTACGATTTTCCACGCGGTGCCGTCGTAATGCTCGATCACCGTTTTGTTCGCGCCCGAGCGAGTGATTTGGTAGCCGACCGCCCAGACGTCAGTTCCAGACGATCCCGCGACACCGCGCAGATAGGCGGCGCCGGTTCTGGGAGCCGGGACAGGCACAATGACCCACTGACCACCGTCGTAATGTTATGCCGTCGTAATGTGACCCGACTGCCCAGACATCGGTCGAAGTAATCGCAGCGGTGCCGTAGGAAGAATTTGATCCTGGAGGCGTGGGCAATTCGCTCCAGGCCGGTCGACATGAGGGCGGTGCACCCGTCGTGGAGACAGCTGAGACGAACAAACTCGCGACGCCAAGGCTCAGCGCAAGTGCCCTTCTAATCCGGTTCGCTGCCGCCATATCTTTTCTGAATATCTCGCCAAACATCAATGCCATCGCGGTAGGCATATGAGGACAAATGAATCGTAGCTTGAGAATCGTAGCTTGAGGTGGTGGTAGAAGGTTTTGACCCCAATGACCTCTTCGCAAGCACAATGTAGTAACAGTCTTGTTACCTTGCGCAATGCCGCTGTGAGACTGCGCGCCGTCGCGGCTGTTAGAGTGTCGGCAGGAATCGACCGCGTAGCTGCTGTTTTTGATCCACTTGTTGCGATGAGGTGTCTAGAATGCTTTGTCAGAATCGAGGAGGATTGTGACCGGGCCTTCGTTCACCAATTCCACCGACATCATTGCGCCGAACATTCCTGTCGCCACGGTGATTTCCAACCTGCGCAGCGCTTCACCAAACTCTTCGTAGAGCTTCTTTGCCTGTTCCGGCGGCGCAGCAGCAACAAAGCTGGGTCTGCGTTGACCCCGCGCGTCACCGTAAAGTGTAAACTGGGAGACTACCAGCGCGCTGCCTTTTACGTCCTGCAGCGAGCGGTTCATTTTTCTCTGGTCGTCCTCAAAGATCCTGAGGTTTGCAATTCTCTCGGCTAAGCCCGCGGCGACGGCAGACGTGTCGTCGCGCCCCACGCCGAGCAAGATCAAAAGGCCTGTCATGATTTCTCCGGTGACGCTGCCATCCGCGGTTACACGCGCGTGGCTTACACGTTGGACTACGGCTCGCATTTCTTAGCTAAAGGATTTTCTCCAACAAGTCAGCAAGACGCCATCCAGCTTTGTGAAGCTCGTCGCGCACGACGCCGGTTGCCCACGTGCGATACAGCGTTTGATCTGGCGGTGGTTTTTCGATTGCCTCGCCCGTCGCAACAACTCGGTCGCCGTCCAGCAACGCTTTTACATTCCGAAATTCGAGACGTGCATGCGCCTCTCGCGCGATAGGCAGGATTTCGTCCGCCCAAATTTCGGCGCAACCGTTGATCGAGATATTCGGGGGCATTTTCCAATTGCGGGGTTCATGCGTCGCCATGTCATGGACCAGTTGCTGTTTGTGCGGGTCGATTTGCACTTCGAGTTCCTTTTTCGGCAAAGTCCCGAGTACCTGAGGGAAGAGCGCGTTTACTGCATCGTAATCCCAAAACCCGTGGAACTTCTTCTTGCGAATACCTCGGCGGCGAGGCGGTTCGTCGCGTAATTCCAGCGTAAAGGTGTTTCCGCCTTCATCCGCCAAGGCTGATTTGTCCTTGTCGGGATCGGTGGCGCGGCCTTCTGCATCGAAGTAGGCCGCACCAACGTGCAACGGCTGATGAATATCAGCGACATAATGGGCGAGGAGAATGAGCGCAACAGGCTTCGTGATCTTCCGCTCGTTCTGTTCAGCGACTCGCCCTTGCAAGACATCGATGCAGAACGGAATCATGTGCACGATGTCCCATTTGCTACGACCGGCGTATCCGTCACGATATCGTTGCGCCGGCATCACTGGGACATCAGTGTAGTGAAACCAGTGGTGCGAAGGCGCGGGCGAATTGGCATCGTGCGTTGGCTGGTTCGCGCGCCAGAAATCACGCAACTGTTTGTCAATATTGCGGCGAGCGGAGTAATGGAAGGATCTCGGATCGTCCACGCCATTTTGGTCCCAGCCTTTAATCTCATCCGCCATGAGAGATGCTTTCTCCAGACTGATGCCGTCGAGTAGCAATGCAATCTTTGCCGCCGTCGGTGTCCCGGCCTGTCGTTCATCGGCAATAGCACCGACAATTTCGTGTCCCAAAGGGCCGTAAGCTTGTGCCGTAGCCGCAACCTGAACGGTAAATAAAAATCCCAGCAACAAACTTGGGCCACGCGGAAACTTGATTCTCAGGATTCGCGACACAACTCACTACAAACATTGTTCCCGAATCATTTCGAGTCGTTTCTGAAGTTTTTCGAAATGCGAACCGGCCCAGTAGATCTGTTTGCAGCCAGGACAGCGGCGGAACTGGTTGTAATAGATTTTCGTAAGCGGCTCGAGTTTTTCGATTATCTCGGCCTTGGCTGCGTCTTCCAATCGCACGTTGCAACGAAGGCAGCGCGTAAACGGAGCGATCAATTCAAAAAGTCTAAAATGGCGGATAACCTCGATTGTCTGTTCTTCGGCGTTTTGCGAGCGCGGGCAATATCCGTGTTGAACGATGGCGTGCATGAGCAGCCGCCGGTCACGTGTTAAGAGCGCCCGGGTTTCGCGAATCATCAGGTCGAGCAACTGCCTGTCACTCGCCTTTTGTTCATACGCAACATCAAAGCCAAGCAGGCGGAGATTACGAGCGAGCTTGCCCAAGTGTCCGTCGACAACAAACGCGCTTATTTGAGAGGCTTGTAAATGTTTTTCCGTTGGAATGGTGCCACCATTTCCGACCGGAAAAACCTCTATATCTGCGTCCTGCGAAAGTGTGTGATCAAAACCTACGATCCGCCCATCCGCCCGGATCATATCGACCTCCGGATGCGGGACGCCGCACGATTCGATGATGTCTTTAATCGACGTTTTTTCGATGAGCCGTCGCTCGACAATTCCGCCGGCCGCTTTTGAGCCGAGAAAAAAATCAAGATCGCCCTGAAAATTCAGCCGAACGGTGAACGGCTTCACGTCAATTTAAGATTCGCACGTTGGCGTAAGCATACTCAAAAGTCGTCGCACGCGGACGACCTTGGAGCTTGCCGGGCCCGAGCGGTTCATCTTCGCCGAAATAACAATCGATTTGCCACCGCCGAAGGCCGCCGCCGGTATCCATGATCTTCCAGCGGTTGCTGCCGAAGATTTTCTGAAGCTCCGGGGAAGTTGTCTCTATAACCGCTCCGCGGCGCAAGCCACCGTGCCCTCCCTTCATCGCCGCTGAATAGCGCGGCACCAAAACACCGCCTCCACCTGTGGCATTTGAAGTAAACGCGTAGGAATCGCTGCCGTTGTAGCGGATGTAGTATCGTCCGTTAACAGGCGTCGTAATTCGGCCGAAGCCTTCCTTTTTTACAGAGCGCAAAAAATCGCGCGGATATTTTCGGCCGTGCAAGCCGGGTTTTGTAACCAGCGTCGCGTCAAAGCCCCGCTCGAAAGTAAAACCCGATTCCTTTGGTGTGTAATAGAGCGTGCACACGACAAAGTATTCGCCGTTATGTCCCTGCGGACGCCGAGCCAGTTTGTCGTTCTCATATGCAAGCCGCTGCACCACTTCCGCCCATGGGATATCCCCATAGAGCTGCGAACTGGTCTCCGGGATGAGAATAAAACCCGTGAACGTGAGGATCAGTCGCCAAAAACCGATTCGATAGGACCACCGATTAGAATTTCGACAGGAAGTCGCTTCCATTCGTATTCGTAAGGTGGTTGTTTCCATTTAAACTCAGGGCAAGTGTTGCGGATTTGTTTGATAATTTCTACACCGACCCGAAACGGCTGGAAACGTTCGCGATCGATCACATGAATTTGCGCGCCGGCGCAAGGTTGACCGGCAAATTTTTGGAAGGTTGGCTGAAAATAGCTTTCGCGAAAGAAAACGCCGGGCAGCTTTAGACCGTTCAGGTCGGTGCAAAGTTTCTCCGCATCGATAAATGGTGCACCAAAAATTTCGAATGGTCGCGTCGTGCCGCGTCCCTCGGAAATATTCGTGCCTTCGCACAGACACATTCCAGGGTAAACCGCGGCGGTCCCGAGCGTCGGCATATTGGGTGATGGGATTACCCACGGCAGACCGGTTTGGTCAAACCACATCGCGCGCTGCCAGTTTTTCATCGGCAGGACGGATAGTTCACACTTGGGAAATGCTTCGTCGCGGAATTGCTGTGCCAGTTCGCCAATTGTGCGGCCATGCCGAACTGGAATGGGATGCATGCCGACAAAGGATTCGTAGCTGTGATCAAGTACCGGCCCTTCAGTCGTTACGCCATTGATCGGATTTGGCCGATCGAGCACAAGCATTGAAACGTCGCACCTCTCGCACGCGCGCATGCAGAGGTAGAGCGTCCAAATAAAAGTGTAGTAACGCGATCCGATGTCTTGAAGATCGACCAGCAAAACATCCAGGCCTTCCAGCATTTCCGCCGTGGGTTCGCGATGGTCGCCGTAAAGGCTGTAAACCGGGATGTGCAAACGCGGATGATCGTAACCTTTCCATTCCACCATGTTGTCCTGCGTCTGGCCAAGAAATCCGTGTTGCGGGCCAAAAAAGGCCGCGAGACGAAACAAATCGCCACTGTATCGCGCCAGGATTCGTGACGCGTGTTCAAGTTTTGAGGAGACCGAAGCCGGATGAAGCAGCGCACCGATCCGCGCGCCGCGAAACTTGTTAGGCCAAAGTTCGCTCAGGTGATCGAGTGGGAGTAGCACAGGCATGCGTATGTTTCGTGCGAAGTCTTGTAGCGACGTTTGTGTCAAACGCCGAACGTGAAAATAGCGCTTGGCACAAGCGCCTCTACAACTTTCTGCGCAAGACGAAGATTGCCAGCATCGCTATCGCAGTTACAGCCGAGCACATCTTCGCGAATAGCTCGCCATGCCGGACATAGAACGTCAGCTCTTGCTCGGTGGGCACTTTGATTTCGCCGGCAAGCACGCCCTCGGTAAACGTGCTGCCCGTTTCATCCCGGAGCATCTGAGTGACGCGGCCAAATTGGTTAATGAAGCAGGTCACGCCGGTATTCGCCGCTCGGATCATTGGTCGACGCGTTTCTACACAGCGAAAGATTGCATTCGCCAGGTGCTGATGGGACCCCGCGGACCGCTGAAACCACCCGTCGTTCGTCACATCGACGAGTAGGTTTGCGCCGGGAGTTGTCTCGTTTGGAAGGACAAATTGTCTGGTGAGCTCACCAATCGTGTCTTCGAAACAAATCAACGGCGCCACATGGACATCGCTGTTCGTCAGAGTGAATACGGTGTGTTCTCTTCCTTCCTTAAAATCGCCAGGTACCTGATCGCCTACAATCTGCGCAAGCAGCGGCACTGTATGCCGAACGGGAACAAATTCGCCAAAAGGCACCAGGTGGACCTTTCGATAGATCTGGACGCGTTCGCCGCCATCCGAAACAAGCAGCGCCGCGTTGTAAACGTCGCCGTTTTCTTGGTCGATAGTTCCCAACAGGAGGTCCGTCTCCGCCGACGCGGCCAGATCCATCACGAATTTGTAGCTGTCCTCGTCTGCGAGAACCGGCCCCGGCATCGAGCTTTCCGGCCAAACCAACAAATCGGGTGGGGGATTTGAGCGCAGCGCGAATTCGCTCAACCGTCGGAATTGATCGAAAATTTTTCTGGTGAACTGCGGATCGAACTTTTGATTTTGCGGAACGTTCGATTGCACCGCGGTAACGCGGAGCGGTTTTGTGGTCGGCGAGATCTGGGGCGCGCGGAGTCCGAAAACCAAAACGCCCACAATGGCCGCCATTGTAACGGTGAAATCAAAATGCGGTCGCATCACGCGTGTGCGCGCCTCTACAATCAGGCGATATGCGGTCGTGAGAACGATTACGTTGGCAAACGCAATCATGAACGACAACCCGGCGACACCGGTGAGCTCTGTAATTTGAATCAACGGCCAGTTATCGTGCAGCGCGACACCGAGGCCATTCCAGCCAAAGCCGGAGAAAACCCAGCCGCGCAACCATTCAAGCGTGGTCCACGCCGCCGCGAGGATAAAAGCGAGTCGCAGGTTGTTTGTCGATTTTGTCCACGGCGATTGCGCGGGGGCCGCGGTGCTTCGGGCTTGGGCGAGCATCTGGTCCCATTTGCTCGCAAGAGGTGATTGCCGCTTGCCCGCTCGTGGCCCCAGCAGACCGCAAAACCACGCCCAGATCGCGAAATAAATTGCCATGTAAAACTCAAGGACAAACCAACCAAGAACAGTGACCGTCGTGAGCCAGGAGAATACGATCCAAAAGAAGGTCAGGCCGGCGACGTAACCGAGAAGCAGGTTTCGAAGCCATCGATGACGTGACTCCGTGCCGGAAAACCAAATTGCTGCCATGAGCGGGGTCAGCGCGATCCAGCAGAACCACGTCAGGTTGAACGGCGCAAAGCAAGCCGCGTAAAGAAGCCCGCTACAGATCGTAGCCAGCCACGGCCAAAGCTTTGCGGTTCTTTTCATGGGATGCGCTCGAAGCCTAAGGTCGCAAGCTCCAAACCCCAACTTCACTTCGCTCAGGATGAAAATTGCATGTCTGGAGCTTGGAGTTTTCAGCTCAGACTATCGCAGCCGCGACTCGGCATCCTTTCGCAGCCAACTCCAGAGATCCTCCAGTTGTTTTTCAACTGCCGGTTTGATTCGGTCGAGGTCGGCGCTGGTGAATCGTTCGCTTTCTGGCTGCCGGCGCGCAAAAAGGTAATACTTTATTTTCGGCTCTGTGCCCGACGGACGCACCGCGATGCGCGTGCCGTCTTCCAAGTCAAACATCAACATTTTCGTGTTTGGAATCAGATCGCCTTCGACGTCCCTGATCGCATCCGTCTCAAAATTTCTAATGTTCGCCACTCTTAAGCCGAGTATTTCACGGACCGGATCAGCCGCGTATGATTTCATCAGACTGGCGATCTTGTTTGCTCCCTCCGCGCCTTCGAAAACGAGCGAACTGGTTTTCTCCGCAAAATAACCGAACTGCGAATAGATTTCGTCGAGCAACTGATCGACAGATTGTCCATGCGACTTCGCGTACGCGGCCACTTCACAAAACATGATTACTGCGCCGTTGCCGTCCTTGTCGCGAACAAAATCAGCGCCGCTGTAACCGTAGCTTTCTTCGCCACCGAAAACGTAAAATGAAGAGTATGCGAGCCGAAGCCGCCGCGTTTCGTTTTCCGCGAGATCGGCATAACTCTGTCGCAGTTGTTCGGGGATCGCGCGCTCGTAATTTGCCAGCTTCGCGCCGATGTACTTAAAACCAGTTAACGTCTCCACACAGCGCACGCCGTAATGATTGGCGATCGCATTTTGCAGATCGGTAGTGACGAAAGTTTTGATTATGACGGCGCGCGCTGCGTTTTGCTTGTTCAGCACGCCTTTGTCGAACAACGTCTTGATTCTATACCATGTCAGCAGCGAGCCGATTTGGTTTCCACTCAGCAATTTCATCTTGCCGTCCTTGTTTCGAATGGCCACACCCATGCGATCGCAGTCCGGATCAGACGCGGCGACCAGGTCCGCGTTCTCTCTTTCGGCAAGGTTGATCGCCATAGTTAGCGCTTCGCCGTATTCCGGGTTGGGCGACTTCACCGTTGGAAACCGACCATCAAAACAATCCTGCTCCGGCACGACTTGGAAATTGAAGCCGAGTCGGGTCAGCATTGGTTTGATGATTACGCTGCCGGTTCCGTGCAATGGCGTGTAAACAGTCCGCAGCGATTTCGCCTCGCGAATTACTCGCGGATCGAGGATCAACGTTTCGAGCCGGCGCATGTAAGCCTGGTCGATGTCTTTTCCGATAACCGTCACTTTTCCTTGTTGCTCTTTAGGAAGCGGCGTTAATGACTCGGTCGTGATCGCGTTCACTTTGGCAATGATCCCGCTGGCGTGTGGGTCGATCACCTGCCCGCCGTCGTCGAAATAAACTTTGTAGCCGTTGTCGTGAGGCGGGTTATGGCTCGCGGTGATTACGATCCCGGCATTTGCGTGCAGATGGCGAACGGCAAACGAAAGCTCCGGGACAGAACGCGGATCATCGAACACATACGCGTCGCAACCGTTTTCGGCTGCGACTTTCGCCGCCAACTCGGCGAATTCTTTCGAGAAAAATCGCGGATCATGCGCGATCACGATTTTTGACTTCGTCGAAGTTCGCTCGCGCCGGTTCCACTCCTGCAGGTAAGCGACAAATCCGCGCGTCGCCCGGTTGATGTTAAAAAAGTTCATCGCATTCGTGCCGACGCACGGGAATTGAGGTCGCTCGCCTTCGCGCGCATTGCCGCGTTCCGCAGTCGTGACGATCTTCCCGATAGTGCGCCCGCGCAGCCCACCCGTGCCAAATGCAAGTGTCTGGTAAAACCGGTCGTTTAGTTCCTGCCACTCAGCGGCATCGACGAGTTCGTTGACCGATCGAAAATAGATATCTGACCCTGCGCCTTCGAGCAGTGTGCGAATGTTCTTTGCCGATGATGCGATCAGTTGCCCCTGAGCAACCGCACGCTCGATTTTCGGATTTGGCTTTTTAACGTCAGCTGGCATTGCTGCCAACTGTTCCGTCATCTGCGGTTGGAGGGCAAGAGCTCCGCTTTCCGGGGCAAGCAGGCAACCGAAGCGGTCGCGCTACAGTGACGCTGAGGTCGCTGATCGATAAACGAGCATCGCCGCAGCAATATCTTCCACCGCCATACCTAACGATTTGAAGATCGTCGCTTCGTGTGCCCGCGCTGGAACTTTGCCGGCCAGCACCTCGCCCAATTCGGCATAGATTTTCGCTCCAGAAAGCATTACGTCACCAGATTCCCTTAGCGCGCCTTCACGCGAATCGACGAATACGACAGCCTTTTGCATCGCTCCATCATCGAGCTCACGCCAGTCCGGCCGGCAGGCTCCGATTGCATTTACATGCGAGCCGCCTTTCAACCAGTCTCCGTTCAGGATCGGCGTTTTCGAACTAGTCACAGTTACGATTACATCTGCGCCGCGTACCGCTTCTTCGGCGGACATTGCTGTCGCGCCAATTTCGTTTGCGAACCGCTTTGCGTGTTCAAACGTCGGACTCCAGACGCGAATCTCCTCAAATTGCCTAACGAGCCGCAGAGCTTCGACATGGCTGCGCGCTTGCACCCCGCTGCCGAGAATGGCGAGGACTTTAGCATCAGGCGATGCGAGCAGTTTCGTCGCCGCGGCAGATACAGCGGCGGTTCTCATTTCGGTAATTAACCGCCCGTCTATTATCGCGAGTGGCGTTCCAGTTTGTGGATCGACAAGAAAAATCGTGGCCATGTGTGTCGGGATTCCGCGCTCCGCGTTTGATGGGTAGAACGTTACTGCTTTCAATCCGAGTCCATCCGGCGTGAGCGCCGGCATCAAGCCCAGAAATCCGGTCGCCGCGGCGACATCGACAGATATGATCGAGCGCACCGGTTGAGTCACCTTGCCGGCAGAGAAATCGACCAGCGCTTTCTCCATCGCCGGAATCAACTCAGTCATCCGGAGATACTCTCGAACTTGTTCTTCGTTGAGGAAAAACGGCTGATCAGTTTTCATTTGAAGTTCGCAGTTTGAGGTTTCGTCGCGAGTGCGTAGAAGACATTTGTCTCAACGGCTGAAATCTTTTCATCGCGAATAAAAGCCAGGTTAGCTTCTTTGACCTTTTGTTGGTCTGCCAGGTTTAACTGTTCGATTGTTCCGCGAAAGCCGGAGCCTAAAACAATTGTCCACCAATCCTCAGCCGACTTAATGGGATGAAGGCGATTTTCAGCAGCGATTTTTGGTGATGCGACGCCAGCTTCGTTGAAAATCTTTCTCAGGCTTGCTTGATCGTCGATTCGGTCCCATGGATTGAAGCCTTTGTACAAATCAGGCCGTACATCCTTGATCGAGCACCAGAATGCGTCATTCGCCGGCTCGAACAGATTGGGTCCCCAGGTGGTCACTGCCAGTTTGCCGCCCGGTCGAATGCGACTCCAGAGTTCGCTCACAGCCGTTGCCATATCAGGCACAAAGAAAATTCCGAACACGCACAACACGGCATCAAAACTCGCGACTGGAAACCTCATCGAGAGCATATCGCCGACTTTGAACTCGATGTTGGCAAGATTTCGTTGAGTTGCTTTCGTCCGCGCTAACTCCAAAAGCTCTTTGGCGAGGTCAACTCCAATGACGTTTCCCATCGGTCCGACTGCCTCCGCAGCTGGCAGAGCAGAAGCTCCAGTCCCGCAACAAACATCGAGCACTCGCGAACCAATCCTAAGCGAAGCCAGTTCGATCGTTCGACGTCCGAAATAATCCCAGAAACTGAGTGGCGATGTGTCGTAGAAATCCGCCGCCGCGTTATAGGTAAACACAGCGCGAGCTTGCACATTCTCCAGTATGTTTGCTTTCATTCTTATTTGAGTCGTATTGGATTGAAATAGCATGGCTGAAAAACTGCAAACACGCTGTGTGATCGCAGGCGGTGGACCAGCGGGCATCATGGCTGGCTACTTGCTCGCGCGAGCGGGCGTGCCCGTCATCGTTCTGGAAAAACACGCCGATTTCTTTCGCGATTTCCGCGGCGACACTATTCATCCGTCCACACTAGAATTGATGTACGAGCTCGGATTGCTCGATGAGTTCCTAAAGCAGCCGCATCAGGAAGTACGAGAACTACGCGCGGTCATCAACGGCCAGACTGTGCCAATCGCCGATTTCACGAAGCTCCCCACGCGCTGCAAATTCATCGCTTTCATGCCGCAGTGGGATTTTCTGAATTTCCTTTCCCGTGAAGCCACGAGTTTTGCGACCTTCCATTTGCACATGGAAACCGAGGTCGTGGATCTGCTCATCGACAACCGCCGAGTGACAGGTGTGCGTGCCAGAACGCCTCGCGGCGATTTGGATGTGCGGGCGGATCTCGTTATTGGCGCCGACGGTCGCAACTCGATAATTCAATCACGCGCCGGTTTTCAGCGGCGCGAGTTCGGCGTGCCAATCGATGCGCTCTGGATGCGCATCTCCAAAAAGCCCAACGATCCAGGACAAACACTCGGCTTTTTCCAACACGGCAAGCTGCTGGTGCTGCTTGATCGCGGCGATTACTGGCAGTGTGGCTTCGTTATTCCAAAAGGCGGCTTCGACGAGATCAAAGCGCGTGGTCTGCCTCAGCTTCAAAATGACATCGTCAGCTTCGCCGGATTTCTGCGCGATCGAGTGACCGAATTGGATGATTGGTCAAAAATTAAATTACTTACAGTTCAAATCAATCGTCTGCGCGATTGGTGCCGCGAGGGCTTGGTCTGCATTGGGGATTCCGCGCACGCCATGTCACCGGCTGGCGGCGTTGGCATTAATCTTGCCATTCAGGATGCCGTCGCGACCGCCAATCTACTCGCGGAGAAACTGCGGAGTGGTGCAGTTTCGGTTGGCGATTTGCGCAAAGTGCAGGCGCGCCGTGAGTGGCCGACGCGGCTCATCCAAGGAATGCAGGTTTTCATTCATCGCCACGTCGTCACTGGCCGATCGTCAGATTGCAAAGAGTCATTGCCCTTCGTGGTTCGCCTGCTGAAATGGTTCCCGGTTTTGCGACAGATTCCCGCCGGCTTTATCGGCATCGGCCCGCGCCCGGAGCATTTTCATAGCCCCACCGCGGGATAAAGAGTTTGCTGTCGCTGAATCTGATCGAGCGTAGGCCGCATCACAAACGAAGATGAAAAGTAAATCGTCTTCGATTCTGCTCTCGCCGACCATTCCGTTTCCTTCGGATAATCCGTTAGCTTCACGGGTGCTAAGCGCGTTGGAATTCCTTTTCGGCGCTTTCATTGTGATCGGCCATAACGTTTTTCACATCGTGCCAAACGAAGTGATCATCCTTTCCGTGTTGGGATTGATCTCGATCCGGCTTCGCGATGGCCGATGGTCTGGGATGGGATTCAAAAGACCAGGGTCCTGGCGGCGGCTCCTTCTAATTGCAATGGCAGCTGCCGCATTGCGCATCCTCGTGGGACAATTCTTGATCGAACCTGTGATCGGCTTTTTCTGGCCTAAGCCGACCGCGCCGGCACTGGCGAACGAGATCAGCGGCAACGTGAAGATCGCATTGGTTGCTTTGTTGCTGGTGTGGACGTTTGCCGCTTTTGGCGAAGAGATCGCGTACCGCGGATATCTCCTGACGCGTGCAGCTGATATTGGAAGGCGATCAGCAGCGGCTTACTGGATCGGGATTGTGCTCGTTTCGATCTTGTTTGGGTACGGGCATTATTACAAAGGCGCATCTGGTGTGGTTGATTCCGGCGTTGCAGGACTGATCTTGGGAACCGCTTACATGCTCGCCGGTCGCAACCTGTGGGCCAGCATTTTCGCTCACGGATTCATTGACACATTCGGGGTTATCGACGCTTTTTTCGGATGGTCGAACTAGTTGGATCACTCAACCTGGATACGATCCGCGCAGCGCACGAACGGATTCGTCCACACGTTCATCGCACGCCGGTGCTGACGAATTCGTGGCTGAATGACGCGTGCAGGGCGTCCCTATTTTTTAAGTGCGAGAATTTTCAGAAGGTCGGTGCTTTCAAGGCACGGGGTGCAACTAATGCCGTTTTTGCCCTTGATGACGAAACTGCGCGATGCGGCGTGGCAACGCATTCTTCCGGTAATCATGGTGCCGCGGTGGCAAGAGCGGCGAAATTGCGCGCAATCCCGGCCCACATCGTGATGCCCTCAAACTCGGCGAAAGTGAAGATTCGCGCAGTGGAGAGCTACGGTGCACAGGTTGTCTTTTGTGAACCGACAGAGGAGTCGCGTGAGATCAAATGCGCAGAGGTGATCAACCAAACCGGCGCGGCGTTGATTCACTCATTTGAAAATGAGCACGTGGTAGCAGGGCAGGGGACAGCAGCAATGGAACTTCTCGAAGATCTTCCTGACCTTGATGTGATCATGTGCCCGGTCGGCGGTGGCGGTCTGTTGTCGGGCACAGCGATCGCCGCAAAATCGATGCGGCCGCAGATCAAAGTGATCGCGGTCGAACCTGAGAATGCCGATGATGCAGCGCAATCATTTCGTGCAGGGCGACGGCTGGTGACTGAAAAGAAGTTCACCATCGCAGATGGCCTGCGCACAAATATCGGCGAACCAAACTTTGCGATCATTCAGCAATGTGTGGACGACATCGTGACTGTAAGTGAGGAAGCAATCGCTTCGGCGATGCGCACGATTTGGGAGACGATGAAGATCGTAATCGAACCATCAGCGGCGGTGCCTTATGCCTCGATCATGCAAAACAAAATTGCCGTCTCGGGAAAACGCGTCGGCATCATTCTCACCGGCGGCAATATCGATTTGGACGCGTTGCCGTGGAACTGTAGCCGGGATCGGTGATCCCGGCGGGGCCGGCATCAAGGATGCCGGAACAAATCCAAAATATCCGCCGTCAGGGAACCATCGGTCGCATCAGAACCGAAATTTGTACTCGTAAGGAGTCTAATCAGGTATGAAAGGGTTAAGTGTAATCGTAGCGGCATTCCTTCTTTTGTTCGGCGCAGGGACCTCTCGTGCGCAGAACCTGGACAGAATGTCGGCTGCAACCGGAGTTCCCATCGCCACGTTGCAAGCTGAGAGAGCATCAACTGGACTTGGCTGGGGCAGCTTGGAGAAGGCGCATTTGGTGGCGAACGCCACTGGCCACAGTTTCTACAACATCGTCGCGCTGCATCAAGCCGGGCAAGGCTGGGGAAAAATTGCGCACGATAACGGGCTAAACCTAGGCAGGCTCGTGAGCGACGCTCACCGGTCGAGCCAGGCAACGATGCATGCGCAGAACACTCAGGCGGTTCACGGCAAGAGCGCCACAACTGTTCGGGGCAAGAGTGCTACGGCAGTCCGTGGCAAACGCGCTACGAATATTGGCAGGAGCCATAGCACCAGGACGAGTGCTACACGAGGCGTCGGTCATGGCTCGAGCTTTAGATCCGGATTCAGCGGATCTCACGGCACGCGTTCAATGGGACACATGAGTGAATCTCGTGGCATGGGCTCAATGGGCCATGGTGGCGGCCACGGTCGCTAAAACAGCATCGCGTTGAACTGGTGATGGGTTGAAGCGTTAAGGCAGGAGGCTACACTTCGGTCACGGCCCAGAATTTCGCGAAGGCATTAGGCCAGCTTCGGTGAGTGACACTGTTCCGAGCGGATTTTGCCATGCGTTCCCGCAGTGCAACATCGGTCACGAGCGCTCGAATCGCACGGGCGAAGTCTTCGATATCATGCGACTTGGTGATCAGGCCGTTTGCCTTGTGCTCCACTAATTCCTTCGGGCCACCAGAATCGGAAACGACAACTGGCAATCCGGACGCTTGTGCTTCGAGAATGACGTTGCCGAACGTGTCGGTCGTGCTGGGAAACACAAAGATGTGAGCAGACGCATAAGCCGTGGCCAGTTCTGTGCCCCTGAGATAGCCCGTGAAAAATGCTTCCGGCAGAGACTTCGCCAACGCATCGGAGTACGGGCCGTGACCGACGACAAAGAGTTGAACCGGCAGTCCTTCCTTACGCAGACGGCGATAGGCGGCAGCCAAAACATCGAGGTCTTTCTCCCGTGAGATGCGGCCCACATAGATCAAGCGAACTTCGCCGTTGCGCGCGCCGAATTTTTCGAAGAACACTGAATCGTGTCGAGCCGGATGAAACAGTTCAGTGTCGAGGCCACGCGGCAAAATTTTCAGTTTTGCCGGATCGAATCCGCGCTTGATCCAGCTTTGCCGGTACTCCTCGGAGTTAACGAAAACGGTATCGAGCTGCCCATAGAACCAATGCATGTAACGCCACGCCACGCTTTCGAGGAAACCGTCCTCAGTGAGGATCCGGATGTATTGCGGGAAATCGGTGTGATAAATGCCGCTGGTTTGCAGGTTGAGCATCTTGGCCGCAAGCAGTGCGGTTAGTCCAACCGGACCGGGTGTACTGATGATGATCTCGGTGAACCCTTCCCGCTGAACGTAATCCAACATCTGGAGGATTGGCGGGAAACTCAGTTTTTGCAGTTCGTATTCGGGCAACTCGAATTCGCCGATCGGCGGGAAGTTTTTGATTGGGATGCCGGTAAGGTGCAGATCGCTTCGCGAAGCTACGACCACGAGTTCCTTTCCTGCAGCGGCTCCGGCGGCAGTCATCTTCCGAATTGTTGTCGCCACGCCATTGACGTCATCGAGCGTGTCAGTGAACCAGGCGCGTTTGCGATTTTGCAACGCAAGCGGGATTTCGCCGGTCAACTCCTTAAAAACAGTCCGCAGCCATTTTCGCGAGGGCGCCTGGCTGTGAAAGCCGTAGATGTATGGCGTCAGGATAACCAGGATCGGCGCGATTGCGCTGAGAGCCTGCATGCTCTCCACCATATTGCCGCTGCTGATTTGCTGAACAAATTTGTTGAAGAAGCGAAACGCGAGTTGCTCGGCGACCATGTTCGCCATGAGAAATGTGCGCCGCTCCGGTTCGCTCACCTTGTCCAGTTGCGCGGCCAATTTCGCTTTCACGTCCGGCCGCGCGAAATAACCGGAAAGCTCTTTCCACAGCGATACGTTTGCGGGCTTGACGAATTCGAAAATTTTTCCCGATAAAACACCTTGCACGACGAATTCCGTTTTCTCCTTCAGTGTGAATTCAGTCGGGTCACGGCCCTCCATGAAACGCGAGAACATTTTCTCCAGCAGCGCGCCACCGGGGCCGAGCTTTTCGTGGAAGCGATCCTGAATGAAGCGGGCGACGGTATTGTAAAATCCGTGCGACAGGATCAATGGCGTCCCGCCGTGGCCGCATGCGTTGCAAGCGCCGTTGCGAATCAACTGGAGAAATTTTTCCACGGAAGCAGCAGCAGGCGTTTCTGTGAAAGCTGAGGCGACGAATTGCCCGCCGTGGTCATCTGAGCCGCCGATGAGGATTTTTTTCCACGGCTCGGGGTGGGTCGGCTCAAGCCCGTGACGATTTGTGAGCTCGTCGATCTTCTCCGGCGTCAATTGGTGGAAAAGAGTCTGGGCCAGATCGCTCAGAAGAGCGTCGCGCAAACCGTTTATGCCCTCAAAATGTTTGAACAGAAGGATGAGCTGCTCGAGATGCGTTGCCTCGAGTTTACCGTTCACGCTGTATAGCGGATGCGCGACGGCGTGCGCGATTTCCGCATCTTGCAGGTAGCGCTGCAAATCGAAAATGTTCTCACAAACCCTTTCGATTTCATGATGCTGCTGCTCTGAAATTCCCCACAGTAAAATGTGCAGCTTGCAGCCGTCGTGCGGAAAATAAGTGGTGACCTGCTCGCTGATAAAAGTCCGAGGCAGGTGTGCAATTTCCAGGCAGCCAGCGATCGAGTCGTGATCGGTAATGGTAACGTAATCCATTCCGCGTTTGCGCAGCTGTTCATACAACTGTTTTGGATCGGAATAGCTGTCGGGAAAATCGAATCGGCGGAAAAGCCATTCTTCCGAGCGCGCACTATGGCGCGAGTGGATATGTAAATCGCACCTGCTCACCTTACATGCCTCGCTTCAACCTTTGTTCAGCGATCCAATCCTTGTACGTCGTAGCGGTCCGCGCACTTTTTGTTGCCGCAATGAAGCCGAGGATCTGTTTCCAAATTGTCGCCTGCGAGTAATCAGGCGGATGAATGCTTATCCGCAACAGGGGCTTGGTCTTCAACAAACGGAACAATGCCGCGTTCCAACTGCGACTGAGAGCGCGCCGCCAATTATTGTGAACACTGTAAACGAGCGTTCTCGCTGGAAAGACGGATTCCGAGCGGAGATCGCATACCGTGCGTAGGCGCGTCGTGTATTCCAATTCCGCATCGCGAACGGCTCGCTCAGCTTCGTTTCCCAGCAACCATGCCGGCGCGATAAAACCGCGTGGTTTAAGTCCGTGCGCACGGAACTCATCTCGTGCTGTTGTAATGCGCCGCAGAGCTTCCTCATAGCTTAAATCGTAAAACTCGCCTTCGTTTTGGGTATAAAATCTGGTCATGAGTTTGTCGCGCAAAGTTTCTTTTGTCTGAGGCGCGCGTTCGTGAAAATAGCCGTGAATCACAACTTCGTGCCCGTCTGCTTCCAACGCTCGGAGCCATGTGACGAATTCCCGGTGTCTGCCGAAGAGCCCCTCGTGGTGATAATCCGGCACTACAAGAAGTGAACAAACCCGCACGCCATGCGCGCTCAACTGTGAAATGATCGTGCGTGTGATTTGCTGAGTGCAAGGAGCGACGTCGTGGAGAGAGACCACTACGGAATCCGCCGCGGCGCCGGCGGTCGCAATTAGCGGAAGGAACTCCGTTGCCGCAATCGTACTCATGTCGCAATTTTCTGTCTTCGAGCAGCTTTGAACAAGGCAAAAAGGCAAATGACGCTATTCTCGAGCGTCGTAACAATGCACTGACCGGCCCCATCCAAGGCGTTGCCGGATACTAATCGTATCCCAATGTTATTCGGGTTCCGAATATTTCACCATGCTCATCGCGCCCCGTGTTCAATGATTTTTACCCTCCGTCATATTTGCGATTTCCCGAAACTCTGGTTCGGCCAGAGGCATGACCGATAAACGCGATTGACGAACTAACGGAATTCCTTTCAGCCGCAAGTTGCCCTTGATCTTCCGAAGTGTGACCGGACGCGCAAGTGGTTTAACTGCTGCAAGGCGGACGGTGGACCAATCGCCTTCTTTCGCCGTTGGGTCCGGATAGGCAGTCCGCGTCACTTTAGCAATTCCGACTACAGCCTTTTCGTCGCCGCTGTGATAAAAGAGGACTTCATCGCCCGGTCGCATTTTGCGGAGGTTATTTCGCGCAGCGAAATTGCGCACGCCGGTCCAGCTAGTCTCGCCCTCGGCAACAAAGTCAGACCACGAATAGGAAGACGGCTCCTGTTTCACCAGCCAGAAAGATTTCATAAATTCCCAGTCCCAAGCTCCCGACATCCGTAAAAAGCTCAAGTGCCAAGATTGAAGTGCGACTGCGCTCAATACGTCGCACTTCCGAGCGACATCGGGGAGCCCCAGCGTTACGTTCAGTTCTTCGCGGGATCCTTCGGCCCCGCCGCACTTCACGCAGGATGACGATCGTGCAGCGCTTCACTTAATCTAACAGATTTGGAGCTTGAAAAACGAAACGACTGCGCGCAAGTGACATCATGTCGCGGCTGCCGTTCATCACGTTCGAAGGATCGGAAGGAAGCGGAAAATCCACGCAGGCTGAAAGGCTCGCTGCGCGCCTTCAGCTGTGCGGTGTTTCGTACATCCTGACTCGCGAACCGGGCGGCACTCCGATCGGCGAGACGATCCGCGAGCTTTTGCAGTTTGCCCCGCACAACGCCACGATGACGCCCGAGACCGAGCTGCTCCTTTTTGAGGCTAGTCGCAGCCAGCTCGTGCGCGAGATAATCAAGCCGGCGCTCGGACGCGGCATGTGCGTGATCGCCGACCGGTTCTTTGATTCCACCACTGTTTATCAAGGAGCGGCACGCAGACTGGATCGAGAGATGATCGACCGCTTCAATGAGTTTGCTGTCGGCGATTGTGTCCCGGACATTACTTTTGTGCTCGACGTCGATGGTGCGACGGCGGAGACACGAATGCAGCATGAGGCACGCAAAGCTGATCGAATGGAACAACAGCCCACCGAATTTTATGAGCGCGTTCGCGAAGGTTATCGCGAGCTTGCAGCCCACGAGCCAAAGCGCATCGTCTTAATCAACGGTTCGCGCGATCCAGACGAGATCGAAACGGAGATTTGGAAAACGCTTTGCTCTCGTTTCTCTGTCCTGGCAAAGACATCGAACAATTGAAATGGCCCTCTCGCGTACGACTGCACTTGAGTTTTTGCGACGCGCCTACGAACAGAACCGGCTTGCGCATGCTTATTTGTTTACGGGACCTCCGGGCAGCGGCAAGGAAGCGCTCGCGGCGGAGCTGGCTAGTTTAGTTAACGGCACACTGCCCAAAGATGTTTTCTCATCCAAAGCGCGTGAGATTTTCGTTGCCCGGCCTGAATCGAAGTCGCGGCGCATCGTCACTGCGCAAATCCGGGCACTGGAGCACGCATTGCAAATGCAATCTGCAAATGGCCGGCGCAAAGTAGCGATCATTCCCGATGCCGACCGGCTTCAAAGCGAGGCGGCAAACGCATTTCTCAAAACATTGGAGGAACCGCCAAGGGATTCGCTGTTGCTTCTCCTCAGCACACTGCCCGAGGCCCTGCCGGAAACAATTCTCTCGCGGTGCATCGCCATTCCACTTGCGTCAGACGGCGAGGTTCGGAGCAGGAAGGAGGAAGAGAAGCTTGTGAAATTGCTGCAACAAGCATCGCGCCACACGGCCTGGACCATTCAGTTCGCCTATCGACTTGCTCAGGAATTTCAACAACTGCTCCGAATGGTACGTGAGGAAGTGAAGCGCGAAACTGATGATGCGTTAAAACGGGAACAAACGCGTTACAAGGATGCAACCGACGGTGCCTGGCTTGAAGAACGAGAGGAATACTACAAGGCGCTGACGGAAAGCCTTTACCTGCAACGCCGCGCCGCACTGGTCGAAAGGTTGTTTGCCTGGTGGACCGACGTTCTCCGCGCGAACAACGGTGTTGCACAAAGGGACTTGCCAGCCGCAAAACAGGAAACGGCCGCGCTCGCAAGCCGGTTCAGCACGGCCGAAATCTTGAGGCGGATCCGTTTACTCGAAGAATTGCGCGATCATCTCGGTCGAAATGTACACGAAAGCCTGGCAATCGAAGTGGCGTTCCTGGCGATCTTCATTGTGTGATCTGCACGTGTTTGCGGTGTTTTTCCAGAAAAAGCTTTTGACCTAGGTCAGCAGCCGGAAGGTTGACAAAACGCCGCCCAATCTTATCCAGTATCCGCGTATGCGACAAAGTTTTCGATTCATTTTAGTAGCGGTCGGCGCAAGTCTCGCCTTGTTGCTTGGCGGTTGTGCGACAGGAAAAGTCGCTGGCGGTGGCCCCTATCACGTGACTGCGTATAAGCCGAATGATCCTTCGGCTGTGCGCGTGCGCGTTTCGCTGTCCAAACAGAACGTCTATGTGATGGAAGGCGACCGCTGTTTGATGGCGGCCGCGATTTCGGTTGGCACCGCGGCCAAGCCGACACCGAAAGGCAATTTCACAATTTATTCCAAACAGGAGCATAAGCGTTCGGGGTCGTACGGGTTCAGCGTGCAAGGCGATCGCATCGTTCCTTCCACCGGCGGCGGACCTGGTCGTTACGTCGGCTACCCGATGGGGTACTGGTGCGAGTTTGCTCCAGCGTACGGTTTTCATCAGGGCTTTGTTCATCCCTATCCGCGCACTCATGGGTGTATCCGTTTGCACGGCGAAGCTGCGCCGAAATTTTTCGCGCTGGTCCGGATCGGCACTCCGGTAAACATCGCTACAACGCAACCGGAAGATGCCACGATTGGCCCGAAGGTGCAGCGCGTGGATGACTCGCGCACGCCTGATCCGGACCCACATATTATGGTTACGGAAGCGGCGTTCGAAAAGCCGAGCGGGCCGCTGCTGCAATAGCGGGCCGCGGCGCGTTGCCGCCACCGCTCGACTGTGGCATGTTGGCGACGCGAAACATCTCTGAGTCGATGGTGTCCAGCGAAAGATCCGAGATTCTTCGCTGCGATCAGAATGACAATCCAAACATGAGCACGAACCTGATTTCGAGCGGCACGACTGCGCGCCAGAAAGTGAACTTGCGTACTCCCGACGTAATGGCGGCGGTGCAGCAACAGGTCGAGTCGCACTATCGCAGCGACATCATCGAAAAAATCCGGCGCGCCGGCGGAATCATTTCGGTTGGAGACACCACTGTGCGCCTGGCCAAGCAGTTTGGCTTCTGTTACGGCGTGGAGCGCGCGATCGATCTGGCCTATGCTGCTCGCAAGGTTTTCAAAGATCGCCGGCTGTTCATTGTGGGAGAAATCATTCATAACCCGGAGGTTAATCATCAGATCGCCTCGTTAGGCATCAAGAATCTCACTGGCAAAAACAAGGAGGCCGACATTACCGATCTCGGCCCGGACGATGTCGTCATCGTGCCAGCCTTCGGAACTGAACTGTCGATCCAGCAACAGATTAAGGACCGTGGCTGCCAGATTGTCGACACCACGTGCGGCGACGTGATGAGCGTTTGGAAACGGGTGCGGAAATACGCGAGCGAATCGGTGACGTCGATTATTCATGGCAAGGCTGAGCATGAAGAGACCAAAGCCACCAGCTCCCGTGCGCTTGGTGACGGCAGCGGACATTACGTCGTCGTCCTCACTCTCGCAGACACCGATTACGTTTGCGATTACATCCGACACGGGGGCGACAAGCAGGCGTTCCTCGAGAAATTCAAGGGCGCACATTCGCCTGGGTTTGATCCCGACGTGCACCTGCAAACCGTGGGCGTAGCGAATCAAACGACGATGTTGCGCGGCGAGACTGAGGAAGTACAACGGCGAATTCGCCAGGCGGTGATTGATCGCGACGGACAGGAGCTTGCGCAGCAAAACTTCCGTTTCTTCGATACGATCTGCGGCGCAACACAGGAGCGGCAGGATGCGTTGCGCGAATTACTGAACGTTCCCATGCACCTGCTGCTGGTCGTTGGCGGCTACAACAGCTCGAACACATCGCATCTCGCGGAGATGGGCGAAGAAAAGCTTCCGACTTATTTCGTTCTGAACGCTTCGCGGCTCGTTTCCGCAACGGAAATCAAGCATTACAACTTGCACGAAAAACGCGAAGTAGTCTCACACTTTTGGTTGCCGAACGGGCCCGCTGCAATTGGCATCACCGCCGGCGCATCTTGTCCGAACAACTTGATCGAAGAAACATTGATTCGGCTTTTTGAGTTGCGCGGCATCTCGCGCCGCGACCTCGAGCTGGCTGCCTGACCGCACCACATTGCTGTAGCGTGCGCTGTCCTCAGCGCAGAGAAGGTTCGCGCATTCGGGCGTGCCAGATCCGCTGAGGACAGCTGACGCTACAGCGGCTTTATTACCCGCGCATTTCGTTTTAGCGACACGAATTAGTTTTGTATGGCACGCGCAATCTGGAAGGGCAGCATCAGCTTCGGGCTTGTTAATATCCCGATTGCTCTCTATCCCGCTACGCGGCGGGAGGAGCTGAAGTTTCGTCTGCTGCGCAAGAGCGATCTCAGTCCCGTGAATTACAAACGCGTTGCCGAGAAGGACGGCAGTGAAGTTCCGTGGGACCAGATCGTCAAGGGTTACGAGTACGGGAAGGCCAAATACGTCGTCCTCAGGGATGAAGATTTTCAGCGGGTTGATCTCGAAGCCACTCAGACTGTCGACATCCAGGACTTCGTCGATCAGGAAGAGATTGATCCGATGTACTTCTATAAACCCTACTATCTGGAGCCGCAGAAAGGCGGAGACAAAGCGTACGCGCTTCTGCGGGATGCGTTAAAGGAGACTCACAAGGTCGGCATCGCCAAGGTCGTCATCAAAACGCGCCAATATCTGGCGGAAGTTAAGCCGGAGGACGGGGCACTTGTCTTAGAGCTGATGCACTTCGCCGATGAACTCGCGGACCCTGAGAAGCTTCATGTCCCCAGGAGAATGGAAGCCGGCAAACGGGAAATGAACATGGCCAAATCACTTATCGGCAGCATGACGTCGAAATGGCAGCCTGAAAAATACAAGGACGATTACCGCGAAGCGCTGATGGAAGTGATCGAAGAAAAAGTGGAAGCCGGCGGAAAAGAAATTGAAGAGAAGCCTCGGAAAGCACCGAAACCGACGAAGGTAATCGATCTGGTTTCCGTTTTGCAGAAAAGCCTGGAGGAGACCGGCGGAAAACGAAAAGCGAAAGGCAAATCGCGCGGAAGAAAAACACACTCCAGCAGAAAAGCAGCATAGGTGGATCGGCTTCTCCGAAGACGATGGCAAGAGGAGTCGGCGAAGCCGCATTCCTTGCCAACGCGTTGAGGACAACGCGTTCCACCTGCTAATGCTGCTACAAGCTTGACATGCGGGCTCGAAATCGTTCAGCCTGAACGGCCATGAACTCTCTCAATCGGTTTACTGACCCGGTTTATTGCATCATGCGTCTGATCGTTGGCTTGAATTTCGCCAGCCACGGCGGCCAGTTACTCTTCGGCATGTTTGGCGGGATGCCGGGCTCCAATGCACCGCTGCTTCAGCTTTGCGGTTGGATTTGTCTCGTCGGCGGATTTTTGATTGCCTTTGGCTACGCGGCTCGCTGCATTCATCTCGAGCGGCACGATGGCGGTGGCCTATTTCATGGTTCACGCGCCGCGCAGCTTTTTCCCAATTGCCAACAAGGGCGAACTAGCCGTTTTTTATTGCTGGTTCTTCTTGTTCGTTGTGTTCTATGGCCCCGGCCGCTGGAGTGTTGACGGAATTTTCTGCCGAAAATCGACGGCGGTAACACCTTCAACGGCCTAGCCGACACCGAACATCGAATCTCATTCCATCAAATGAAGCGCTTTCTGTTAGTACTTGCCGTTGGTTGCCTCGCACAATCGCTGCCGGCCCAAGAATACAAGGATTTCGGCAAGGACCGCCTGAATAACTCGCCGCGTCATGGCGAATGGGTCGATATCAAATCGGGCGAGCGCACCATCAAGGCGTTCGTTGTCTATCCGGAGCGCAAGGACAAAGCGCCAGCTATTCTGGTCGTTCAGGAAATCTTTGGCCTGACCGATTGGCTTCGCAGCATGTGTGATCAGTTGGCTGAGAATGGCGTTATCGCCATTGCGCCCGATTTTCTCAATGGCGAAAAGTTTGAAGATGCTGACGGAGCGCGCAAAGCGATCTCTGCGGTGACCGACGAGCAGGTAAAATCGGTTCTGGACGCGACGGCAGATTACGCCCTGAAAATCCCGGCATGCAACGGCACTCTGGCTGTTTGTGGATTTTGCCGCGGCGGGGGGTGGGCGTTTACCTACGCGAACGAAAACCCAAAATTGAACGCAGCCTATTCGTTTTACGGGGCTCCGCCAGAGTCCGCTGACAAGGTGAAAAATATTGCGTGTCCTGTTTACGGTTTTTACGGCGAGAACGATGAGCGCGTGAACGCAACTATTCCAAAAGCGGAAGAGCTAATGAAAGCCGCTGGCAAAAAATATGAGCCGGTGATCTACAAAGGCGCTGGTCACGGCTTTATGCGCTCAGGTGATCCGGCTAACCCAAATTTTCGCGAAGCTGACCGAAAAGCTCGCGACGAAGCTTGGGCGCGCTGGAAGAAGCTGCTGAAAGAACTCTGAACTGAGTAACTGAGAGCGCACTGCGTTGGCCCCGGTCTTAGCACAGATTGGACTTCATTTTTCGGATTGCGTCATCGCCTTGTTCAAGAAACTGGCTACCGCGACGGTATCAAAATAAAACATTTGTGCGCGTGCGAGCTTCCCATCGCGGACTTGATAAAGACCCAGAACCTCTCCATCAAACTGTTGCCCTTCTGGGCTTGATCCGCGCTGTCGCCAAAGAACGACTACTTCGTCCTCATTAGCAGCCACAACGCGCGCATCCATTCTCCTCTCTCTCTTGGTTGCCTGAAGTGGGTTCCACGTGTCGCTCCAAGTTCTAGCTTTGCTTTTGCCGAACGGAAGTGACTCGGGCCAGTGAATTTCGAAATCCGAATGTAAGAGTTCCGAGAATCGCTGATCGTCGCGTTGTTCGATCGCATCGAAGACGCTGAGTAATAGCTTTCTATTTTCTTCAGTGCTCATGGTTCACGCTCGGCGTTATTTCCGACCTTCCAACTCATCTGCCAGCGCGCCTGCGTCGTAAACTTTGCGCAGTGCTTCGATGATTGCGGCAGAATCGACAGACACGGCACGGGCTTGCGTGTCTGTGTAAATGCAATCGAGCACCAGCGATTGAATGTTGCCGTCGAAAATGATGCCGACGAATTCGTTCGCCTTGTTCACCACCGGACTGCCGCTGTTGCCGCCAATAATATCGGCATCCGAGACGAAATTGAATTTCGTTGAGAGATTTAGATTCGCTTTCTTGTCGATCCAACGCTGTGGCAGATTGAATGGCGGCTGGTTGTCGTGCTCGGAGGCGCGCTGATACAAACCGGCAAAATCGGTGAACGCGGGAACCTGTTTTCCATCCTGCTCATATCCTCGTACTGTTCCGTAAGAGAGCCGTAGCGTGAAAGTCGCATCCGGGTAAGTGCTCGCGCCCTCCATCGCAAACCGCGCCTTTGCAATTTCCGCATAGGCCTGTTTTTTGATTTCATCCTGCGCGTCGTAAATTTTTCGTGCTTGTCTCGCCGGCCCATCGATCATGCGGGCGAGATCGATCATCGGATCGTGCGCGGCCTGCAACGCAGCGACGTCTTTAATGTAGAGATCTTTGCGCACCGACACGTCCTTGAGTTTCGTGCCGGTCACAAGTTCCACCGCGCGCGCGTGCGGTGATTTTCCGGCGAGCACCTTCTGCACCATCGGATTTTCTGCCCCGAATTGCGAGGCGAAATCCGTGAGCGAGTTAGTGAGTCGCAAAATTTCATAGTCGTCGTAAATCGGTTCTGTGGAAAAGAGATCCAGTTCCAATGACTCGCGCGCGCTGTCGCGAAAAGTAGGGATTCTTTCGCCGTTCGGCTTTGTGCGCTCGTCCGCAGCCCGGAGTAGCAGGCGCGCATATTTGAAAAGATTTCCGGAAAGCGCTCGCGGTCCGCGGTAACCAACCGTAACTGGCCTCTCTTGCTCGAGGTAATTGTACACGGGCGCATTCTTCGCGATCTCAGCCTGGGCGCGTTTGATCCCGTCGTAAGCAGAAAGTGTGGATTTGAATTTCGAATCGCGTGCAATTGCGTCGCGCAGCTTTTTCTCCCGCGCTTGCAGCGCCGACCAGATTTGCGGATCAAGCAGTCCGGCCAGATAACCGTCATAACGTTTCCGATTGTTTTGATCACCGAACAGATCTTCGCGCGCCTTCCGTGCGTTCTCGAATGAGCGTGCGCTGTACGCGGACTCCAGCACTTCGCGCCGGTAAAACATATTCAGCACGTACGGCAGATATCGATCGCGCGTGTCGGCCATCTCATCCAAGGTGAGTTGCCGATCTGTTTTCCCCGGGCTCCCACTGACAAAAGTCAGCTCACCATCGTTTGGGCCGTTGGAATTGAATTTGAGAAAGTGCTCGATCTTTGCCGGCTGGCCATTTTCATAAACGCGGAAAAGACAGATATCGAGATCGTAACGGGGATACTCGAAATTGTCGGGGTCACCGCCGAAAAAAGCCATTTGCTGCTCCGGCGCGAAGACCAGGCGCACATCATCGTAGCGTTTGTATCGGTAAAGATGGTATGCGCCACCTTGATACAGCGTGACCACGTCCGATCGGAGCCCGGTTTTCTCTTTGCTTTCCTTTTCAATCGCAGCGATGGCAGCGTTGCGCGCGCTGGAAGCCTGATCGCTCGTCATGCCTGGTTTTACCGCGCTCGTGACGCGCGCCGTCACATCTTCGATCGACATCAGCACATTCAGCTCCAGATCTGTGGATTTGATCTCATCGGCCTGCGTTTTCGCGTAGAAACCGTCCCGCAGATAATTGTGTTGGGCGTCGCCCATCTTCTGCAATGTGTCCGCCCCGACGTGGTGATTTGTGATCACGAGCCCATTTGCCGAAACGAATGAACCGCTCCCGCCTGAATTGAATCGGACACTGGATTTTTGCAGATGCTCGAGCCACTGCGGCGACGGTTCGAACTGATATTTTTCCTTGAGCTGTTTCAGCGGCGGCGCGTTGAAGAGCCACATGCCTTCATCGGCTAATGCCGAGGTAGTTATTCCGACAACAAAGAGAAAAACTGAACAGCGAAACTGCAGGCAAAACCACTTGTACATGCGCGAATGATAGAGGGCACGCACAAAGGCCACAACTACGTGCTTCGTTTCGAGGCCAGTTTGCAGGAGAAGCTGTCAGCTTCCCCTACAGGCTTCGCGATGTACATTTCCCCAATGTTTCGAAGCAAGCGCCGCAAAATTGACCGGCTCGACTTCATTCTGGCCGGCGCGCAAAAATCCGGCACGACAGCGCTGCACTACTTCCTGAGCAGACATCCCGATATCTGCATGGGCGATAAGCAGGAAATCCATTTCTTCGATAACGATGCGCTGTTCGTTTCCGAGCCCGATTACGAGCAACTGCACAAACACTATCGGCCCCTTACTCAGTCAATGATCGCTGGCGATTGCACACCCAGTTATCTTTATCACGAGCCGGCGGCGGAACGGATCTGGAATTACAATCCGAAAATCAAATTATTGATCATTCTGCGTAACCCGATCGAGCGCGCGTTTGCGCATTGGAACATGCAACGGTTCAAAGGCCGGGAACCGCTGGATTTTTTCGACGCCGTGCGCGAAGAGCAAACGCGCATCAGCGGTGCGCCTCCCGTTGATGCCCGGCGTTTTGCCTACATCGATCGTGGTTTTTACGGACGCCAACTCGAGCGCCTCTTCAAATTTTTTCCGCGTGAGCACGTAAAGGCGGTAAAGTTCGAAAACTTCAAAGCAAAGCGGCGCGAAACCCTCACCTCGATTCTCTCATTCCTTGGCTGCAAACCTCTGCGGTCGGTGCGCAACAAAGACAGAAACATCGTGCCATACGAACGGGGGATGAACTGGGAGGAACGCGTTTTCCTTTACCACCTGTTCGCAGAAGACATCGCGGAGGTTGAACAGATGCTGGGCTGGGATTGCTCAGATTGGAAATTGTGAGGGTGGGGACAGCGCGCTGCGCTGTCCGGACGCCGCAGTGTGTGGCGTCCCTACCACTCCATAAGTTTCCTCGCTTGACAAACCGGCAAAATTTTTTCCAAACTCGACGGCGCTAGACGGATCTGAATCAGGCGGAGGACATTTCCCCGCTAGGTTCTTCGCCCCTTCCGGACCCGCGAATCGCAGAATCAATGTAGCGGGGGAAAAGAAAGGAAGAACCAATGAATTCGTTGATTCATCTTAAACAAACAATCCTGACAGTTCTCGTCACTATTGTGCTTGCTTGCTTTGGATTTTTGCCAACGATCATTCTCGCGGCCCCCAAGGACCGCCCCCCAAGAGCTCGAGCCAGTCCCGTGTCTCGGCATGCATATCGGCCCCAGCATCAAGTGCCCCGAGGGCGAGATCTGGTTGAAGGAGGGGAAAGGCAATACGCTGGAGTCCGTGCGCAGTATTTGGACGGACAACGCCTACCGTCATATCGACTCCAATGGGATTCCCAATCATTGCGTTGATACGTCCTATCACGACCCAATCGCCACGCATGAGTACCACTTCAGAATACCTCTCAACCCCAGTGAGGCGGCTACCACGACCCCCGTCACGGTATGTCCGGAGCCATTCTCGACACGACCACAGCGCTTCGGGGTCGCCCTCAATGGCGTACCGTTCGATCCCGAGGATGTCGCCATCTGGACGCAAACGGCATCGAAAGCCTGCGGCGGCGCAAAGAACGTCGATTGCATCGACAACTTCGCGGTTGGAACCGCAGCAGATTGCCCCCCAGAAAGTGAGATGGCAACTAAACGCAGGGGGCAACATCCGCCCTTGGTGGATGTGCTGCGAAGAGGCCCAGCTCGACATGGACAATCACATCGCGCACACCCAGAAGGGCGGGCTCTACCACTATCACAAGCTTACGACCCAGACTGCCGCCGCGATCGCTCAAGTCCAAGAGCCATGCCTTCCTAAACGAATGACTCTCGTGGGTTGGGCGTTTGACGGATTTCCTGTCTATTGGAAGTACGGTCAACTCAAGCAAGGCGGTGAGCTGATCACCATGAAGTCCGGGTGGAAATTAAGGAAGGCTCGCTACGCAGCGAGTGGGGGGAGCCCGATGATACGAAGTTCCCTCTCGGTACTTTTGTCAACGACTACGAGTACACGATAGGCACGGGAGACGACCACCTCGACCAATGCAACGGCAAGGTCTGCTACTCCCCTGATTTGAACCAGATAATCTACTGCTGTTTCATCACGGAAGGTTTTCCATATATTCCGCGTTGCTTTCGAGGCACGCCAACGGAGAAGTAGCCCACGAGGGGATCACACTCGCAACGTAGTATTTGTACCATAAACCTCGATGCGTGGATCACGCAGCTTCCAGTTTCCCTCTGACGCTGCCAAGCGAGCCATGCTCAAATCGCTAACTGATGCTCATGTCTCGGGCTATCAACGGAGGCCCCCGGTCGTAATTCGGGCGGGGCTTTATCCTGCTCGCCGTGAAGCGCAACAAAACGATTACCCGAGTCAGACGAGCCCTATATGCAAATTTAGCGATGCCTGACATTTCTTCTTGACGAGCAGATGAGATTTTTTCAAAATCGGCCTCGCTAAACGGATCTGAATCAGGCGGAGGACTTCCCCCGCTAGGTTCTTCGCCCCTTCCGGACCCGCGAATCGCAGAATCAACGTAGCGGAAAAAAGAAAGGAATTATGTATACGAAGCTTATTCTGTTAGTCGCTACAGGTGCGTTGCTGTCCACCATCACCACACACGATCTTCGCGCCGAAACCACCGTTCAACTTGGAGCGAGTCACGTTGGTATCACCGTCACAGGTGTAGATGACCATATGACGTGCACGTTGAATGGCACGGTAGTCCTGACGTTAAATTTTGGGGAGACAGGAACCTTTGATCTCACCTCAAGGCTGGTCCAGGGTGCTAACAACCTTACCTGTACCGTCACCGACGATGATAATGGAGGGTGCTTTGCCTATGGCTACCAGATATGGACGCGTCGGGCTACCGGGGCCGCTACCGTTGTGCATTCTTCGACATTTGGGTGCTGTGACACTAGCTGTGCACGACCTGGGAATCCTGTTTTTGTGGAAACCGTGTGGATTAATAAACCATCAATCCCGCAGTAAGCGCCCGATCTTGAAAGTCAAAGGATTGGCCCATTTTGAAACAAGTATCAGTGTGCCGTATTTTAATGAGAGGAGCTTGAGGCCATGGCAAATGAAGAACATCTCAAAATACTCAAGCAGGGTGTAGAGCAGTGGAATAAGTGGCGATTAGAGAATGCTACTAGGCCGGACTTGGGCGGTGCCGAGCTGTTTAATGCCAACCTGAGCGGTACCAACCTGAGCCGTGCCGACCTGAGCGGTACCAGCCTGAGCGATGCCAACCTGAGCCGTGCCAACCTCAGCGATGCCAACTTCAGCGATGCCAACCTGAGCGGTGCCAACCTGAACGGCGCCTACCTGAGCAGTGCCAACCTGAGCCGTGCCAACCTGAACGGTACCAGCCTGAGCGATGCTAACCTCAGCCGTGCCGACCTGAGCCGTGCCAACCTGAGCGGTGCCAACCTGAGCCGTGTTAACCTGAGCGGTGCCAACCTGCGCCGTGCCAACCTGGGCGATGCCAACCTGAGCAATGCCAATCTCAGCGATGCCGACCTGAGCGGTGCCGACCTGAGCGGTGCCAACCTGAGCCGTGCCAACCCGATCGGTGCCAACCTGAGCGATGCCAAGCTGATCGGTGCCGACCTGAGCGGTGCCTACCTGAGCGGTGCCAACCTGAGCGGTGCCAACCTGAGCGGTGCCAATCTGAACGATGCCAGCCTGAGCGATGCCAACCTGCTCCGTGCCAACCTGAGCAAGGCTAAGCTGCGCGGCGCCATCCTAGCCGATGTCGACCTACGGGGTGCCAACCTAACCAGTGCTGATCTAACCGACGCCGATTTGAGCCGTACCGGTTTGGTGGAAACCGACTTCACCAGTGCCACGATTACCGGCTGTCGTACTTACGGAGCTTCTGCCTGGAACGTGACCTTGGTGGGCACTGTCCAACATAACTTAGTCATCACAAAGGAGGGTGAACCTGTCGTCACCGTAGATGACCTGGAAGTCGGCCAGTTCATTTACCTGATATTGAACAATACCAAAATTCGGAATGTGATCAACACAATCACATCGAAGGGCGTACTGATTCTTGGAAGGTTCTCTGATCCTCAACGCAGGTCCGTGCTCGACGGGTTAAGGGAGGGCCTGCGGCAGTTCGATCTGTTGCCTATAGTGTTTGATTTTGATCGCCCCACCGATAAGGACTATACCGAGACGGTACAGACACTGGCGGGAATGAGCATGTTTGTCATTGCGGATTTGACCAGTCCAAAATCAACCCCTTTAGAATTAGAGGCTACGGTCAAGCAGTTCAAAATCCCCTACATTCCCATCATTGATATCAGTGTAGACCCGCGTCCCTTTGCGATGCTTGTTGATTCGCAGAACTCTTTTCACTGGGTATTGCCTACCCGCAAATATGAATCGAAGGAAGACCTGTTGGACGGTGAGAACCTCAAAAAATACATCATAGAGCCGGCTTTTGCGAAGCGTGAGCAACTGAGAGAAGCCAAAAACCAAGAGCCGGACGCCATCGTGATCCCGAAGAAGAAGCCAGCGGCATGACCCGTCAGACGGTGACGGCCCGGTAAACTGAACAAGCCGCAGTGCAAACGGCCCAGACTGAACGCTAACACGTGCACATTTTGCATAGCTTACGCAAATTGGGCGACGCCTGACATTTCTTCTTGACGAGTAGGTGAGATTTTTTCAAAATCCGCCTCGCTAAACGGATCTGAATCAGGCGGAGGACTTCCCCCGCTAGATTCGTCGCCTCTTTCGGACCCCTCAACCGCAGAAAATCAACTCAGCGGGGAAGAAGAGAGGAAGAACCATGAATCCGCTGACTCAGTCCAAAAACACAACAATTCTGCCAGTTCTCATCGCACTGACGCTCGCCTGGTTTGCGCTTTCACCGCAAGTCTGCGCTGTTTGCGAAAACGGTTGCGGCGACCCAGGCAGCGGCAACACGTTCCTAGGCGAAGACGCTTTGGCTACAACGTTCCCGGGCGCCAACAATACGGCCATCGGCAGGGATGTGCTCTCTAACAACCTTAACGGTGTCCTCAATACGGGCACCGGCGACGGCGCACTCTCAAGCAATACCGCCGGCTACCAAAATACCGCAATCGGCGCTGCTGCCCTCCTCGACAACACAACCGGCGCTTACAACACTGCCACCGGTACCGATGCGCTTGAGGCGAACACAACGGGCAGCTCCAATACAGCGAGCGGTGCTGCTGCGCTTGGTTACAACACAACGGGCAGCAACAATACAGCGTGCGGTACTACTGCGCTTACTTACAACACAGGTGGCAACAACAACACGGCGATAGGGGTTAATGCACTCTTTAGCAACGTCATGGGTCACAACAATATCGCATTGGGGGCTTCAGCTGGTTCATCGATTGTTAAGGGCGACAACAATATCGACATCGGTAACTCTGCGTTGGGAGACGAGTCTAACCACATCCGCATCGGTACCGTTGGAACTCAGAAGCACACCTTTATTGCCGGAATCAGTGGGTCGACCATTGCGGGCGGAGTGGGTGTCATCATCGATAGCAATGGCCATCTCGGCACGATCGTTTCCTCAGAGAGATTCAAAGATGATGTGCGACCGATGGACAAAGCGAGCGAAGCGATTTTGGCGCTTAAGCCGGTCACGTTCCGCTACAAGAAGGAGCTTGATCCTGCCGGCATTGCACAATTCGGTCTTGTGGCAGAGGAAGTAGAAAAGGTAAATCCTGATCTCGTGGCCCGTGACGATCAAGGAAGACCGTACAGCGTGCGCTATGAAGCGGTGAACGCAATGTTGCTTAACGAATTTCTCAAAGAGCATAAAGCGTTTTTGGAGGAGCACCGCACCGTTGAAGAACTGAAGCAACAAGTTGCAGCGCTTACCGAGGGACTACAGAAAGTGACCGCACAGCTCGAAACCAGCAAACCTGTAATGGAAACCATTGCAAATAATCAGTAACCAAAAGAAATAAACCGATGAAAACAACAACGAATATTAGTTATGCCGCGTTCGCGCTGTTCGCGCTCGCCTGCTTTGCGCTTTCGCCGCAAGCGCGAGCGGTCTGTCAAGAAGGCCGCGGCAGCGACGTCAGCAATACGTTCCTCGGTGAAGACGCGCTCTTGAACAATCTCGGCGCATGGAACACGGCAGTCGGTTTCAATGCGCTCATCAACAACACAACCGGCAGCTTCAACACGGCCACCGGTGCTGGTGCACTCGGGGGGTTCAACTTCAACGGCAGCTCCAACACGGCCACCGGTTTTGGAGCACTCCTTTACAACAGCAACGGCAATAACAACACGGCCATCGGTGTTCATGCGCTCGTCGTCAACGCGACCGGCTCCGACAACACCGCCGTCGGACATAGTGCGCTCGGCGGTAACTACACTGGCAACAACAACATCGCATTAGGTCGTCAAGCCGGTTATAGATGTAAGGGCGGTGCTAATAACAACATCATGATTGGTAACCACGGTAGGGATCACGACTCGGGCACGATCCGGATCGGCGATCCTGCAACGCAAAGCGCCACCTACATGGCCGGCATCAGTGGGGCCATAGTCGCGGAAGGCGTAGGAGTGATAATCGATTCCGACGGTCACCTCGGCACGGTCCTTTCCTCCGATCGTTACAAGGAGAAGATCTTAAGCCGGTCACGTTCCGCTACAAGAAGGAGCTTGATCCTGCCGGCATTGCACAATTCGGTCTTGTGGCAGAGGAAGTAGAAAAGGTAAATCCTGATCTCGTGGCCCGTGACGATCAAGGAAGACCGTACAGCGTGCGCTATGAAGCGGTGAACGCAATGTTGCTCAACGAATTTCTCAAAGAGCACCGCAAGGTGGAAGAACAGCAGGCGACGATCACTGAACTGAAATCTACGGTGGCACAGCAGGAGATGGACTTCCAAGCAATCGCGGCACACCAGCAGAAGCAAATTGAAGCGCTTACTACAGGTCTTCAGAAAGTGAGCGCACACCTTGAACTGAGCAAGGCAGCGCCGCAAACGGTCCTGACTAATCGCTAACCGGTGCCCATAGCCCGGGTGTGAGGAAAGCCCGGTCGTAATTCGGCTGGGGCTTTATGCTGTCGTGAAGCGCAACAAAACGATTAACCGATATAAGGCGAAGCCCTACACGAAAATTAGGCGACGCATCACTATGCAAAGTCAGGCGTGCTTGCCTATTCTGTCCCTGCGCTAAGTCCGTTGGGCGTCTAGGCCGGGAGCTCCACCTGACCCTCTTTCCGCACGGGAAAACCGCGAACGTTCAGGGTTCGCTCGCACAACTTGAGGTAATCAATATGAAGACACGCCAATCCCGCCGCCAAACCACGAAAGTTTCGCATTCCCGCTGGGTCGCGTACGCGACCGCAGGCGCCGCCACGGCACTAGCCGGCAGTAACTCGTTGGAAGCTGCCATTCACTATTCGGGCCTTGTGAACGAGGTATTCCCTCCGAACGTGCATAAGATCAAGACGTTCAAGTTGGATCAGCCCGGTGATTACTTTACGCTGAGTCATAATTCCTACGGTGCTGCCGAGGTCAGAATCGTTGGAATTGCTTCGGCGGGTGACAGGATATTCCGCTACGTTGAGCAAACTTTTGCTTCAAAATTGCATCGCGGCCAGACGATATCGCCCGTTTTCTTTGGGAGGAGTTTTTACTACGCCTTTATGGCGTTTGATTGCATTGGCGCGTGGACGGATCCCGGCATCGGCTTTATCGGTTTTGGGTTCAATAGCGGCGCGGGCACTCAATACGGGTGGGCACGGGTCAGAATGGCTGGGTGCGACAGGAACAATGCCTTCAAGCTGATCGACTACGCTTATGCCGACCCCGGCGAACGGATCAGAGCGGGCCAGGGCATTCCCAGAGCCGGCGAAGACGGCCAAGATATGAGTGATGAACAGGGACCCGAAGAGGGTTCTCTCGGCTGGCTTGCGGTTGGGGCCGTGGGGCTCCTGGCCTGGCGGAAGAGCCGGTCGCGAATCGCAAGTTAGACCTAGGCTTCCGGCTGCCTGTTTTAGTGTGAAGGACGGCATCGTTCCCAGGGGCAGGCCGAAGAGAGTCTGCCTCATCGTCTACCCCACACTTGAGTGTGGCGCTGAAATTTTCTACCGCGTTGTCTCTCTGTGGTTGAAGCTTACCGGCGAAAAGTTCTCTTGATCGGATGGGACGCCGCCGATTGGGAGCACATCACTCCGCTGATCGAGGAAGGTCTGATGCCGACCCTCGACACCTTCATCAATCGCGGCGTGATGGGCAATCTCGCGACGCTCCAACCAATTCTTTCGCCGATGCTCTGGAATTCTGTCGCGACCGGCAAATTTGCCGATAAGCACGGCATCCACGGCTTCATCGAGCCGGACCCGATCAACGGTGGCGCGCGCCCCTGCAGCAGCGCTTCGCGCAAATGCAAAGCGCTTTGGAATATTCTCACCCAACGCGGTCTGCAGAGTAACATCGTTGGTTGGTGGGCGAGTCATCCCGCGGAGCCAATCAAGGGCACGGTCGTGACGAATGCGTTTGGCGGAGTGAAGTTCCATCCGGAGAAAGGCTGGAGCATTCCGAAAGGAACAGTCCATCCGCCCGAGAACGGGCCGAAGCTTGCGCGGTTCAAGGTTTTCCCTAACGAACTGACCGAGGCGCATATCCTGCCCTTCATTCCCGATGCGGCCAAGATCGATCAACAAAAGGACAAGCGGCTGATTTCATTTGCGAAAGTCCTGAGCGATAACGCATCCATCCACGCGGTAGCGACCGCGCTGATGGAAGGCGAGCCGTGGGATTTCACCGCCGTCTATTACGATGGGATCGATCATTTCTCGCACGCCTTCATGGCGTATCACCCGCCGAAGCTGCCCTGGATCAAAGACGAGGATTTCGCGCTCTACAAAGATGTCGTTAGGGGCGCGTACCGCTTTCACGACATGATGCTGGAACGCTTGCTCGAGCTGGCCGGACCGGAGGCGACGGTGATCCTTTGCTCCGACCACGGCTTCGAATCCGGCTCGCAACGTCCCCGCGGCGTGCCCCGCGAGCCAGCCGGCCCGGCGGTCTGGCACCGGCAGTATGGAATATTTGTAATGGCGGGGTCGGGCATCAAGCGGGACGAACGCATCTATGGCGCGAGCTTGATCGATATTGCGCCGACCGTCCTGACCCTGTTTGACATTCCGATCGGCGAAGATATGGACGGCCGGCCGTTGCTTGAAGCGTTCGAGGTTCCGCCGAGCGTGAAGACGATCCCGAGCTGGGAAAAATTTTCCGGTGAATGCGGGATGCACGTAGCGGGCCAGCAGATAGATCGTGAACAAGCTAACGAATTGATGCAGCAGTTCGCCGCCCTCGGTTACATCGAAGATCCGAGCGCCGACAAGGAGAAGATGGCGGAGTCGGCCGAGATCGAAGCGAAATACAATGTCGCGCGCACCTATCTATGGAAAAATCGGCCCGACCAGGCCCAGCCGCTACTGCAAGAGATCGTTAGGCGGCGACCTTGGGAAGATCGGTTTCTCACACAGCTGGCGGCTTGTTATTACCAGGGCGGTTATCTGGCGCAGGCGGAACGTGTGCTATTCGCTATCGCCGATGGTGCGGAGCCGGGCACGGCTGGGATGACGCTGTTATGGGCAAGAATCAAACTCGCGCGTGGCGATCTCGGTGGTGCTTTGCAAGCCCTCCTCAGAGCCGAAGCGATGAATTCGCAACTGCCAGGAATTTACATCCAGATCGGGGACACTTATGCCCGTTTGCTCCAGTGGCAGAACGCGAAAATTGCTTACGAAAAAGCAATCGCCCTAGACGAGGACAACGCGCTCGCCTTTCAAGGGTTGTCAACCGTCTATCGCCGACTCGGCGACAACCAGCAGACGGTGGATTGCGCGTTACGGGCAGTGAGTCTGCTGCACCGCCTCCCGCTGGCGCATTTCAATCTCGGTGTCGCGCTGGCGCGTTCCGGTGAGACCGCGCGCGCGAGCGTGGCGTTTGAAACCGCGCTGCGTTTCCAGCCGGACATGATAAATGCCCACCGATATCTCGCGACCATCCACAAGAGCGAGGGAGGCAACCGCGAGAAAGCAGAGTTCCATCGGAGCGAAGTCTTTCGACTGACCCGCAGCCGTGGCCGGCGTTCCGTGGGCGCGGACTCGAAGCGCGAGAAACTATTCGATCTTCCCGAGATTCCGAAACGGGACGAGCGACTCGCGATTCTGCTTAAAGAACGCCCCGATCCGAAGCCCGCGGACGAAACAAAGTCCGGCAAGACGTTCGTCCTTGTCTCAGGCCTGCCGCGGTCGGGCA
The DNA here is from genome assembly GCA_003219465.1 of Verrucomicrobiota bacterium. GTDB lineage: Bacteria > Verrucomicrobiota > Verrucomicrobiia > Chthoniobacterales > UBA10450 > Udaeobacter. Next base: position 5,733 of record QHOX01000162.1, on the reverse strand, counting down.
CATCGCTCATGATGCAGTTGCTCGAGGCTGGTGGAATGCCGCTGATGACCGACGGAGAACGCGTCGCGGATGCAGATAACCCGCGCGGCTATTATGAATGGGAAGCGATCAAGCAGATCGGGAAAAGACCCGAGCTGCTCGATGACGAAGCGGTTAAAGGCCGCGCAATCAAATGCATCTCCATGCTGCTGCCGAGAATGCCTCTGCAACATGATTACAAGGTCATTTTTATGACCCGGCCAATCGAAGAGGTTGTTGCCTCACAACACCAGATGGTGAACCGGCTAGGAACGAAAGGTGCCGAACTCGACCCCGAGCAACTACAGCGCGGTCTCACAGCGCACCGCGAGGAAACGCTGCGGTGGCTAAGGACCGCACGGCACATGAAATTCATCGAAATCGATTATCCCGCGCTGGTGCGGGATCCGCAGTCAATTGTCTCGCGCCTCGTCCAGTTTCTCGGCGCGGAACAACTGCCTAACGAGACCGTGATGGCAGCGGTCGTCGACCCGTCGCTGCATCACCAAAAGCGTTAGCGTTCGCGAGCTTAAGAGGAACCGACCTCGTATGCTTTGACCAATTTAATTACTGGTCATGGCGATGCGCGACGACCCAGATACTTCGCAGCGCTCGGGATGCCGTTGGTAAAGACAGTCACCAGAGCCGGGCCAAAAGGAAAGTGACAGCGCGCTGCGCTGTCCCACCGGTCCGAGCCCGACTGGCATTGCACCGCAGCGTCGCTACGATTTAGCCTAGTTTGAAGCTCGGACGCTGATTTGGGCCCGCTGCAAGCAGCGCTTTCCAACGAACGATCCGCGCGCCTTGCGATTCAAAAAATTCGCGCAGCCCTGACGTGAAAAATGACGAGCCGTCCGCTCGCCGATTGAATTCCAAGAGGAGCCGCCCGTCAGGTTTGAGAAATCTCGTCCGGACGTCGTTGATAAAAAATTTCCAATCAGCCTCTGTCCATTCCAACCATTCACCGTTTTTGTCCCGTGCGACGCGATGGAAACAAACGCGATGAGCGGTAACCAGGTCGAATTTTTTGCCCAGATCCGGCAAAGGCGTTTGTGCATTGATTCGCGCGACGACGCGGCTAACGCCAAAAAGATTGGTCGTGCCGCGGAAGAAAGGTTCGTCGTCAGGATCGAGCCCCAGGCCTTCGTGGCCGAACATCCGGCAGAGGTGGAGGAAGTAACCGGGGCCGCAGCCAAGATCCAGGATGTTGAGCGGCGGCGAGCGATCAAGCCAGAGGTCCTGCACGCGCTTCACGTTGACGCCAACCCAGTAGTCCGCGTCCTCGTAGGCATTGATCTTTCGTGCGTTTGGGCGGTACGGATACTGTTCGCGCAGCTTTACCAACTCAGCCATATCGATCGTGCCCAGAATCCGTCGACAGCTTACCGGATGGGTCCAACGGCGGGCGTGTTCCCACAGGCTTTCCGCCGCATCTCGAGTGAAGAGCTTTTGAAATTTTTGCGAAAGTCGCACGGGGAAACGATGCAATGAAGCGCGCGATACTCAAGGGAACGAGCCCGAAAGCGTACATGTTTAGCGAATTGGTAGGGCGGGCAGTCTTCTGCACGCCGTTTGGATCTACGGGCAGCGGCGCGCACGGAGTGACGCGCCCTACCGGTGCTGTCCGCGCACACCCGAAAGGCAACACGTTCACTGCCTAATGTCGATGCGCACCAAACCGGTGGAACCTTCCCGCGTCATGAATCCGCTGGCCCAGCCGTTGCCGGGATAAAAAACTTGCTCGTAACGCCAAAGCATTTCCAGCTTCGCACCGGACGATTTCTTCCACCGAATTTCGTTTCCAAGATGGCGAATGACCGGTCATGAAATTGAGATCAAATTGTGTCGGCCAACTGAGAACGCTGTGGCGCGTCGCAAGCAAGGCCTGATCACCTGCAGGCGACATAGTAGCGAGACGCTCGCCGGCATTCTCGGAGGTGGATGTGAGCGGGCCGAAAGCGAAAACTTTGCCGCCGCTCGCCAATGCAAGCTGATTGTCTTTCGTCGAGCCAACACTCAATGACAATCCCGGGCTAACGTCATTCAGACTCAAGCTGAAATCGTTGACGATGAGAGTGCCGCCCTTGCCACTGCCTTCATAGGCGATGGAGTTTATTCGACTGGAAGCGATTTCAATCGTCTTGTACCCATCGATAAACAACGAGAGCTGGCGCCCACCAAATATCCAAGTCGCCGAGCTTGCTGCGATCAATCCGACAAGGATCGCAAGAGTATTCAGGAATTTTCGCATTTGATGCTTCTGCTGGCGCTACGGCGCGATAAAGTTTCTCCGAAGCGAGTCACATTAGGGGCCCGCAGAACGGTCGCAACGCGATCATCGCGTTTCTGTTAATTGGCCCTCGCAAGTCCAGCCAGCCCGTCCCAGGAAGTCGTTCCAGGGAGCTTTGACGGCAAGCGCCGGGTCGGCCATCACCTGTTCCGCGATTACCGTCATTTCGCGAATAGCCTGCTGGAGTCGGCGCTCGGTGGACTCGTCCGGTCGGCACATCTCGAAGTCGTTAGGTGTAAATTCTTCGCCGATATCAGCGGCGAAAATCGCCGCCCACGGCCTGTCCCAGACGCGTTGCGCAAACGCATCACTATCTGGACGTAATTCTCTTTCGATTTGTCGCGCCAGCGCGGTAGTCAGCCCGCAATACCTGGCATCCGCCAATCGGTTTTCCTCAAGATATGTAGCAAGTTTGGTCGTACATTGCACGGTTTGCAGCCACTTGAGCTGGTTGCCGTTGCGGCCGATTAAGCGCGATACAGGGCGCGCCACACTAACGGTAAATGGTCCGGCGTCTTCGTTACGGCGTACATCGGTATCTCGGAACTGCGACGTGTCCAGGCCGAAGAGTTGGAGAAACTCTGGCACGACACCGTGCGTGATGGTTTTTCTAGTGAAGGGTTGGGCAATCAGTTCGGCATTGTGGGCGTTAGCCAACTCGATTAAGGGCGAGTATCTAAGGCCACAGCGCTGAGTGACCTCTTGAACGAACGCCTCGAATGATTCAGACCGGCAGAACCTCCTGACCACTGAGGAGTACAGCGAGTTAATCTGTTGCGGCGGGTTGCGTGGGAACAAGACGAGCTTCGGTTCGAGGTTCAACTCTCGGATGCGGGTGAAGAATGCCGTCGCATAGTTCCGATGTATGAAGAGATCTCCCAAGGCCTCCGAGGAGATAATAACCGCTTCGGACGGAGTCTCGTCGAGTGCTCGGGTAAAGTTCGCGACTGCCGACTGTTCGTGAGCCCGCAGTTCCTGTCCGCAGAGTTTCCGGCCGAGCGCGTGGTGCGCGCCGTGCTTGGCCTCGCTTTCCGGCACGAAATAGCCATACTTGAGCAATTCTGCTCGGTTTTCCTTCAGGAACCACTGGATCGAGCTAGTGCCCGTTTTGTGCGGACCAATATGGATGTAGCAGATGCGTTTTGTCATGCTATTAGCTCTGGAGTGGTATCCTCGATCGAAAGCGAGGGAGACCACATTTGCTGACCGACTCAGACAAAGCAAGCGTGACGTAATTCACGGTCCGATGATCGGCGCAGGTATTGATCCCATCGCGAATTTCGTTTATGCGGAAAAACATAAATGCCACAGCACATTGACAGGCCAGAACCGCGCGGACAGGTGATAGCCGCAGTTCTTGCCATCGGCGCAATTTACCTGGCGCTGCCGCGCAATGTCGTTGTCGGCCCGATTTGGTTGTTGCCGACTGTGATTGTCGTTTTGCTCGTGCCAACCGTGGTGAGCCATCGGGTAGGAAAACAATCACTCAATCGGCTTCTCGGATTCATCATTAATGGAATCACAACAGTGGCGCTGATCGGCTCGGTAATTTTGCTCGTGCGCCTCCTGCCTACGCATCGCGAATCTCCATTGCAGTTGCTGCGGTCAGGCGGACTCCTTTGGCTGACGAATGTGATCGTATTCGCGCTCTGGTACTGGCGCCTGGATGGCGGCGGACCAACTCTGCGGCAAAAACTAAAAAAATTTGGCAGCACCAGTTTCCTTTTCCCACAAATGCAAGTCCCACACGACGAGCGCGAGGAATTTGCGTGTGCGCGCTGGCGACCGCGCTTTATCGATTATCTGTTCGTGGCCTTCACGCAGAGTTCGACATTCGGGCCGACGGACGCGCCACTACTCGCGCGCTGGGCAAAGGTCTTGGCCATGATCCAAATCTTCATTTCGCTTAGCATCGTGGTCTTGCTGATCTCTGCGGCCGTCGGAGCACTGTGAACAGGCAATCGGTTCTGGATCTGTAGCCACGGCGCTGTTCGCCGTTGTCTTCTTCTTCGCTGTTTCAAGGCGGTCAACTACTTGCCGACTAAAATCAAAATGCCCGCCAACAACGCCAAAACTCCCATCACGATTCCTCCGATGCCAACGTGAAAGAGCGTAGTGATCCCAACAAGAATCAGGTAGATCGCGAGCAACAGCATGCCAATGCTTTTTGTCATAATGCGCCTTTTCTGACGTAGCGCGCACGCAGTTGCACGCTCAAAACTGCGCCTCGCTGCGAAAAAAATAATAAATGCGTCGCGGCTATTCCAATTCCAAACGTTTAAGCTTCGAACGGGCGAACGTGTAGGAGGCACATGTCTCATATGAGTAGCCGCGGCCGCCTTGAAGCTCGTTAACCGTGACGACAGGATGAAACCCCTCGCTGCTGAGTTGACCTCCACCGCCCGCAAAGGTTGTTTGTTTTGCGGAAAGTGCTGAGTCTTTTCCGGTTGCCGTAAAGCGCAAAAAGTCGGCAATCCGCCAACCGTCGCGCTGGTGAACGAGTAGAAACAGAACTCCGATATTCGAATAGGTCCCGACGGTGGGTGGGTTAGCAGTGGCGAATAGCAAAGCAGACTTGTCATCGGACCAGATCGGCTCGCACGACTGAATAGCAGACGCCGCGGTTGGTTTCCCAGGATTCTCGTGGCCCATTTCACGAATCGTAAAAAGAGAGGCTAACCCGCCTTTGGAGGCAGCTGGCTGGAATGCCTTCACGGCGGTTACAAACTCTTCGACAGAATCAAACAGTGATTCACGGTTTAATTCAGATGCTTCTGTTGCCGCGATGAATGCTCCGAGAGCAAAGAATAGAATGCTCGTTTTCACATTTCGCTGGTGCGTGCGTTTGTACCAAGGCCCGGGTTGCTTCGTAACGCGGAGGGTCATTGAGT
>QHOX01000162.1:0-524 GCA_003219465.1 Verrucomicrobiota bacterium | reverse complement strand
AAAATTTCTTGTCGGCAGGAGCAATTGTCGCCAGAGCGCCGCGTAATCTCACACGATCGGCTTCGACGAAATAGTAGGGACAAAGGCGGACGCGGCCCTTCATTGTTTTTAACTCGCCTGTGTCCGGACCCCAATAATGGTGCTCAAAAAGAGCGCCTTTGTGAAATTTCTGGAGGATTGTGGGACTCGATTCGAACGTCGTCAGCGCGTGCTCGATCCTTTTTTCCCATTCGGCGTGCGACAGGTCGCTGCCCAGCGCCATCCCGCGGCTGCCCCAGCCGAGCGGCGAAAATCCGCTCACTTTCAGGAGAAGATCGCGATCTTTTTGGCTGAACTTCGCGGCCTCGCGCCAGTCGTGGATCTCCAATCGCGGAATGACTGCGTGCTGGGGCAGGGGAGTTGGATCGAGCAGCCAGGAGTAGGGAATCATTTCCTGTAGCTTGATAAAATATTTGTCGCCAAGTTCCCGTCGCCAAAATTCGCGCAGCGGCTGAAGCCAGAACAGCGCGAACCACATTTTCTCT
>QHOX01000307.1:3300-3887 GCA_003219465.1 Verrucomicrobiota bacterium | reverse complement strand
ACTACGGCGGCGAATGGGCCGGCAATACGTTCCGCTATAACACGGCCGTGACCCGGGTGAACACAAGTGTGATTCACAACACCTACGTCAACAAACAGGTCGTCAACAACAACCGCAGTCGCGCCAGCTTTAACGGCCCGGGCGGCACAACAGCCAAGCCCACCGCGCAGGAACAAGCGGCAGCGAAGGCGGAGCACATCCCGGCTACCTCGGCACAGCAATCACGCGTCGAGGCGGCGAAAAAGGATCCCGCTTTGCATGCTGCTAATAATCACGGGAAGCCTAAAGCCGACGCAATCAAGGCACTCGATCGCAACAACGAAGCGCAGGCTGGTGCCGGGAAGGCGAAAGGCAAAGCCGGCCAGGAAGCAGCTAACGGGAACTCCGCGTTCGGCCACAAACAGGGCGACGCGACCACCCGCACAAAAGGCTCACAAAACAACGCCTTCGGCAAGGCACAGTCGGCTGAGGCACATGCTTCGCACACGGCGAGGACCCACCGGACCAACACGGCGGCGACTGCTCACGCTACGCAGCGTCCGCAAATAGTGTCACATCGGCCGCAGGGCGTGCCGACCAGGCAAGCG
>QHOX01000307.1:0-3287 GCA_003219465.1 Verrucomicrobiota bacterium | reverse complement strand
AAGCACTCACGCCAAGGGGCAAGCCGCGCAGCCCAACAAAAAGAAGAAGCCTGCGAACGAAGAGCCAGGCGGCGGGCATTAGCTAGCAGACGGCGCGCAGCGCGCGCAGTGACATCGGCGCAATTTGACGACGGATGGGGAGTCGCAAACCCGGCAAAGTGTATGGAAATTGATCAGCCCGAAGGGGTTCCAGATATATCTATATAGGAGCTAACTTTGTTGCACCGGCGGGACGAAAAATCGGGGTTTGTGCATAACCCATTGGTGTTGTTGGCTACCCGCTCACAATTCTTGCGATCTGAGAGGTCCGGAGAACTCAGAGGTTGCGATATTATTATAAATACCATAAACTATACGCATGATGATTTACCAACGCGAACCCGTTTTCACCATTGGCCGAGCCCCGTTCGTGGCCGGAGCGATTCATGTTCGCAACCAGATGCGAGTCCTCCAACAGCGCGAGAAGGCTCGGAGACGGAAGGTATTTGTTCAGCGCATTTCTTCGCTGCACGTCGCTCTTCCGCGGTATTTGTCGACCCGGCGAACCCTCGCCCCCACACGCTCGCCCGCGGCCGCCAACGCTTAGCAAAAGCGGACGGCCTTGGAAAACCGATACGCTGGAAGGGAGCGAATAGAGTGAGCGATCCGACAGCTGCCGGATGGCGAGCGTGCGAGGCTGATCGGGATCGGATGAGTGGCTGAGGGAGCTAGGGAGACGGCCAGACTACGTGACAACAGGACAACGAGACTATGAGCAACGATCAGGGAACAGGATCAGAGCGTCAGAGGGTAGAAAATGACGAAGCACGAATGGTCCGAGCCGGACTGGCGTTGAATGAAGAAGGAACGACAAAGCACCCGGCTTCACGGCGCAACGGCGCGGCAGGCGAATGACGAACTCATGGTCATAATCGTAATCGCAATTGTGGTCGGAGATCAGAAGGGTCGGTCATCGTGGCGATTGAGCGATTGCTCGAAATAGGTCAAAATCCTCCAGAACAAATGCGAAACGTCTTTAGTAAAATCTTTCTCATCCTGCTTGTTGGTCAGGTGTTCTTCGGTTTGTCTTCCGCGGAAGCCGGGCCGTTGGATTTCTTCCGAAGGGTTCGCGAATCCATCGCTCATTCACGCTATCATCAGCGAACGCCTCCCACCACTCGATCGAAGCGGGACAGCGGCACCACCGTCAAACGAAACGACCTCAGGCCACCGGAACTAAAAGAACCGGAGGCGACGGAATCGCCGGAGCCAACTACTACTCGAACCGCCTCCAGCGTGCCCGCGCAACGGCCGCGAGCAGATCTCCCCTATGGAGTTCCGGTGCCAAACAAACCTGGATTCGTGATTAGTCCTTATTCGCCCAACGCCGGCTACGTCGACATTCGCGGCTTTTCTAGCGGAATCGAAGTCAAAGATCCCTATACCGGCAAAGTTTTCATCACCCCTTAAAATTAGAAGCTGGGAGATGGGAGCCCAGAGTTCGCCACCGCGAGTCCGTCCGAACGGCGGACAGGGAGCAGGAAGCCTAATCAGAGAGCAGAGAGTGAAAATGACGAGGCACCCGCCTTCACTACGCAACGGCACGGCAGGCGAATGACGAATTCATGCTCGTGCTCGTAATCGAGTCGGAGGTCGGAGATCGGGCGCGCGCGTGAGAATCTCCCCAAACGAGAGAAGTTTTTCATTTTGACTTCGAACATGCAAGGCCGTAAGCCGAGCCAGAGGTGCAATCTATGAAGAGATTACTTTCATTTATCATCGCGATCGAAATCTTAGGTCTGATCACGGCATGCCAAACCACCTCAACCGGCGGGGGGGCAGCGTCTCAGAAGGAAACGCTACTCTTACAAGCAGGGTTCAAACCGAAGACGGTAACCACGCCCAAACAGCAGGAACGCGTAAGCGCGCTGCCAGAAGGCAAGGTTTCAGCAGTCAAATACAAGGGACGAACTTATTACGTGTATCCCACTGCGACTAAAGATCGAATTTTGTGCGGCACCCAAGCGCAGTTCAATGCCTACAAACAGGCCGTTCAAGCGCAGCGCGGTCAGTTGACCGGTCCCGTGTTCGAGGCGGAGTTATACGGACCTCATCCGATCCAAGTCAGGGAGTTTGACGGGTTCGGCCCGCTGGGAGAATAAAGCAGGGAGCAGGGAGTGTGATCAGTGATTGGTGAGAGGTCGGGGATCGGAAAGTCACACGAGGCAAAGCCTCGCAGTTATTTGTTAACGGTTAATAATTAACTGGGCGGAATCTAGCGTTCGCCCAAGTTGAAGCTAACTCGCTGTCCACGCCACTCACTCCTTCCCTCGCAGCTAATGCCAGTCCGGCGCGGACCTCAGGGTTTCTGGTTTTTGATCAACTTAGCCGTCGTGGTGTGCGTTTTGGTTGGGCTACCGCCCGTTCCTGTTACGGTAAAGGTATAAGTTCCCTTGGGCACACTGGAAGCGACGGTCACTTGCAAAGCCGAGGACTGAATAGCAGGGTTAGGACTAAAAGTGCCGCTGGCACCCGATGGCAGACCGCTAATGGAAAGAGTCACGGGTGAACTGAATGTTCCTGCCGGCGTGATGGTGACGGTATAGGAAGCTGTTCCTCCTCCACGATGCAGCGTCACTGATGAGGGAGTTATCGCAAGCGCGAAATCAGGCGCCGGAGTAGGAGTTGGTGTCGGAGTAGGAGTGGGGGTGGGAGTTGGAGTCGGCGTTGGAGTTGGCGTCGGGGTTGGACTGGCGGATGCTACTTTGAAACTGCCAATGCGCGTGCGCCAGTTGAAGCTGGCGTTACTAGCATAATATTCGTTAGTGTACCAGAAGGTTGCATCGTCCACAGGATCAACCACGAGTGCGGAGTAATCGCCCCAACGATTGCCGGTGCCGCTCTGGCTGCCGGTTCCATCATAAAGATGCGCTTCGCCTTGCCCGAGCGTATTCAAGGGATCAGTCGCCAAGCGCGCCGCATAGCGGATCTGGGGATTAATTCCGGAGTTGGAGGCGCTGAAGCCAATTGCAATGTTGCCCTGTCCGTCCATCGCTGCACTTCCCATCCAGCGCCAGGTTGTATCAGGTCGATACGTGCTTTCCTGGTAAACGGCGACTGGTCCAGAAGTGACATTGCGTAGTTCGAACCAGCGTACGCCCGCGACGCTATTTGCACTGACGGTGTAATTTCCAACTACCGACTCGTGGTCGCCGAAATTCCGATAGGCCAGGCGGAACATTAAACGGTCGCCGATGCCATCGAGGTAGCTGGAGGAGGTAACACCGGCCTGCGGCACGCACGCGCGA
>QHOX01000302.1 GCA_003219465.1 Verrucomicrobiota bacterium | reverse complement strand
TTTTGTTAGCACACGAACCCGGCTTGCACGCTTGTTGTTCTGGCGCACTGGACAGAATGCACGCTCGCGTCGTGACAGTTACCGGACCCGTAAACAGAACCGCAGTCATCGCCAGTGAAGTTATGATCCGGCTCAGCATTGACTTGCGTATAGCACAGGTTAGACCGCGCGTCGAGAAAAGCGTTCAGCGCTGGCTACTCCTAGCGATGGTAATCTTCACGCTATTTCTGGTACATCAGATGGCGCGCTTCCCATTTTCCGCTGATACAGCGGACGTTACAGCCGCGGGTTTTCGTTTGCATTTCTCCAAGCATTTTGCGAGGAAGAAGGTAATCATTTTGCGATATTGAGGAGAGAATTATGAAAACTGAAAATTTGGAAAGCGTAGCAAGAAAACTGGTCGCGCCGGGGAAAGGAATCCTCGCAGCAGACGAAAGTTCGGGGACGATCGAGAAGCGATTGAAAAGCATCAATGTCCCTTCGACCGAGGAGAACCGGCGCATGTATCGTGAAATTTTGTTTACCACAGACGGTGCGGGCGATTTCATCAGCGGCGTGATTCTCTTTGACGAAACAATTCGGCAAAAGACCCGCGACGGACGGAGTTTTGTCGAAGTGCTGGAGCAGCAAGGCATCGTTCCCGGCATCAAAGTGGACAAAGGCGCCAAGGCCATGGCCAATTTTCCCGGCGAAAAGATCACCGAAGGTTTGGACGGACTGCGCGAGCGATTGACGGAATACCGGCAACTTGGTGCGCGGTTTGCCAAATGGCGCGCAGTCATCACAATCGGCGATGGGATTCCCACGCGCACGTGCATCGACTCGAACGCGGAGGCGTTGGCGCGTTACGCGGCGCTTTGTCAGGAAGGTGATTTGGTGCCGATCGTCGAGCCGGAAGTGCTCATGGACGGCACGCACACAATGGAACGGCATTTCGAAGTCACCGAGCAAACCTTGCGAAGCGTTTTCGATTCTTTAGCGGAGCACCGCGTTGTTCTCGAGGGGATCTTGCTGAAGCCGAACATGGTGCTTTCGGGCAAAGAATCTCCACAACAGGCTTCAGTGCAGGAAGTCGCTGAAGCCACAGTTCGTTGCCTGAAGCGTGTGGTTCCCGCGGCCGTGCCGGGTATTGTATTTCTCTCGGGCGGCCAAACCGATCAGCAAGCGACCGAACATCTAAACGCGATGAATCGTTTGGGGGACCTGCCGTGGCAGTTGAGCTTTTCTTATGGGCGCGCCTTGCAAGCTCCGGTGCTTAAAGCTTGGAAGGGTGACGCAGCAAACTTCACTGCTGCTCAAACGGCATTCCATCACCGTGCGTGGTGCAACAGCAAAGCGCGCTTCGGCAAATACATCGAAGAGATGGAAACCGCGAAGGCGGCATGATCTTTCGCGCAGGCAGCATGCGCCACCGTTTGCTAGGCGCAACGGCTCTGCTGGTGTTGGCGGGAACGTCCGGACAGTCAGCTCCTCAAGTCACGCCGACGGGCTTTCTTGTGAAGCTAGAGGCAAATATAAACGCACCTACAGCGAAGGTGTACGAGGCGCTAATCGGACAAATCGGCTTGTGGTGGAATCCAGAGCACACGTATTCACACGATGCGACGAATCTTTCGATTGATCCGCGGCCGGGAGGATGCTTTTGCGAGAAGCTGCCGAACGGCGGCGGCGTCGAACATCTGCGCGTTGTCTACATCGTTCCGCGCGAAACCGTTCGGTTCTCGGGAACGCTTGGGCCACTCCAGGCGTCGGGTCTTGCCGGAAGCATGACGTGGAAACTGACGGGTGGAGCCGAAAATACGCGCGTTCAACTCTCGTATAGTGTCGGCGGGTTCATCGATGGCGGATTCGAGAAGATCGCGCCAGCTGTTGAAGGCATGCTGAGCGATCAGCTGAATCGGCTCAAATTGTTTGTGGAGACAGGCAATCCAACGAAAAGCCAGTAATCGCAGTTTCTGTGCGCTGCGTTAGTAGAGTTGGCGCGGGCCGACCACTATTCTTCGTCATTCGACATTCGAGCTTCGTCATTCTATGGAACCTCAAGCGCGAATCGAAACCGCACGCCGTGTTGAACCGGCGTTGGTGATCCTTCCATGACCTACACGTGTCCCATGCATCCGGAGATCGAACAGGATCATCCGGGCGTGTGCCCCATTTGCGGCATGACCCTCGAGCCGAAGACGATCGGGGTGGGGGATGAAGAAGAGCAACACGAGATCAAATCGCTATCGCGCAAGTTCCGGATCGCATTAGTGCTCACGATTCCGGTGCTGATCCTCGCGATGGGCCATGCAATTCCCAGACTGGATATCGATGCGATCGTTCCCCGACAAATCGGAAAATGGATCGAGTTTGGCCTAACGACACCGATGGTTCTTTGGGCGGGCGGCTTTTTCTTCACCCGCGCCTGGCAGTCGATCGTCAACCGCAGCCTCAACATGTTTACGCTGATCGCTGTCGGCGTCGGCGCAGCATATTTTTACAGCGCGGTCGCCGCAATCGCGTCTGGAATTTTCCCCGAATCCTTCCGGCGCCACGGGGAGGTCGATCTCTATTTTGAAGCGGCAGCGGTCATCACGACGCTGGTGTTGTTAGGCCAACTGATCGAGGCGAAAGCGCGCAGCCGCACTGGGCAGGCAATTAAAGCCTTACTCGGTCTTGCCGCAAAGACCGCGCATCGCGTCCGAAATGCTGTAGTTGCGACGCCCTCGTCGCAGGAGATCGGCGGCGAGGGCGCCGCCACCACAATCAAGCGGGAGGAAGAGATTCCGGTGGACGCAATTCAAAAAGGCGACCTGCTGCGTGTGCGGCCTGGTGAAAAAGTCCCGGTCGACGGTGTGATCGTTGAAGGCCAAAGCAACATCGACGAATCGATGATCACAGGCGAACCGATGCCTGTAAGCAAAGGCGTAAGTGACAAAGTGGTCGGCGCCACGGTGAATCAGACCGGCTCGTTTTTGATGCGTGCAGAGCGAATCGGATCGGAAACGCTGCTGGCGCAGATCGTTCAAATGGTCGCAGAGGCGCAGCGCAGCCGCGCGCCTATACAAAAACTCGCTGATAGAGTTT
>QHOX01000301.1 GCA_003219465.1 Verrucomicrobiota bacterium | reverse complement strand
ATGACGTCGATGATAAGGTTGCCGCCACACTTCGTCAGATTATAAAGACAGATTACGGCATCCTTATATTGCGGTATGATATCGTTCAGCCGGCACTCGTATTCGAGGAAATCGTCTACCCCGGGCCAGTCGCCTGAAGCCCATTCGGCGTGGCCCATGACGCGGGCGAGGGGGAAGCCGTCGCGCTGGCTCTGCTCCAGTACGTCCTGCATGCAGGCAAGCATCCGGTCCTTGTCGAAACGACCGTCGCGCAAATAAACTTCGTGCCAATGGTGCAGCTCGAATTGTCCATTCTTCTCGACCGAAGGGACGTCGACGCCGCCTGAGGAAAGTCGCTGCGAGTGCTCGTCGCGTAGTTTTGGATCGACAATGTGAAACGCCTTCTCGCCGCGCGCGAGCCCTTCCTTAACGAACGGAAGTAGCACACGATACTCCTCCTCCGCGCCGTGAAAAAACGCGCAGACATGGCGATGTTTGCCTAGCGTCGCATTGGCAAAGCGCATCGGTTGGTTGTCCTCTTCGCGAAATTTAGTGTTGTCTTCGGTCGGATTCATGGGGTTTTCCTTTCTTGGCTAATTCATAACGGAACATGACTTGTTCGAAGATTCGATACGAGATGACCGGCTCGGAACTAATTCCGAGATTCGCTGCCCCTTCACCGAACGCTTTCGAAGCGGACTTCATGAGAATCTCGCAGTAATTGATCGAGTTCGCCGCGGTGAAAAGTATAACTACCAGCCGTCACATTGCCACTTTTTGTTTTCTCCCTCGAAAGAGGGACTGAAAAACCCCGCCAGTGTTTCGTGGTGAGGAACGGAATTGCGTTTAAGATTTTCGTAATCAATGAAAACCAAACAACATGAAAACAATTTCAGGAGCAGGCTGCGCAAGCTCTTTCGAACACGTGCATCCAGGCACGACCCCATGCTCGTATTCAACATGTCGATCTTTAATTTCACAGACGGATGGAGCGGCACGTTTTCGAAATATGAATACGCGCGTTCCTACGCCTAACAAACAGATGCCAAAGAAGGGGAGCAGACCGCCGGCGATGAACGCCGCGGAGGGATCAATCGTGGTCAACGCGCCAGTTGCCGATGTCTACGAACGCTGGCTGGCGTTTGAGGATTATCCAAAATTTATCACTGCGATCAAACGGGTGCGGAAATTGGACGCGAACCATTTTTCCGCGTCGCTGGCATTTAACGGAAAGCAATATGAGACGACGCTTGAAATGATGTTGTGTGTTCCGGAGCGGAGACTCGCCTGGCGAACTCTGGCCGACCACCGCGCTCCTGATCATCTCGCCGCGGGCGTTGTTTCTTTCGTGTCGCGTCCCGACCAAAGCACATCCATTACCTTGAAGCTGACCTCAAGCTTCGGCGGCGCCGTCTCAAATCGGGTCGATAAGTATCTCCACAATTTTAAGAGATTAGTTGAAGCGAGATAACAATCATGATCACCGTTCTGCTGCTCTTCGTCTCGAGCATCTTCATGATGCTTACTCTCTCTTTCGAGACAGAACGCGCGTTTCATTCGAGGAGCTTGCTCGACGCAACGCGTATCAGGTCTTGATGACAAAACCAGGTGCGCCGCCGATGCATCACCATGGCGCGCGCGTGGGGCTTTATGGTTTTGCGCGAGAGGCGATCGCAACCATCTCTTTTGGGAGAGCGCCATTTCGCTGAGTAGTTGCTCGCTTTGCAACGCGCGGCGGACGCACCAGGATCGGCAACAGCGTTGAAATCGCCATGACACCGGCGATGACGTGAAGGGCGCCACGATACGAACCGGCTGTTTCGCGCATATGCGCGATGAGCAGGGGACCGAATACGCTGGCAAAACCCCAGGCCGTCAACATCAGGCCGTAGATGGGACCGACATTCTTCGGGCCAAAATAATCAGCGGCAAACGCCGGCATCGTGCCAAATCCGCCGCCGTAACACATCAACACCACGAACGTAACGATCGTCATCAATGAGGCAGTCACGATGTTGGGGAAGAACCAGAACAACAAAACCTGGGCAACGAACATCACGAAGAATGTTGCGCGCCTCGTGATCAAATCGGAAATCCACGCCCAAAAGACGCGCCCCACTGCGTTGCCGATACTCGCCAATCCGACCATGCTGGCAGCGACTATCGCGCTTACTTTGGTGAGTTCCTGAAAAAGGGGCGCCTCCTGCGAAATGACCGAAATGCCTGCGCACGTGTTTAGAAAGAGAAGCAGCCAGAGCGCCCACCACTGCCAGGTCTTGAGCGCCTCGCTCAGCGTGAAATCGTGGCTCGCGCGGTGCGAAGTTTCGGTTGCTGTCGGCGTCCAACCCTCGAGCTTCCAACCGTCGGGTGGATTCTGCATAAAGAATCCGCTAACAAGGGTCACGATTAAATATGCGATCCCGAGATAAGCGAATGTACTCAAAACCCCAACGCTCTGAATGAGTCGCGTAGCCACGGGCGCGGTGATGAGTGCGCCCGCTCCGAACCCGCCGACCGCAATGCCGGTAATCAGTCCCCTGCGATCCGGGAACCATTTCACCAGCACGGCGACTGGAACAATGTAGGCAAAACCGAGACCGATTCCGCCGATCACGCCGTAACTGAAATATAGCCACCACAGGTCACGTGAGAAACTGGCGAGAAAAACTCCCAGTCCGTAGAGCGCGCCGCCGGTCAAGGCAACGATGCGCGGTCCTTTGCGGTTGAGCCACAGGCCTCCGAAGAACGCGGCAAATCCCAGAACAAAAATGCTGATCGTAAACGTCAGCGTTATTTCTGAAATGCTCCATCCGAATTGCTTCGCCAGCGGGACCCGAAAAACGCTCCAGGCGTAGACCGCGCCCAGGGCGATCTGCAAAAACACCCCCGCGATCGCAATCACCCATCGATTATTAATTCGCATGATTTCTAATGTTTGCGGTGTTTCTTTTTCATGAATTAGGATGTTCAGCGCGCGGTGATGCGATGGCCGGTTGCCTTGGATTTGCTTCCCGCGACAGATCGGTTGGAAGCTGCTTTCGGTTTAGTCGCAACTCGTGTCGTAACGTTCTTTGTGGGCGAGCTCGACGAAACGAAAGGCGACGAGTCAACCCCGATGTCTCCCCGGAACCACATGAAGCCTCCGGCATGAGCTGCATGCGTCAACGCGATCTCTGCTATAGATGTAATCAGTATTGTTTTCATAGTTAATGTCGTTATACCTAGCAATAAGTGTCAATCGTGTTTCGTCGCTACGGCGCGTTCGTGGGATTGTTTACTGCTGCCAAAGAATTAAAGAGAACTCTCTCTTTCGAGGTAGAGTTAGATATTGACTCGTCATGGTTTGCGAGAGGAGGTCATCATGCCGGCGCAAC
>QHOX01000317.1:4767-5192 GCA_003219465.1 Verrucomicrobiota bacterium | reverse complement strand
TTGATGCTTTCAGTCGTGCCACGCGTGAAAATAATTTCCTTCGCGCTCGCGGCACCGACGTAATCCGCAACCCGCTGCCGCGCTCTCTCGTAAGCTTCCGTCGCGCGCGAGCTCAGAGTGTGGAGTCCGCGATGAACATTCGCGTTATCGTGCTCGTAAAAACTCCGCAACGCCTCGATGACCGCGCGCGGTTTCTGCGAGCTCGCAGCGCTATCGAAATAAATCAGAGGATGCCCGTGCGCCTGTTCACCCAGAATTGGGAAATCCTGGCGAATCGCGTTCCAATTGATGGTGGCGCCAGCGGCCTTGTGCACACCGTAATCTGCTCCACTGGCTGCCGCGCGCCAGTTCTATTGCCGCCGAGTCATTTAAGCTCGGCGTTCACCTCGTCGAAGGCCTTGGTCGCGAATTCTAAATCTTCACGC
>QHOX01000317.1:0-4710 GCA_003219465.1 Verrucomicrobiota bacterium | reverse complement strand
CGGGATAGAAGAACCCGATCACGTAAACACCTTTCTCAAGCATGCGCGCGGCGAACTTTTGTGACTTCAATGCGTCGCCGATCATGATTGGGACGATCGGATGCACGCCGGGTTTGATCGTCAGGCCGCGCTCGGTCAGGCCAGCGCGGAAGAACTTTGTGTTTTCCTCGAGCTTGTCGCGTAGCTCGGTCGATGCGCTGAGAAGCTCGAGCGCTTTCAGGGAAGCAGCAACAACTGGTGGGGCGATTGTGTTGGAGAACAGATAAGGCCGTGAACGTTGCCGCAGAAGGCCGACAATTTCCCTTCGTCCGCTTGTGAAGCCGCCGCTGGCGCCGCCGAGGGCCTTCCCAAGCGTGCCGGTGATGATGTCGATCCTGCCCATCACACCGCGATACTCGTGGGTGCCACGTCCAGTTTTGCCAAGAAATCCGGTGGCGTGCGCGTCGTCGATCATCGTCAACGCATTGTACTTTTCGGCGAGATCGCAAATGGCCGCGAGGTTCGCGATCGTGCCGTCCATCGAAAAACAACCATCTGTGGCGATCAATCTGAAGCGCGCGTCTTGCGCTGCGCGAAGTTGCGCCTCCAGATCTGCCATGTCGTTGTGCTGGTAGCGAAACCGTTGCGCTTTGCAGAGGCGAATGCCGTCGATGATGCTGGCGTGATTCAATTCATCGCTAATCACCGCGTCGTGTTCGGTAAGCAGCGTTTCGAATAATCCCCCATTGGCGTCGAAGCAGGAGGGATAAAGAATTGTGTCTTCTGTTCCGAGAAATTTCGTGAGCGCGGCTTCAAGTTCCTTGTGAATGTCCTGTGTGCCGCAGATGAAACGCACGCTCGCCATGCCGAAGCCATGCGTGTCGAGCGCTTCTTTCGCAGCGGCAATCAGAGCGGGATGATCGGCTAGGCCAAGATAATTGTTCGCGCACATGTTGAGTACGCGTTTGCCGCCAGCGATGGCGATGTGCGCGTCCTGCGGACTAGTGATAACGCGCTCAGTCTTAAAGAGCCCTTGCGATTTAATTTCTTCGAGTGTTTGAGAAAGTTGTTTTGCGAATTCAGCGAGCATAGAACCGCAGATTACGCAGAAAAGACTAATCAGGAAGCCATGAATTGACTCAGAAAAATGGGACCACAAACCCCAATCGTGGTTTTCTGGCTTCCAGATTTTGTCGTAAGGAGGAATATGCGCTTCACAAATGTCGTGATCGAACCATTTGGTTCTTGACGTACTTGGCAAAGCTTACGTATGCGATTCGGCACCACTTCAGCAAGCCAAGGCAAACATACGAAGTGCAGGGTGGTGTTCCTGCGACGCTGGGGGGCGCTTAATGGAACACCTCCCGACTTATTTTTTCAATAATGTAACTGGGGCGCATAGCGGGGCCCGCACTTCCTCAAGACGACCGTTAGCGTCGTTTCTTGCGTCGGACTTTACGCTTTGCCTTCTTGCCGGGTGGGGCGACGGAACGCGCCTTGCTCCGCGCGGTAGCATCGTCAAATCTGATCGGTTTCTCAGGCTTTAAGAGTCTTGCCGATGGCATAAGATCGAAGCGAATCCCGAAAAGAAAAAGTTCTTGCGTGAATGTGAATAACTGTTAATAACTCAGGCAGGTGGTTCGCCTTGACCTACGCCGAGCGTCGTAACCTCGCCTTAATCCTGCTGGCGGTTTTCATCGCACTTATTCTCCTTACGGCCTGCGGTACTGCTCAGCGCCCGTTGCCGCAATATGAGCCGCCCCTGGCGAGAACAGATTTTCAACATGTGCGCACCACCGCCTACACGCATACCGAATCGGATCATCGCCAATACAGCAATCGCAACGCGCTGGGCGGAGAACTGCACGCGGCAGGTCCACCGATCCATCGAGCTGAAATCGTGAGGCGCGCGACGCTGGCGTATGAAGTTCCGCGCGCTATTCCCGTGGACGAGACCGCTTCGTATTCGGCACAACTGCAACCTTTCTCAATGGAAGAAAGGCGAACGGTCACGCGCGCTACAAAACGCCCGGCAAAAGCAACGCGCAACGCGAAGCGCGCCGTGAGAGTTTCCAAACCGCCGCAGATCGGCAGTGCTGCGGCTGATTGGTCCCGCTGGCCCGCCGGCACAGTGTTTCGATTGCTTTCGACGGGGCAAAATTACCGGGTGGAAGATTACGGCTGGGCGCTATCTGGACGTAACACCATCGATCTGTATATGCCGAACCAGCGCGAAATGAATTCCTGGGGCGCGCGGCAGGAAACGATCGAAATCCTGAAATGGGGCGATCCGCAGGAGAGCTTGGAGTTCCTGCGCGGCCACCAGGATTACAGACACATCAAGCGGATGGTGCTTGAGATACAAGGACGCGAAAAAGAAGCCGCAGCGCTGCGGTAACGAATCTGAATATCCGCAAGAATCGCGTGATCGCGGTTGCTCTGTTAACGTTCACCCCAGTTGAGGACGATTTTGCCGGAGTTGCCGGATTTCATCAGCTCGATGGCTTCTTTGAACTGCGTGTAGGGGAAGCGATGCGTGATGACCGGGGAGATATCGAGACCGCTCTGGATCATCGCCGTCATTTTGTACCAGGTTTCGTACATTTCGCGGCCGTAAACGCCCTTGATAGTAAGCGCGCTGAAAACGACCGTGTTCCAGTCGATGGCGGCGCTGGTGGGCATTATGCCGAGCAGGGCGATTTTGCCGCCATGAAACATGTTCGGCAGAATATCGTCGAACGCTTTGGGGTTGCCTGACATTTCCAGCGCCACGTCAAAGCCTTCTTTCATCCCGAGTTTCTGCATCGCGTCGGTCACTTTCTCACTCCGCACATCCAATGCGAGATCAGCGCCCATCTTGCGCGCGAGATCGAGTCGATACCGATTCACGTCGGTAATGACCACGTGGCGCGCGCCGGCGCGTTTGCAAATTGGAATGGCCATGCAACCAATCGGCCCGGCACCGGTGATGAGCACGTCTTCTCCGACCAAATCGAACGAGAGGGCCGTGTGCACGGCGTTCCCAAGCGGATCGAAGCAGGAAAGCACATCCAGCGGAATCGACGGATCGGCGTGCCAGCAATTGTCCTGCGGCATTGCCACAAATTCAGCCCACGCACCGGGGCGATTCACGCCTACCCCTTGTGTATTTGGACAAAGGTGGCGTCGCCCCGCGAGACAATTGCGACAATGTCCACAGGTGATGTGACCTTCGCCTACGACCAGATCGCCCCTCGCAAATCCTTTCACGTGATCGCCAACGCGATCCACAACGCCGACAAACTCATGGCCAATGATCATCGGTACCGGGATCGTTTTCTGTGCCCACGCGTCCCAATTGTAGATGTGCACGTCCGTGCCGCAGATCGATGCTTTCAACACGCGGATCAGCACATCGTCGCCGCCGACATCTGGAACGGGAACTTCCTCGAGCCATAGACCAGGCTCCGTTTTGGCTTTGACGACCGCCTTCATCGTTTTCACGACCGGAAAGTAGGCGAATCAGCCAGGCGAGGAAAGACCTTTGCGAGGGCCGTGCACTATCTTTTGTATTAAGTGTCTTGCCTTAAAAGCCATGGCTACAGGGCTCCGATTGTACTAGGGGTTTTGCACTAAAAGCCATGGCAGGGGCTTGGACTTCCACGAATCCGCAAGTGTTTTTTTGTTGACACGCCATCGGCGTTTTTGGCAAAACCCTTTCTAGGAAAATATGCAAATGGCTGGACATGAATTCTGGGGAAAGCCGACTCCGCGGGTGCGGGCTTGCCGGCGCATCAGGGAGGATTCAGGGACGGCAAAACGAAAGGACAACGAAAGGAAATTAAATCATGAAAAATCGAAGTAAGATGTTGATGGTCATCCTGCCGGTGGTGGCCTGTTTTGCGCTTTTGCCAGGAGCGCAAGCGGCTTGTCTAGACGGTTGCAACAACGGCCTCTTCAACGTGTGGCAGGGTGATGATGCGCTCATTTCCGACACCACCGGCACTGGAAATTCAGCGTTTGGTTGGCGTGCGCTCTTTTTCGATACCGACGGCAGCTTCAACACCGGTGTTGGCGCCGGAGCGCTGGTCCTCAACAACGGGGGTTCCAACACGGCAGTGGGCGCTGGAGCGTTGTTGCTCAATACCACTGGCGTAGAGAATACTGCCATTGAAACGGATGCCCTTGTATTTAACACCGTCGCCAGCAACAACAATGCTGTCGGCGCATTTGCGCTTTTGAACAATGACTCGAGCGGAAGCGGCCTCGCGAACTTCAATAACGCCCATGGCCGATTCGCGCTGCAGGCCAATGTAGACGGCAGCCAAAATAATGCGTTCGGCGATCTGGCGATGGAGTTCAATACCACAGGCTCCTTTAACACAGCGTTCGGCGATGACGCGCTCGATAACAACGTAGATGGTAGTTTCAACGTCGCTATCGGTGACGAGGCTGGCACCGGTTTGGGGGCAAGCGTCAATAACTGCATCGCAATCAACGTGCCTGGTGCAGGCCCTTTTGCTACCTTTGATAACACGTGCTTCATCGGCAGTATCTTCGATCAGCCGGTTAGCGACGTTGGCACCCAAGAAGCAGTATTTGTCGATCAATTTAACGTGGTGGGCATCTCCGCGTCGTCCCGGCGCTTCAAACACGACATTCAACCGATGGACAAAGCCAGCGAGGCCATTTTGTCGCTTAAGCCGGTGACCTTCAAATACAATGCCGATAAGAACGGTAGGACGCAATATG
>QHOX01000052.1 GCA_003219465.1 Verrucomicrobiota bacterium | reverse complement strand
TACGCCGCAATTGTTTTGGGTTTGGTCGTCAGTAACAGTGTTGCCCTTGCTTGGAATTTTCTTAAGCGAATCTTTGTTGCTTCTTACTCGGCTGAAATTCTCCTGGGCGATACCGATCCGTGGCGCGCTGCGTCATTCCGTGTTCTGGCATCTTGGTTTTTGGGAGTGGACTGGTGCCGCCGCATTGTTTGTTTTTCTTTGTGCGGCAGTTTTCTTAACACCACCGTCAATGTGCGTATTGCATGTCGATTCGTCTAACCGTCATGAGAACAAGGTTAATGGTGCTTGTTCAACCTAAAGAGACTTCCATGGCACTCGAAGGAAAACACGCGCTGATCACTGGAAGTTCGCGTGGGATCGGGAGAGGGATTGCTATAGCGCTGGCAGAGAACGGCGTGAAGGTCGCAGTTCACTACTTCGAAAACGACGGCGCCGCAAAAGAGACGCTCGAGCAAATTCGCAAACGCGGATCCGACGGTTTCATCGTTCGGGGAGACGTCACACGCTCGGACGAAATCAGTAAGATCTTTCACACGGTGAAAGCGGAGTTCGAAACGCTGGACATCTTCGTTAGCAACGCCAGGCCTGAGGCATCGAAATTTTTCCAGCCGCCTCTGGACATTACCCTGGAACAATGGGACGCAGCGTTCGACTCGCAGGGGAAAGCATTTCTCGTCGGCGTTCGCGAAGCGCTGCCGCTGATGCGTGATGGAGGAAGAATCTTCGCCATAACCTACGCTGAAGGAAGTCGCACGGGTGGCCATCAACCGTGGGTCGCCATGGGAGCAGCGAAAGCCGCCCTCGAATCACTGGTCAGGTACTTCGCTGTAGCAGTCGCGAAACGCGGAATCACGGTGAACGCGATCAGCCCAGGATGGACGGAGGACAGCGTCTTAAACACACTGCCCGAAGAAGCACAGAAAATGATTCGGAACTGGCACACCCGCGGTTGGACACCAATGGGACGTTTGGGAACGCCAGCGGATATTGGAGACGTTGTCGTCCTTCTCTGTTCGGAGAAAGCGCGCTGGATCACCGGACAGATAATTTATGCAGATGGCGGCGCGTCGTTGATGAATCCAGAAGTCCCTCCAGAAATCCAAATCGGATAATGTGATGAAACTTGAAGGAATTGATCACGTAGCGATGGGCGTGCGCGACATCGAACGCTCGGCCAAATGGTACATCGACGTTCTCGGATTCGAGCGGCTCCACGAAGGTATGTGGAACGGTGTGCCAACTTTTATCGGTAAAGGAAATACCGGGATTGCCTTGTTCCCCGCGAACCAAGAGCCGAAAACGTCCGCACACCGCGAGATTCGAATGCTTCATCTGGCGTTCCGCGCGGACCGGGAAAATTTTCTGGCCGCGCAGCGCGAGCTAGACAAACGCGGAATCGAATTCGAATTCCAGGACCACGAGATCTCGCACTCGATCTATTTCCGTGATCCCGACGGTCACCAGCTCGAGATCACAACTTATGAACTCGAAAAGTGAGCCTAATTCTCATTAGGCAAGGAATCATGTTTACACCAGTAACTTAAATGCCCATCTCCACATCGCCGCTGCCACTTCCAACCGACCAAGACCTTCCTAAAGACGTTCTCCGGCGTCTTCGGGACCGTCCGCCTATTTCCATTTACCGTCTTATTGCAACCGCACCGCAGTTGTTGATTCCGTGGACCGATCTCGTCAGCGCCCTGTATCAAAGCACCGTCCCAGCACGGCTGCGTGAGATCGCCATTCTTCGCCAAGCTGCGTCTGCGAAATCCCAATACGAGCTTCATCAGCACGGCATACTTGCGCTCTCCAACGGACTTTCCAAAGAAGAAATAGCTCTCATCATAAGTTCACAGCCAGTAACAACCCTATCCGCCGCCGAAAACCTCGTTTGCCAGATGAGTGAGCAGTTGGAGCGGAATGCCACGTTGGATGAAGCGACCTTCACGGAGGCCCGATCGCTTTTTGATAATCGTCAGTTTATCGAACTTGTGATACTCATCAGCTTTTATTGTTGTGTCGCTCGCTTTCTTAATGCAAGCCGCCTCAAAGTTGAAAGCGGTAATCCACTCGAAGGCCGTTCCTCACCGAATTAACTCGCAAATTCTCAAAGTTTACAAACTCCGCCACAGGACAAAAAGCAGTGCGCTTGCGCGCGCCATCTGCTGCTGTCGCTTTGTTCCTTGACAGGATGAAGCCCATGTAACGAGGATGGTGCACTTGGAGGTACAGCAACGATGAGTTCATTTGTTCTAAGAGTCACTACGAAGGCGCAATTTCTGATCATCGCGGCCATCGGTGTGTCGCTGGCAGCTAATAACACTCAGGATCTCGCATCCAAGAAGGACTTGGACGGGCTGCAGGGCAGCTGGAAGCTGGTCTCCGCGATGCGAGATGGTCAGGCGTTGCCCAAGGACAAGGTGAAGAAGACCACTATCGTCATCAAGGATGACACTTTCCTCTTCCCCGATTCGGCGGAGTACGCGACCAGCAAGGAGGGGACGATCAAGCTCGACGCGACGGCAAAGCCAAAGCAGATGGATGCGACCTCGACCGAGAAAGAAGTCATGCTCGGCATCTACGAACTGGACGGAGACCGTTACAAGGTCTGCTTCGCCCCGACCGGCAAGCCACGCCCCAGTGAATTTGCATCCAAGCTAGGGAGCGGAAACCTCCTGCAAGTCTGGAAGCGGAAGAAGAGACAGTAACCCCGGTTGATTGCTGGATACCGGACGTTCGCCTTCGATCTTCTAGAGCGCTCCGCCTGTTAAATGGCCGCGCAATGCTCTTCAAGCAGTCTGAGATTCCTTCGCTTGAGCATACTAGGCTGAGACGACGCGGCGCGCCAGGATTCAGGCCACGCGACCGCAGCAGTTCTTGTATTTTTTGCCGCTCCCGCAGGGGCAGGGTTCGTTACGACCGACCTTCGGCAATGAACGGCGAATCGGCAGATCGATCGATAGTTCCTCTGCTCCATCGCCATCGCCGTCTGCACCCACTGCGGCCATCGCGCCAACCGGCTGGCGGATGCGCGCGCCAGCGGTTGCTGTTGGCGCGATTGGTCCTTCTTCGCGCAGGAGAAACTGCGGCAACGTTGCGAGGAAATTCTCGAACGCCTGCAGATTGGAAGTGCTGCGGAAAAGATTGTTAAGGACTTCGTTCTTAATGTTCGCCATCAATTCGACGAACATGTCGTATGCTTCGGTCTTATACTCGATGAGCGGATCCTTTTGCGCGTAGCCGCGCAGATAAACGCCCTCGCGCAATGCGTCCATGGCGTAGAGGTGCTCCTGCCACAGGCGATCGATCGCATTCAAAATGATGTAGCGTTCCAGGCTTTTGACGGCAGTCGGCTCTTCGTGACTCGATTTGCGCTCGTAAGCACTCTTGATTTTTTCAATCAGGAACTTCGTGTTCTCATCGCCAGTCCGGGTTTCAAATTGCGCTTTCTCCTTGGTCAGCCCTAGCGGAAACGTCGTGTTTACCCAATGGATGAGACCCGTGTAATTCGGTTCCTCGCCATTGAAATATTCTTTCACTCTTGCCGGCACGGCTTCATCGATCACTTCGTAGATGTGCGTGCGCGGTTCCTCGGAGTCGATCACTTCATTGCGCCAGGTGTAAACGACCTCGCGCTGCATATTCATCACGTCGTCGAAATCGAGGGTGCGTTTTCGAATGAGATAGTTGCGTTGCTCGACCCGTTTTTGCGCTGTCTCAACGGATTTGTTCAGCCAGCGATGCTCAAGCTCCTGACCCTCCTCAAGTCCGAAGCGTTCCATGATTTTTGTCATGCGATCGGCGGCGCCAAAATTCCGCATCAGATCGTCTTCAAAACTGACGTAAAAGCGCGATGCGCCGGGGTCGCCCTGGCGGGCGCAGCGTCCGCGTAATTGCCGATCGATCCGGCGCGCCTCGTGGCGCTCGGTACCGACCACCATGAGTCCGCCCAGTTCTGTGACGCCAGGACCCAGCTTAATGTCGGTGCCGCGTCCAGCCATGTTAGTCGAAATCGTGACAGTGCCTGGTTGTCCGGCGCGCGCCACGATCTCGGCTTCCTGCATATGGAACTTCGCGTTCAACACGTTGTGTGGAATCTTCTCGCGCTTCAGCATTCGACTGAGCAACTCCGAAGCTTCGACGCTTACTGAACCGACCAGCACCGGCTGACTCTTCGCGTGAGCTTCTCTGATTTCCTTGATGACGGCGTTGTATTTTTCGCGACGCGTTTTGTAGATGCGATCGTTGGAATCCGTCCGCCGCACCGGCCGATTCGTCGGGATCATATTGACGTCGAGCTTGTAAATGTCGTGAAACTCTGCGGCTTCGGTCTCGGCCGTGCCGGTCATGCCCGCAAGCTTCTGATAAAGCCGGAAGTAATTTTGGATGGTGATCGTCGCGAGTGTTTGCGTTTCACGGTCGATCTGCACGCCTTCCTTGGCTTCCACCGCCTGATGCAAACCGTCGCTCCAACGGCGGCCCGGCATTTTGCGTCCGGTGAATTCATCAACTATGACGACCTTGTTGTCCTCGATCACGTACTGAACGTCTTTCTCGAACAAGCAATAGGCCCGTAGCAATTGCGAGATGTTATGAATGCGCTCCGCCTGCGTGTCGCAATGTTGCTGGCGTTCCGCCTTTTTCTTGTCCTTCTCCTCGGGCGAAAGCGCTTCGTCCAAATCGATCTCGGTGAATTCGTTAATTAGATCCGGCAAAACAAACGCGTTCGGGTCATCCGGATTGAGGAAAATGCGGCCCTGCTCGGAGAGATCGGCTTCGTTCGATTTTTCGTCAATGGTGAAGAACAATTCTTCCTTGAGTTGAAACAGTTCCTCCTTGCGCGTGTCTTGGTAGAACGAAAGCTCGGCTTTATCGATGGCGCGACGTTTGTCCGGGTCTTCCATCAGGCGCAACAGCTGTTTATTGCGCGGCTGACCGAGCTTCACTTTGAACATCAGCCGACCGCCGATCTCCACATCGTCCTGCTCGAATTTCTCGATGGCCTCACTCGCGAGGCGGTTGCACAACATGTTTTGCTTTCGCACCAACTGCTCGATGAGCGGTTTCCATTTGTCGTATTGATGTGTGGAAATCGTTGCCGGGCCACTGATGATGAGCGGCGTCCTCGCTTCGTCGATGAGAATCGAATCGACTTCATCGACAATGGCATAGCAATAGCCGCGCTGCACCTGTTGCTCGCGTGTGGTGGCCATGCCGTTGTCGCGCAAATAATCGAAACCGAACTCACTGTTCGTCCCGTAGGTAATGTCCATCGCGTACTGCTCGCGGCGGACATCGGGTTCCTGATCGTGTTGAATGCAGCCAACCGTCAGCCCGAGGAAACCGTAAAGTTGCCCCATCCATTCGGCGTCGCGCCGGGCTAGGTAATCGTTTACCGTCACCAGGTGCGCGCCGCGGCCGGTGAGCGCGTTCAGGTAAAGCGGCAACGTCGCGACCAAGGTTTTGCCTTCGCCGGTCGCCATCTCCGCGATTCGGCCCCTGTGCAAAACGATACCGCCGAGCAATTGCACGTCGAAGTGCACCATGTCCCACACCATCGGCTGATCGCAGACCGTAAAGCTGTGTCCCCGATCCTTGAGCCGACGCGCGGCGTTTTTCACCACTCCAAATGCTTCCGGCAAAATTTCATCCAGCTTTTTCCACTGCTCTTGCAGGTCCGGAATCTTCGCGATCTCTTCTGCCCAGCTCGCAGTTTTTGCCCGCAACTCGTCGTCCGACAAGGTCTTGAACTGCTCGTCGAACTCGTTGATCCGGCGAACCGTGGGCATGAGACGCCGGAGCTCGCGCTGATTTTTCGACCCTAAAATTTTCTTTAAAATCCAAGCAACCATTTGAACCCGTAATATCGGTCAGATTCCTGCACTATCAATTGGCAGCCACGGTTCTGTGGGCCGTCTTTGCTGGTAGAGCGCGTCACTCCGTGCGCGCCGTCTAGCGTAACCGGCGGGCAGAGGACTGCCCGCCCTACCAACGCGACCGACCGCGCGCTGGTGGGTACAAACACGAAAACCCGCTACAGAAATCTCCGCGGCAAATCGACTGCTGTCCGCAACAGGCGCAGATAATGGCTCCGCGAAATTTGGATCCCGCCAAACTGTTCCAGATGGGGCGTGAGCCATTGCGTATCGAGCAGGACGAACTTGCGGGCCCGCAAATGTTCCACGAGCGTTACGAGCGCAATCTTGGACGCATCGGTCACGCGATGAAACATTGATTCGCCAAAGAACGCGCCGCCGACTGCGACACCGTAAAGGCCCCCGACGAGACCGTTCTCTTTCCAAGCCTCGACTGAATGAGCGTGACCGAGTTCATGTAATCGCGTGTAGCTGTCGATGATGTCGCGATTGATCCATGTATTTTCGCGTGCAGCGCACGCTTGGATCACTGCCGAAAACGCCTTGTCGATGGTAACTTCAAAGGGTTTCCTGCGCACAAGACGGCGTAATGCATGTGGCACATGAAAATCCTCCAGCGGCAGGACGGCGCGGGGGTCCGGCGAAAACCACTCGATCGAGTCGTCGTTCATCGCCATCGGGAAAACACCAAGCCGGTATCCTTGAAGTAAAAGATCGGGATCGATCATGAAGGCTGAAGCGTTAAAGCGTCAAACGCTAAACCGTCATTCCGAGCGAAGTCGAGGAATCCCGTTGGATTACTTTTCGGTAGCGTCGCGGGATCCTTCGACTCCGCTGCGCTCCGCTCAGGATGACCACTTCCCGTTCCAATGGGTTCAACTCTTCAACCTTCTTGCAATGAAAACGGCGCTTCATAAAATAAGTAGATGAGGCCCGTTTCAATTCCGCTCGCAATGGTATTGCTGGCCTTGAGCGGCTGCGCGGACCCTCTGGAACAACGGACCACAGGCGAAGTGCAACAACAGTTCGAGCGCGGCGTCACCGGTCAGGGAACGATCGGACCATTGGAGCGAGCGCCCGACGACCCAGCGGCGGAGCATAGCGTGCCGCAAACGCATCCGTAGAGTGTGAAGACTTCAGAACGCCCAAGGCACTCGAAAATTCTCATCCTCGATTTCGGCTCACAGTACACGCAGGTCATCGCGCGCCGGGTCCGGGAATGCCAGGTGTATTCGGAGATCATTCGCTTCGACACGCCGGCCGCTGAAGTCGCGGCAATGCAATCCAAAGGGCTGATCCTTTCGGGCGGGCCAGCCAGCGTTTACGACAAAGGCGCGCCTCAAGTCGATCCGGGAATCTTTTCGTTAGGTATTCCAATATTAGGAATTTGTTACGGGCTGATGCTGATGGCGCATCATCTTGACGGTCGTGTCGTGTTCACCGGGCGCCGTGAGTATGGGGCCGGAGTGCTGCACATGGCGAATCGATCGGAACTCTTCGATGGATTGGGCAACCAGCTCGACGTTTGGAACAGCCACGGCGACGAAGTAACGGCATTGCCGGAAGGTTTTCGCGTTGTCGGAACAACCGACGGTTGCGATTTCGCCGCCGTCGAGGATCCGCAACGTAAACTTTACGGCCTGCAGTTTCATCCCGAAGTCGCGCACACACCTAGAGGCAAAGAGATCCTGCAAAATTTCGTCTATCACATTTGCCACTGCGCGATGGAGTGGACAATGGGCTCGTTCATCGAAGAAGCTTCCGCGCGCGTCCGTAAGCAAGTCGGCGACGACAAGGTCGTGCTCGGTTTGAGTGGCGGCGTCGATTCGTCAGTGACGGCTGCGCTTCTGCACAAAGCTATCGGCGATCAGCTCACGTGCATTTTCGTGAACAATGGTCTACTGCGCGCGCGCGAGGAAGAAATCGTGCAGCGCGTTTTCGGCGAGAATTTTCACATCAAACTAAAGTATGTCGATGCCTCAGACCGGTTCCTCTCGAAATTGCGCGGCGTTACTGATCCTGAGGACAAACGCAAAATCATCGGCAACGAATTCATTCGCGTGTTCGAAGACGCGATTGTCGATCTTGCAAGAACCGACGACGGAGCATCTGTTTCCAATCACAAGTTCCGTTTTCTCGCACAAGGAACGCTCTATCCAGATGTGATCGAGAGCGTGTCGATTGGTGGAAATCCAGCGCAAGTAATCAAGAGCCATCACAACGTTGGTGGATTGCCGGACAAAATGCATTTCGAGTTGGTTGAACCAGTGCGCCAATTATTCAAGGACGAAGTGCGCCAGGCGGGTCTCCAGTTGGGTTTGCCGAAAGAGATTGTCTATCGGCAGCCGTTCCCCGGGCCCGGTCTTGCTGTTCGCATTCTGGGCGAGGTTACGCCTGAGCGCCTGGCGATCCTGCGCGAAGCGGACACAATCGTACAAAGCGAAATGGAAGCCGCTGATTGGTATTACAAAGTATGGCAATCATTCGCCGTCTTGCTCCCCGTGCAATCAGTAGGCGTCATGGGTGATCAGCGTACGTACGAAAACACAATCGCGTTGCGCATCGTGGAAAGCCAGGACGGCATGACTGCCGACTGGGTGCGCATCCCTTACGAATTGCTCGCTCGCATTTCCAACCGGATCTGTAACGAAGTCAAAGGCGTTAATCGCGTCGTGTTCGATATCTCAAGCAAACCGCCGAGCACGATCGAGTGGGAGTGAGGCGATTTTCGATTTCCGATTTGCGATTGAGAGAGGCTGCCTCAACCGATATGCGCGATGGCGCTCATGAACTCCGGAAAATCCTTGCCGTTGCGCGCGGCGCGATTGAGTGCGTCGAGCCGCGCATCCATCGCGGCTTCAGGTAGAGCGACGCGGTGAGAGTAGGCGCCGTTTGAAAAAACGATTTCGTCCCACTGAATGGACGAGATCTGGTCGTTGAAACGCGCCACCGCGCGGCCGCGGAAAAACGCGCGAGTGGTTTCCGGCGGATTAAAGATCGCGAGCTTGATTTCGTCCTCGCTGGTGATGCGGCGCATAATACCGTTGCGCAACAATTCGTAGTACAATCCGCGGTCGAGATCGAGATTGTGATACTCGAGGTCGATCGATTGCAGCCAGGGATCACTCCATGAAAGTTTCTCGTCTTGTTGCAAGGCATCCAGCAGGAATTTTTTGGCCGACCAATCGACGCGATCCCGTGTTGACATCGGGTCGCGTTCAAGATCGTTCAGAACATTTTCCCACTCCGACAAAACCCATGCGTGCTCCTCGTCTGGCGGATCGCGCCACAACTTGCTTGCAGCCTGCAAATAAATGCGTTGCACATCAATTGCAGAAATTTTGCGGCCATCCTTCAGTTCGATAATCCAATCGTAAGTTTGATCGCGACTGATTGATTTGTTGGCGTCTACCGGTTGCGCAATTTCCAACTGTGGCGCTTCGCCACGCTCGATCAGATCCAGGACCAGCGCGGTGGTCCCAATCTTCATCGCGGTGGCCCATTCGCTCATGTTGGAATCGCCGAGGATCACGTGAAACCGCCGGTACCGGCTCGCGTCCACATGCGGCTCATCGCGTGTGTTGATCAGCGGACGTCGATTCATAGTGTCAATGCTGACCACCACGCTGAAAAAATCGGCGCGTTGCGAAATCTGGTAAATTCCCGGATCTCCTTGGGTGCTTTCGGCTTCAATCCCCATTTTGCCTGCTCCGGAAAAAATCTGGCGCGTGACAAGAAACGGCAGGATGCCGGAAACGATCCGATCCCACGGAATGTCGCGGATCATCAGGAAATTGTCGTGGCAACCATAGCTGTGGCCGGCAAAATCGGTGTTGTTCTTGTAAAGACGGACCTCGTAACCGGATGGTAATTTTTGGTTCCGGCGGCGTGCGCATTCTGCAAGGATGCGTTCGCCGGCTTTATCCTGCGCGACAATTTGCTGGAGAGTCGTGCATTCTGGCGTCGAATATTCCGGGTGCGCGTGATCGTTGTAGAACCGCGCGCCGTTTGAAAGTACAAGGTCGCTTTTTATTTCCTCGAAGCTAAGCGGGCGACGTTTGTCGATCTCATAGTAAGCCGATTCGTCGGTGTCTTGAAGTAATTCCCGGGCGCGAAATCCCCGAGCGTCGAGGTGCGGATCTTCAAGATCATAGTCCCATTTCATCAGCGCGCCGTGATCGGTATAACGGCGCACCAACTCGATCGATTCAGCGACAACATCCACCGTCTCCGCACCAGACAGCGTGATGCCGTACTCCGTCTCCAGCCCAAAGACGCGTCTCATTTGATCCCTGCTCTCCTCATCGTGCTCCAATACCCTTCACCGTCGATCTTTCACACAGATGGTCACAAAGTACATAATCGAGTTCTCCCGCTGGCAACCGCGGGGGGTTCGGCCATATTCGTGGGAAGCTGTCAGCTTCCCCTACAATCTGGAATCACCGTCATTGTAGCCGCATTAGATCACCGACGTTGTACGCACGCGCGCATCCGACACTGGCCTAACCGGTGAAATTTTCACGACGTTTTCCGGATCGTAATCGATCAGCTTGAGCCAATCCTCGGTAATGTCCGTGGCCGGGAAAATGTCGTTCTCCGCGTACTCTGCGTTAAAGGCGAGTTGAAGGTCCGTTTCCCGAACTCCTTCCTCCTGTTGAGTTCCGATGGCCCGTTTAATCGCGATCGCCTTCGCGCGCTCCACGATCGAGGCGATAATTGCGCCGCTGATAAGATCGCTGCGGTAAAGCGTTTCTTTGCGACCGCTGCGAAGGGTCACTTCCAAAAATTTATTTTCATCGCGGCGGGCAAATTGCCAGTCAACAAAACGCTCGATCAAGCGTTCGATGGACGCGCCGATTCCATCAGCCTCCTTGGCAAGCACGCCGTCGTATGGCAGATTGTCGGTGAGATAGATCCGATAAATTTCACGCGTGCCGTCCTTATCCGGGCGATTGACTTTGATCTTTCGGTCGATGCGACCCGGACGCAAAATTGCGGGATCGATCAGATCCGCCCGGTTCGAGGCGAGAATAATGACGACGTCGTTGAGCGAATCGATGCCGTCCATCTCCGAACAGAACATCGGCACCAGTGTTGAAAGAATATTGGAGTAACGCGATGCGCGTCGGGTGCCGAGGATCGATTCGGCTTCATCGATGAAAAGGAATGGCATGAAACCTTCCTTCCGTTTCTCACGTGCGGTTGCAAAAATCTCGCGCACCATGCGTTCCGATTCGCCTACCCACATGTTGAGGATCTCGGGACCTTTCACGTGCATGAAATATTCGCGCATTTCACTACCAGTTTTTGCGCCGAGTTGCTTGGTCAAATTGAATGCAGTCGCCTTACCAATCAGCGTCTTGCCGCAACCGGGCGGTCCGTAAAGCAGAAAGCCTTTGGGCGTAGCGTGCTGAAATTTCTTGAAAAGATCAGGATGCAAGAGCGGCAGTTCGATTGCGTCTTTGATTGCTTGTAGTGCGGCTTCCTGTCCTCCGACTTTCTCCCACGGCAACTCCGGCACAGTGTCGAGGTAGTATTCGTCCGATTTAGTGCTCGAGAGCATCTCCAACGCCATGCGGTAATTAGAATCAACGCGGACTTCGTCGCCCGATTTCAAGTTGGAGTGAGCAAGTTCTGAGGAGCGCTGCAGCACCATCGAATGCAACCCGTGTTCCGAACCCACGCGCAATCGGTCCTTGCCTATGACCTCGGTGATTTTCGTGACCGGACCCGCCGTCTCGAATCCCAGATCACCGACAATAACGAACGCTTCGTTGACCAAAACGCGCGTGCCTTTTTTCAATCTCGACAGCGGTATGCGCGGATCGACGTTGCAATAATAATCGGCGCCGCCAACCACGATGTGCGCGGTCTCCTTCGAAGTGGCGCCGAGAAAGGTGCCGATGCGGTTCGCAGGTGAAGTCACTTTTTTGACGACTTCCTCCAGCTTCTCAATCAGCCGGCGCGCCTCGACCATCGTTTCCTGCTGATCGAGAATCTGCGGACGCAGCTGCAACAATTCACGCCGAACCGGATCGCCCGGCGGTAACGACCCGATTACTTGATCGAATGAATCGAGGAGATTTTCCGGACCCGACTCTCCTTCCGCACCCTGCAATCCCTCACTGCGCTCGTCGCTCATTATGGTTTGGGTCAATCCGCCGAACCGAGTTAATTATACCGTCATCAGGCGTGTTCGCAATGTTGACTCGCGAAACCTTTCGGAATTCGACGCTACGCATCCCCAAAATGTTCAACCGACCGCGACCATCAAGCTCGCGGAAATTCTAACTTCCAAATCCCAATCGCCAAAAAAACTTCAGGCACATGCTCACGTTCCCAGCCTGCAAACTCCCCGTTGCATTTGAGATTAAGATTGTTTGAGATTTGGAAGTTGGAGCTTGGATTTTCCCGAGCAGTGATTCGTTCCGCACCGCTGGACTGCTCGCGTGAGTTGCAGTAGACGGCGACGCCGCTACGTTCGGTTTTGCTCGGGAGCCTTAGCTCAATTGGTTAGAGCGCCGCCCTGTCACGGCGGAGGTTGCGGGTTCGAGCCCCGTAGGCTCCGGTCCCCCATCAGAGAGCCGCGCGAACTTTCACTGCCGCTCTTAGCGGCTATTAATCGTTGCGTCTTGCCCGTGCAACTCAATTCGCGCTGCTCGCGCGACTCGCCGATTCGAGTTCCAGAAACACTCCTCCTTTACTGCCAACCGAGTCTTGGCTGAGTGGCCCATCGGACGGCCTGTTTGCGGCCGACTTGTAGCTTGTCGTATTGAGCAGATGAGAGAATCGCCTTCAACTTCGGATCGGACTGTTGCTGCACTGTCTTAACCTCTTGAATTTTTTGAGCGTTCGAAAGCAAATTGTTGTTTCTGATCGCTATTACCTTTCGTCCTTCATTGGCGAGAATGGGCACGATCTTGGCACTCTGTTGAGGCGACACGCTTAACTGTTGTTCTAAACAGCTTTGATATTGGGCCCATCCTTTAGTGCCTGGGTCGGGTATATTGCCGGGGGCTTGCGGAATGAAGTCTTGAAAGCAGGCATAATACCACCACGGAGGTTTTTGGGGTTGCGCGGACGGCGTAAGTGCCGGTAGCACAAGGATGCCAACCGAAAGAGCCGCCGCGATTCGTCGAATGTAGCTTTTCATCTCTTGCTCCTTTTCTTCGGCCGATTGTAAGGACATGGGTTTAGCAACTCAAGCCCGATTAGGGCTAACCTAAACCTCCGCGCAATTAGGGTGGTTCCAAGGATCCTGTCCCAGAACGCGAAAAGATTCTCATGTGCCGTGAATCGGAATTTTGCCTCGCAGTTTACCAGTTCAGTCGCGACGGTTCGCGCACCAGATTAAGCTCCGGAGTCATGCAAAGTGATCACCACAACCGCGAGATAAATTTGGATGGCAGTTTGGCGGAGGATCTCCAGTTCAGGCAGGTTTGAACGTACGTTCATAGTGCCGAAATCGCGACTGCTGGAAATAAAGCCAGTTTACGCTACACTGGGCGCAGCGTTTTTCCCCAGGTGCAATATAACGAAGACTACGTGCTCGGAGTTCTCCAAGACGGAGGACTCCTCACCCGCAAACAAATCGACGGCGCACGCTCACGTCTGAACGGCGAGCCTGGCGTGCTCGACGTTCTGATCAACGACGGAAGTTTGTCCGAGGTCGACGTCTCGCGCACGCTCGCTGCGCAGGCGCACATGGATTGGATCGACATCTCCACCATGATCATTCCGCCACAGGTCATCAATGAAATTCGAGGAGAAGACGCGCGGCGGTTCAAAGTGATCCCGGTCGCATTTGGCGAGAGCGGGCTAGTGGTCGCAGTGGGCAACCCGCTCGACATCGACACGATCGACAGCCTTGGCTTTCTCCTGCAACGCGAGCTGGAACTGGTTTGCACGAGTCCGAAAAAAATTCGCGAAGCGTTGATCAAATACTACGGCACGGCCGATGAAGCCGCGGACGTCCTGCAAAAGCAACTTGGCGAGGAAATCGATCTTGGATTGGAAATTGGCGATGGCACAGAAGCGACCCCAATTGATGAAGCGGACGCGCCGATTGTCCGGCTTGTGTCGATGTTACTGATCGAAGCGCACCGTGCCGGCGCCAGCGACATTCACCTCGAACCGATGGACAAAAAATTTCGCGTCCGATTCCGCATCGATGGCGTGCTGCAGGAAATGCAGTCGCCGCCAAAGCGTCTGCAATCAGCCATTATCAGCCGGCTCAAGATCATGACTGGCTCGATGAGTATCGCGGAAAAACGTCTGCCGCAGGATGGCCGAATACAGGTAAGGATTAAAAAGAAGCCGGTCGATCTTCGTGTCTCGACCATGCCCACCAATCACGGCGAAAGCATGGTTTTGCGTATTCTCGATAAATCAAGCTTGAAGCTTGGATTGCCAGAGCTTGGATTTTTTTCGGACGACCAGGAAACCTTCGAGCGCCTGCTCAGATTGCCGGATGGCATTCTGCTGGTGACCGGGCCCACCGGCTCCGGCAAAACGACCACGCTTTACGCTTGTCTCAATTGCATCAATAAACCCGACCGTAAAATCATCACCGTCGAGGAGCCGATCGAGTATCAGATGACGGGGATCAATCAGGTGCAGGTGAATACGGAGATTGGTATGACGTTTCCGGCCGCGTTGCGTTCCATCCTGCGCCAGGCGCCGAATATCATTATGATCGGCGAGATTCGCGATCTCGAAACTGCAAGCATCTCCACCAACTCGAGTCTCACCGGCCATCTCGTTTTCAGTACGCTGCACACGAATGACGCTCCTTCGGCTGTCGCCCGTTTGATTGATCTCGGCGTGCAGCCGTTTCTCGTCGCGTCTTCGGTGCGCGCGGTGATGGCGCAAAGGCTGGTCCGTCGTTTGTGCAGCAACTGCAAACAACCGAGCGAACTCACGGATACCGAGTTGCGCGCGCTCCAGATTGAGCCTGGCCAGCTCTCAGACGCACAGGTGATGAGGCCGGTCGGCTGCGAGTTGTGCCGGCAAATCGGCTACAAAGGCCGTATGGGCATATTTGAAATTTTTGTGATCGACGATGAAGTGCGCCACATGATCAACAAACGCACTTCGACTTTTATCCTGCGACAAAAAGCACGCGAACTCGGCATGCGAACCCTGCGCGAAGATGGAGTGCGCAAGGTACTCGCCGGTCTCACATCTGCCGATGAAATCATCTCGATCACCGTCGGAGACGTGAGCTGAGGCTGTTGCATCGTAAATCGTGAATTGTACATCGTTCAAATGACTGAAAAGCAACTCGCCGAATTTTTTGTCGAGCAGCGCGTACTGGAGCCTGCGCAGGCAGACGATGTGTTGAGCGAAGTGGAGTTGAACGGAAAAACCGTCGCGCAGGCGATGATCGATGGCGGCTTCATTGATGAGCCGAGCTTTTATGAAACGATTGCCAATGGCCTTGGCACTGAATTCATCGATCTGAGCCAGCACGAAATTGCGCCAGAGATTTTACGTCTCGTTCCCAGCGGTCTGGCGCGGTTGCACGGCGCGCTGCCGGTTGATATGAGCGAAACCGCGCTGCGAGTGGCGCTGGTCGATCCGTTCGATCTGCATATCGCTGAGGACCTCCGTTTCGCGCTCGGCAAAGACATTCAGATAGTCGTATCGCCGCCTGAGCAAATCGAGGAGCTAATTAAACAATTTTACGGCACCGACACGACGAGCATGGAGGAAGTCCTCAAGCAGCTCGGCGAAGCAGGCGAAGCGCTGCAATTGCGCGAGATGGACGGCGAAGCTGCGGTTGAAGCGGAGGCGAACGCAACGCCGATCATTCGATTTGTGGATCTGATTCTTTATCAGGCAATCCAGGACCGCGCGAGCGACATTCATTTCGAGCCGTTCGAAAACGAATTCAAAATCCGCTACCGCGTCGATGGCGCGCTTTACGAAATGTCGCCGCCCCCGCGGCATCTGGCGCTGCCGGTGATTTCGCGCGTGAAAGTCATGGCGAACATGAACATTGCCGAGAGACGGCTGCCGCAGGATGGCCGCATTCAAAAGCGCATCGCGGGGCGCAATGTCGATTTGCGAGTTTCAACCTTGCCGACGCAATTCGGCGAAAGCCTCGTGCTGCGCGTGCTCGATCGCAGCATCGTCAATCTGGACCTCGAAGCGCTTGGGATGCCGGATTACATCTACAATTTTCTGCTCGAAATGATCGAGCGACCGAATGGCATTTTCATCGCGACCGGGCCGACAGGCTCAGGAAAGACAACAACCCTTTATTCCTGTTTGCGCAAGGTCAACACGATTGATTCAAAGCTGATCACTGCGGAGGAACCGGTCGAATACGATTTGGAAGGCATCGTGCAGGTGCCGGTCAACGAAGCGATCGGCCTGACCTTTGCGCGCGTGTTGCGGCACTTCCTGCGTCAGGATCCGGATCGCATCATGATTGGTGAGACGCGCGATCTCGAGACGGCCCAGATTGCGATTCAGGCATCGCTCACGGGCCATCTGGTCTTTAGCACGCTGCATACGAATGATGCGCCGGGTGCGATTACGCGTTTAATCGATATGGGCGTGGAGCCGTTCCTTATTTCGTCAACGTTGGAAGCGATCCTTGGTCAGCGGCTCTTGCGTAGCATCTGTGGTCATTGCCGCGCACCGTACCGGCCGAACGACTCTCTACTGGCTGAACTCGGCATCTCGCGCCGCGATATCGGCGAGAAACAATTCTTCTACGGCAAAGGTTGTGACGCTTGTAACAACACCGGCTACAAAGGACGAAAAGGAATTTACGAGCTGCTAAGAATCACGGACCCAATCCGTGAATTGATCAACGAGCGTGCGCCAACGGTTATGGTAAAGCAAAAGGCGATCGAGCTTGGAATGATCACGCTGCGCCAGGACGGTTTGCGCAGCATCTTCGCGGGCGACACGACGATTGAGGAAGTGCTGAGATACACCTGAAGAATCAGGAAGAGAGTGATGCTCGACACAAACCGCCGACGTAATTAGAATAGGCCTCCATGCCACGGTTCAACTACGTAGCTCTTGACGCTAGGGGACAGGAAGCGTCCGGATTACTCGAAGCGGTTTCAAGCAGCGCGGCAATCAGTCAACTGCGTCACGCCGGCTTTTTCCCCACCAGCGTCATCGAAGAGGCCATAATCAGCGGCGACGGAAAGGAAGCTCGTGGACGGGCAGCAAAGGCCGCGCGCGTGACGAAATCGCGTGCGAAAAAAGGCATCGTTCTTTTCCAGCGCAAAAAAGTTAAATCAAAAATCCTGATGATCTTTACTCGCCAGCTGGCGACGCTGATTGATTCCGGCTTGCCGTTGCTGAGAAGCTTAAACGTCCTGGCAAACCAGGAACGCGACAAGGTGATGAAAAAGACCACCAACAAACTCGCCGATTCTGTGCAGAGCGGCAGCACGTTTTCCGACGCGCTGGCGTTGCATCCGAAGATCTTTAACGATCTGTACGTCAACATGGTCAAAGCGGGCGAAGTCGGCGGCGTGCTTGAGTTGGTGCTTACCCGGCTTTCCGAATTTCAGGAGAAAGCCGCGAAGATTAAAAACAAGGTGCTCTCGGCGATGGTGTATCCGGTCATCGTGATGACGATGGCGGTGGGCATCTTGTGTTTCCTTCTTGTGTTCATCGTTCCGCGCTTCGAAGTAATTTTTCACGACTTGCTCGGTGACAAACCGTTGCCACCGGTCACGCAGTTCGTCCTCGGCGTCAGCGGTTTCATGAAAAACCACGGCTTGGTTTTGCTGGCAGCTATCGTTGCCATCGTGGTCATCTACAACTTTATCGGCCGTACGCGTAAAGGGCGACTTGCGATTGATATTTTCAAACTGCGCATGCCGCTCTTCGGCAACTTAAATCGCAAAACGGCGATCTCCCGTTTCGCGCGCACACTGGGAACACTGGTCACGAGCGGTGTTCCAATATTGCAGGCGTTAAATATCACGCGTGAAACAGCGGGCAATTCGGCCATCGCTGGAGCAATCGCGCGGGTGCACGACAGCGTGAAAGAAGGCGAATCGATCGTGCAACCGCTGGAAGCCAGCAAAGCGTTTCCTCCAATGGTCGTCAGCATGGTCGATGTGGGCGAAGAGACCGGTAAACTTCCCGAAATGCTTCTAAAGATCGCCGACGTCTACGACGACGAGGTCGACAACGCAGTGGCGGCCCTCACCTCCATGCTGGAACCGATCATGATCGTGTTCCTGGCGGTGATCGTTGGCACCATCGTGCTCGCGCTCTTCACCCCGCTCATCAGCATCATCACCGGCTTGCAACAACAAACGTGATCGGCCGCGGCGGCAATGACGACATCCGAATGACAAATCAAGTTCTCCCCAGAAGTTGTAGAGGCGTTTGTGCTAAATGCCTCGCCGATGAATTCGACGGTTGTCACAAGCGTCGCTACAACGCCTTCACTCTCATCGAACTAGTCCTCGTCATTGGCATCATCACTGTTCTCGCAGGCTTAGTCTTGAGCACGGTTGGCTATGCACGCAAGAAAGCCGCCCGCGCCCGCGCTGAGAGTGAAATCGCCGCCATGTCGGCAGCGTGTGAAAATTACAAAGCAGATAATGGCGTTTACCCGAGCAACAGCGACACCAATAACCTCGACGCCAGAACCAGTGGAAATTCCAGCAGCCCTAGCTATAACCTGACCAGCCTCGCCCTGTACAATTCGTTGTTTGGCACCACAAATGGAAGTCGCACCCCAAACGCCGGAGCGCGATCGTATTTCGTTTTCAAGCCCAATATGCTCAGCCCCGCCGATCAGACGCAGAACGTCCTGTTCATTCGAGATCCGTTCGGCAACAGCTACGGTTATTCAACCATTCAGGCAGCGACCGGAGACACTACAAAGGGTTACAATCCCACCTTCGACCTTTGGAGTACGGCCGGCCTAACAAACAGCCCTCCGGTTATTCCCCCTGACCCGATTACCCCACAGTGGATTAAAAACTGGTAGACTTGTGCCGACGGCGTCTGACACAGACGCCCTACAATTTCGCCGAAGCCGAGGTTGCGAACTACCCTTCAGTCGTACGCACCACAACCTCGACGCGGCGATTGGGACTTTGCTCTTCGATTGAGCCGTTCGGGGACGCACGGAATTTCGTCGCGCCGAAGCCGCGGGTTTGGATTTGCGCCGGATTGATTCCCATCGCCTCGACCAGATAACGCTTTACGCTGTCGGCCCGGCGCTGACTCAGATCGAGATTGTATTCAAACGTGCCGAATGAATCCGTGTAGCCTTCCACAGAAAATGTTGCATTCGGATTGCGCTGAATGAGCGTGCCCAGCTTTTGCAGTTGAAAGATGGCGCTCGATTGCAGCACGTCGCTGTCATACTCAAAAAGCTGATCATCGGGCAGACGCAATTTTGTGCCTGACCCGAGCGGACCTTTTTGCGCCAGCAACTGGTCCAAATCGCTGAAGCCTGGCGCATGTCCTTTGTTCGGACCGGCGCTGTCGCCGGGCAGCTTGCTTGTGAAAGTGTTTGGCCGTTTGATGGCCGTGCTCGTGGCCAGCTCGGTTCCGCTGAGAGCAGGTTGCGGACGGCCGGAAACCGAACTGCTGTTCAGCAAAGATTGCTCATGCACCGCGTTTGGGTCGCTGGAAAGAGTTTGCGCCGTGGAACGTTCAATCTCGTTCAGAACAGAATTAACGTCCGGCTGTTCCACCTTTGGTTGGTCAGGCAACACGTCGTGCATGTCATCCGGCAGCGCTGTGCTCGCTTGAACTTCCTCCAGCAATTTGTCGAATGACTTCTTCTCATCCGGCAATTGCACGTCGGTGTTATCGGGGTTCGGTTTCGCCGCCGGATTGATTTGATCGGCACTGCTCTTCTCCAGGTTCGAATCGAGAAC
The DNA here is from genome assembly GCA_003219465.1 of Verrucomicrobiota bacterium. Lineage (GTDB taxonomy): Bacteria > Verrucomicrobiota > Verrucomicrobiia > Chthoniobacterales > UBA10450 > Udaeobacter. Next base: position 2,903 of record QHOX01000052.1, on the reverse strand, counting down.
ACGCTTCACCTTGAACGTGGGTGTCTGCTCGTTTGGGGCGAACACCGCGTCAGCAGATGCAAAACGCGTACGATAAAAATAAGTGCACAGCGCGAAATGTATCGCCAGCGACACAATTATTCCGAGCCAGAGCCAGTTGCGCTCCTTGCTACCTGTCAGCAGACCTTCAGTCTCGAAGCGGTCGAGATCGTCGAGCTCGGAAACTCTCATGGCGATTGCAACAATATCACATTCGAACGCCGGGGCGACTCATCGGTCAAACAGCAGCCACAGGCCTATGCTCCGCCGGCCCGTGTTCGCTCAACAAAAGCACGCGCAGCGCGGCGTATTTCCTCCGCCACCCGCGCTTCGGGCGAGACGAATTTCGGTGTAAACCAGGGAAACAACCCAATCAAATCGTGGGTAACCAGAATCTGTCCGTCGCAATGGTCACCCGAGCCGATCCCGATCGTCGGGATACCGATCGCATTGGTGATCTGCCTCGCGACCTCCGCAACCACAATCTCCAGCACCACGGAAAATGCTCCCGCTTTTTCCACCGCACGGGCGTCAGCCAGCAACGCTTCGACCTCAGATTGCGTGCGGCCCTTGATCCTATAGCCGCCTTGCTCGCGCACACTTTGGGGCAGCATCCCGATGTGCGCCATGAACGGTATTCCCGCTCGCGTGATCGCCTCGATCTGCGCAACACGACTCACACCACCTTCGAGCTTCACCGCCTGCGCGCCGGCACCGACAAATTTTCTGGCGGTCTCCACGGCTTGTTCCGGCGTATCGTACGTGTGAATCGGCATATCGGCGACGAGCAGCGCCTGCTTTACCCCGCGCGCAGCCGCGCGAGTGTGATGCAACATTTCCTCGAGTGTCACATCCGTCGTATCCGGATAACCGAGAACTACCATTCCCACCGAATCGCCTACGAGGATGATGTCGATGCCGCTCTCATCGAGCAAACGCGCCGTCGGGTAGTCGTACGCGGTGAGCGCGGTTATTTTCTCACCGCGCTGTTTCATTTGGCGAAAATCTTTCATTGCGCTTGTTCGCAAGATCAGCTGCCCATTTCAGAACGCAAGCCGCGGCAGAAGCAGCGATGCTCCGCCGCTTTCGCATCTTCCATCTACCAGCTCTCCGCAAGACGAACGACTGCGCCAGAATCCTTAAACGTCGCGAGCAAGTCGCTGACAGTTTTCTTCTCGCCCGGCAAAACCAAATGCCGCCGGATATCGGCCAGCGGCCGAAGCACAAAGATTCTTAAGTGCAGTCGCGGATGTGGCAGTTGCAATCGTTCATCGTTGATCCGTTGGTCTTCGCAGTAGAGCAGATCGATATCAATGGTTCGCGAGGCGTTCCGTGGATGATCCCGTTTGCGGCCCAACGCTTCCTCGATTTGAATCAGTTGCTCAAGCAACCGCACGGGATCGCCTTCATACTCAAACTCAACGACAGCATTCAAAAATTTTCCGGCTCCCGGTTCGCAACCGACCGGTTCAGTCTCGTAAACCGCCGAGGAAAGAATCGGCGGCTTTACATTTGCGAGACCGAGAATTGCCTTTCGCGCACCCAGCAAATGGTCGAGCCGATCACCGAGATTGGATCCAAGTGCCACTGCGGTTCTCATCGTTATGGCCGCGATCATTGACCGCGGCAGCCGGGATCACGGATCCCGGCTACAGGTTCGCAGCCCCAGCACGTCCTGCATCGAGTACAGTCCCGGTGATTTTTTGGTAATCCACTTCGCCGCGCGTAATGCGCCGAGTGCAAAAATTTCGCGACTCCCTGCGCGATGCGTTAACTCCAAGCGTTCGCCTGGTCCTCTGAAAATTGCAGTATGCTCGCCGACAACATCACCTTCGCGAATTGATTCAATCGGTATTCTGGTGTTTCGGAGCGGTTGCAAGATCTCAGCCAGCGTTTTGGCTGTCCCGCTCGGCGCATCTTTTTTCATTTTGTGATGCGTTTCGACAATCTCAGGATCGAAATCCGAGCCGAGCAATTCGGCAGCCTTTTGGGTCAGCCAAAAGAGCACGTTGACCCCCACACTGAAATTCGATGCCAAAACGATCGGTACCGAGTGCGCTGTCTGTTCAATTGTTTTGCGTTGCTGCTGAGAGTGGCCAGTCGTTCCAATAACGAGCGATTTGCCATGCTGCAACGCGCCGCGGCAGATTTCATCGACGCTATCGGCGCGACTGAAATCGATCGCCACGTCACAATTTTTCATCGCTAGTTCGATTGAATCACCCAGATCGCATCGCGCGGCGATCTCGATTTCCCGATCTCTCTGCGCCAGATCGAGCACAGTCTTTCCCATGCGACCGGCCGCGCCGATGAGGAGTACACGCACGGGAGAATTCTTCATAGCTGCGCAGTGTATACGCTGTAGTGTCCGCTGTCCTCACCGGAGTTCGCTGCGCTCGATGTTGCACGTCGCATTCTGCGCTGAGGACAGCGCACGCTACAACCGATGCGAGCTATCGCTTCGATTCAAAGTCTTCCAGCGTCTTGCGCAGGAACGCCTGGTTCGCTTCGCTCATTTCGCACAGCGGCAAACGAACTTCAGGCGAGATCGCGCCGCGCCAGCCGAGCGCTGTCTTCACGGGAACCGGGTTAGGCTCGATGAACAAATCTTTAAACAACGGCAGCAGTTGCCTGTGCAATTTCTCCGCCGATTTCAAATCGCCTGATTCGCAGGCGCGCACGAGCGCGCATACTTCAGATGGAAACAAATTCGAGGCCACGCTCACGACACCGGCAGCACCCACGGCCATAAATGGAAGGGTGAGCGAATCGTCGCCGCTCAAAATCGTAAACGTATCGGGCAAACGCCGGCGCAACTCACCAACGCGCTCCACGCTACCGCTTGCTTCCTTGATGGACACGATGTTGCGACATTCTTTGGCCAA
>QHOX01000299.1 GCA_003219465.1 Verrucomicrobiota bacterium | reverse complement strand
GCCGGGGATCTTTTCCCAGGCGATAAAGGTGTCGCGGCGGTTGACGACAATACTACGCCATCAACACGAGCAAATACGGGCTCTCCTTCACGCGTAGCGCTTACCAATATCGCAATGACTGGAGATATCGTGACGTTGCAGGCAGAGGTGTAGCTCCCAATCAAGCCTGGTCGGACAACGGATCGAGTTGTTCGAGAACTGTCCGTTGGCCGAACGGCCCAGCCAGCAATCGCGCTTGCACACGAACGCGATCGCCAATCGTCACATCTGGCGTTTGGGCCGCAAACAGAATTAGGGACTGCCCCTCTGCAGGCTGGATAAAGTCATCACTTCGCCCAGCCGAGAGATTACGATACACTTTTATTTCGATCTCGTGTCCTTGACCGTCGCTGGCTGGCACGATCGCTCGAACAGTGCCTTCAAGCACCGTCTTATTTGGCTTCGCCAGCATGTTCAAAAATAATCGTACGCCGCTACGAACCTGGCCGCGATGCGCATGCGATAAAGATTGCCGCTCACGGGCCGAGAATGACAAAGATCACATAAAGAGCGAGCTTTTATTCCCACGGCAACCCGGCTCGGCGGAAGCGCTCACCGGTGTCCCTCCTCTTACTCTTTCTACGGAAACAGCGAGGCGAAGTTGCCGAAATCTCAATTTTTTTCAAAAAACGACCGCAAACGCGCGAACGCATCACGATCGTCATGGGTGCGTCGAGCGTAATTGTTCGAGGAAAATATTAAACCGACTTGCCCGGCGGCATTCTTGAGAACTTCGAGAACGACTTGAAAATCTACGTCTATCCGCTGCAACGTGGCCCTAAAGACGAACTACACGTCATCGACTTCCACGATTGCGAGTTTATCAGCGATGTTCCTGCAGCCAATTCGAAGCGAGCAGGAGGTAATCAATAAACGTCAATTGCCTGGGATCGAGCTGGGCCTCCTCGGCGATCGCGGGAAGTTCTCGCCGGAATCGGCGATAATCTTCCCAGATTTTTCTGCCGCCCGGAATAGCGGCTTTGCCCGGAGCGGATTGAAGCCAGTCACGCACGTGGCGAATCGCTCTCGCGGGGCTTCGCCGGTGAGCTTGAATATCCTGGCCGCCAATGTCCGAGATGAAACGTCTGTAGCGATAAGGCTCGCGATCCAAAATCAAGACGCGTTTCTGCGCGGAATATTTTCCAAAGCGTTTTGCGCCAAGAAAAATGCCTAATTCAAGCGGCATGTTGAATCGCGGTAATCCATATGGCTGCCCTTGCACCTCAGTGCGGGAAATGTCGTGAATACCCTGATGACATTCGTCGACCAATCGATAGATGTTCTCGATCCGAACCTCGCCCGCATCTGTAAGCTCCAGCGTGCATCGTGGCACAAACCCACAGGCGGAAACGCAGAACACGATCGCTTCAAAAAGCGGCTGATACCGCGAGTCGAACGGGCAATTGATGAATACGCTAGCGCTGGGGGACGCCGGCATTTCGGTTAACTGTGTCGAACAACTAGCTGGACAGGTGTGCTCGCGCTGGCCCGAATTTTTTCCTTGTACTGGGCAGGATGAGCTCGCTTTAACTCGGCCAATTTCTTTACGGCCCGCCTGATCCTGGCTTTCGACACTGTGCCGTTCCCTCGAACTTCGCGAATTGGACGATATTTAGGTGCGGGCATGCCAAAATATACTTAACCAGATTCGCACTGTCACCAGAAGAATGGAGCTGAGGGATCAGCGACATAGAAGGCAAAGTCGCGAGGTAGCGACGAGCGAGAAAGGGAAACGAGCGAGTTTCAATGCAGCTCATTCCCGATTGGATCGATCGTCGTCCAGAGTGTCGCGAAGTCCTTGCTGATTTTGATTAAAAGAGGCGACATGCAAATGGAGCTGAGGGGTTCAGCGACATAGAACGGTCCAAGCCGGACTGGCAATTAGCCACGAGGGTAGAGCGAGTGAATGGAGCCGCGGGGCGCGAGCGACATAGATGGGCAAACCGAGAGGTCGACATGGGCGGGAGCACATGAGTCAACGGGGGCAGCAAACGAGTTTCAATGGAGCGACTGGGATGAGCGACATAGAAGGTAAAGCTGCGAGGGTAGCAGCGAGCGAGTGCGGGCAGCGAGCGAGTTTCAAATCTTTGCTGATCTTGATCAGGAGCGGAGACATGTGTCGGAAACGTGCGTTTTAGCCTTATACGAATCGCGGATCAAGCGCGAGGCAAAGTTGGCCGAATTCGTACTTCTTAATCAATACTTTTTACTTCGGACTTTCTTCTGACCGCGGTTTCTTCGGATACAAGAAACGTTAAAGCTGCACCGCCGCATTCGACCGAATGAAGTGATTGGGAGCACAGGCTGCTAGCCTGTCCGTTTCGGCTGCGAGCCGAAACATTTCCATCTGGGTAGCGCATGCGTCTCGCGTGCGGGTCTCGATGTCCCGGCGAGACGGACTCTGTTTGCTTCGACCGGGAACAAGCAACCACTCCACAGGCGCGGTTCTATTTTTGCATCCCGGCATTGTTGCTTAGCCGAAAAGCCGTTGACTCAGTTCATCGCGGCTGATTTCAAGATGCGCAGCCACGTCGTTAAGAATTGCGGCCAGCGTTCCCACTTTGAGCGGGTCGTGATTCGGAATCGTGACATGATGCTGGACGCGCTCGCTGGTGGTCAGCCGCAGATGACTACCCGTTTGCCGGGTGACCGCATATCCCAAGCGCCCCAGCCGTTTCCCAAGATCCGCTCCCGAAACATCCCTCGGTAATTTCATCTTACCAAAGGGAGCGGTGTCAACCGGCGCTCAACAGGCCAGCACCTCGTCGCGGATAAAACGCAACCGGATTACCTTCGGCGCTTTTCCGTCGTCGAAATGGCAATGCACGGCGTCGCGGACCTGTTGCCGAAGGGTGTCCAACGTCTCCGCTTCGGTAAAAATGGCCTCGCCCAAAGCCCGAGCGGTAAAACCGCCTTCCACTGCTTCCTCGATCACGAAAATGATTTCGTT
>QHOX01000298.1 GCA_003219465.1 Verrucomicrobiota bacterium | reverse complement strand
AAGTCGGCGACACATCGGAACATTGGACTTAGACGCCCGCGTGTCTTAAGCATCGGGGTTGCACGACGACCATAGTCCGACGGGCAGCAAGCGTCTGAAGCGACAGTGTCGGTTACGCTAAACGAACGTCGAATGCATATGGGAATCCGAATCGCGGTTCGGTCGGTCAAGACAGTGCTGGCGCTGGCGTTGCTTTTGGCTGGTTGTAATTCGAAAAAAGAAAACGAGCGCCCGGCCGATGAGGTGATCGAGCAGACCTACAAAGTGAACGCCGACGCCAGTCTGCGCATTACGAACCCACGGGGATCGGTCGCCATTCGTGGCGAAGATACACCGGAGGTGCGGATGCGAGCGGTCAAATCCGCCCCTGGCGCAGCTCAACTAAAGGACATCACGGTGGATGTAACGGCGGAACCTGTCGACATCCTAATAAAGACAGCGTTTCTGCGGCAAAAGAAAATGCCGCTCTTCGCCGGCGCGAGTGCGGTCAATTACGCGTTCTCCGTCCCGCGTAACACCAGGATCCCCCGGGTGGATGTCGATGACGGCAACGTGTCGATCGAGGGAATCCAGAATGCAGACGTGCGGGCCAACGTGGTGAACGGTCAGCTCGAGATCCGAAACTGCTGCGGCGATCTCAAAGTGGCGGTTGCGAATGGTGGGCTCGATATCATCTATGGGCGATGTGTAGGATCTTACTTCTCGGCTGACGCCCAGGTTTTGAACGGAAACGCGCGGCTTTCCATTGCGCGCGGCGCCGCATTGCGCGTCCACTGCGAAACGGTAACTGGAAAAATAACGAACAACCTCGACCCGATGGTCGAACTCAACGGCCAGTCTTCACGCAAGACAGACATTTCCCTCGGTGCTGGCAGGCGCTCTGACCTGACAGTGCGCGTAACATCGGGCGACATTACGATTGTTGCCTCGGAACCTGGCGGATAAGGCGCACCCTTATTATTTTGGGCTATGTACTTGTCGCTGCTTCACGGTGACTTCACGCAGCGGAAGCCGAGGTGGTTCGTGCCGGTGTTGACCTCGCCTTTGCCACGCGTGCCTACGATGTAGCGTGAGCAATATTGTTCGTTACAAAGAAATGATCCCCCGCGATGCACGCGTTTTTTCTCGTTAGGCTCAGCCGGATCAAACGGTGAATCCGGGCCTTGCGGGTTCTGTGCCACGCTGCCTTTGTCGGCCAGCGCCTTGTAGTAGTCAGGACGATACCAGTCGCTGCACCATTCCCAGATGTTGCCCGCCATGTCGTAAAGTCCGTAACCGTTCGGCGGAAACGATTTTACCGGCGCAATGCCTGCGTAACCGTCTTCGCCTGCATCTTTCACTGGAAATTTTCCCTGCCACGTATTCGCCATCCATTTCCCGCCGGGCCGAAATTCATCGCCCCATACGTACATTTTCCCCGACAAACCCCCGCGCGCGGCAAATTCAAACTCAGCTTCCGTGGGCAAACGTTTACCGGCCCATTTTGCGTACGCTTCCGCGTCGGGATAAGCGATCTGCAACACGGGATAATTTTCCTTGCCTTTGATATCGCTTTGCGGCCCGAGCGGGTGCCGCCAGTTCGCTCCTTTCACGTAGCTCCACCACTGATAGTGATCGGTTAGCGGCACATCGCGATCGGTCGGCGCGAAAACAACTCCGCCTGCTACAAGATTTTCAGCAGGCGCAGTCGGAAATTCTTCCTGGGTGGGTGTGCGTTCAGCGATCGTGACGTAGCCGGTCGCCTTAACAAACTTCTCGAACTGCTCATTCGTAAGTGGAGTCGCATCCATCCAGAAACCATCTACGCGAACGCGATGAATCGGACCCGCGTCGTTCGACGCCATCGGCATTTCATCCATGCCATGGCCATTCGTCGAGGCGCCCATCGAGAACTCACCACCGTGAATCCAGACCATTCCTGGCGCCGCTTTGCCCGGTGGCGAATTCTTGTTCGGAATCGTCGGCGCGAACGCGGACGACTCGGACGTTTCCGCGTGAACGACGGCGACACAGATACAAAAGCAAGCTGCAACGAATCCACGCATATCCGCAAAACAACACCAACAAAGCAGAGAGCTTTACCTAACCCAATTAGTCCTCAGCTATTTGGTCCACATCTCCTTCGTCCTCAATCTGCTTCTTATCTTTTGCGCTGAGGTTCAAAGGCTTCACATCAACCGTAATCTTCGTAATTGTTCCGGTAAACTTATTGTCCCTTTCTTTATAATCATTCGATACCGGCGTTTCATTGTCCATCCCTACATCAACTCCTTCATCACCGGAATAGGCGTACGGCTCGGTTTTTGGAATTTTGCCTTGAGCGACCTTCTGTCCATCTACGGACAAAATCGATTGCCCACCGGCTCCCGGTTTACCACCATCAAACACAAACTCGTACTTAACAGTATGTTTACCAGCCGCAATTGGATTGGATGAGGCAATGTTAGTGTGCTCAAGGCCAAAATAGTTATATTCGTGATGCACGTTGCCGGCTTTCATATATAGGGTCCACCCTCCAAAGCGACCGGCCTGGCAAATGATAACCCCGTTCGCATCGCCATTCGGTAGATCGACGTCGGCTGCTATAGTAAAAGAGCGGTTCTTTGTGTTGATAAAAGCATTTTCCATTAGACCGATCATACCCGGATAAACCGTCAGCGAGGTCCGATTACCCATTAGATCGGGTCTCCCTGCCGTGGCAGCATCGAATCGTTCCGCCCTGCGGTCATCAATCGGCAGCACGTGGTATTTCTCTGCTGTCTTCATAAAGAGATCCTGCATTTCCTTAAGTTTTTCAGGGTTCTTTGTCGCAAGATTGTTCGCCTCACTAAAATCTTCAGCCACGTTATACAACTCCCAGACATCATCTTTTAGTGGTGGATTTTGTGCCATCAGCCAGGGGATGGAATGCCTGGTGCATGCTACCCAGCCGTCATGATAGATGGCGCGGTTACCAAACATCTCGAAATATTGGGTTGTATGACGGTCCTTGGCTTTGGCATCGTCAAAAGTATAAACCATCGAAGGCCCATCGAACGGAAGTTGCTCGGTGCCATTCACCATCTTTGGAAAAGGCAAGCCAACCGCTTCGAGCACGGTAGGTGCAATATCTACAACGTGACTGAACTGCGAGCGGATCCCTCCTTTAGCTTTTATTCGTTCGGGCCAATGCATTACCATTCCGTTGCGGGTACCGCCCCAATGAGAAGCAATCTGCTTGGTCCATTGCAAAGGGGTATCCAGAGCATGCGCCCAGCCAATGGCATAATGCGGGAAAGTATTTGGGCTTCCCCAGTCATCTATGTGATTCATCATTT
>QHOX01000297.1 GCA_003219465.1 Verrucomicrobiota bacterium | reverse complement strand
AGATGCGCGTGTTCTCCGAAAATTCCATTATTCAGCACCTCAGAAACGCCGCTTTCCATGCGATCAAGGTTCACCGCGAACCAGATTTTGCTCACGGCGTGTGGTGGCCGGAATCCTGGGCCTTTCCGATCTCGGCTAGAAGCAACATGCTGCCAATGATTATAGCGTCGCCAAATCCAGTGCCGGCTGGCGAAGGAACTGGTACGACAACTATAACTTGGAATACAGGCGACGACACAATGGGGTACGTTTATGTCTCGGTTAACGACAGAGAAGAGTCTTTCTTTGGGCGCGCTCCCCAAAGTTCCACCGCTGCGAATTGGATCCAAACAGGCTTCAGATATCAGTTTCGCCTGTACGATGGCACCGAGCGTGGGAAACTGCTCGCCGAAACAACAGTAACTCGGAACAAACCAAGCAGTTGAGTGATGAACTTCAAAGTGCCCATCCCAAAGCGCTAGGTCCGAGAGGGCAATCACTATCTGAGTATTAGGCTTCGGCCCGCGCGGCGGAAATGACAGCCATGGACAAACTGGAAGACCACAACCCAACAGAAGGGATTTCGCCATCCTTGGCACCGGGTCACCGTCGATTTTCGCTTCGGGTAGCAACAGGTATTCTTTGCTTCGTTCTCTCGCTTCTCTTTTACTACGGCGCGGTTCTTCGCGTCGAGTTCAAGCGGACGGACTTATTCGATCTTGGTCCTTATACCGATGCCGTGGAATATTTCGCGCAGGCTAACTCGATCTTGAAAGACGGAGAACCGACGATCCAGATTGGCTATGACAGATTACCCTCCCGCTACCCGCCGGGCTACCCTGTCTTGACGATCCCTTGGCTGAGATTTCTGCCCCACAACGGGATTCTGGCCCCATTTAGAACAAATCAGACGATCGGCCTGTTGCTATTGGCAGGCAGCTTTGTGTTTTATTTTGCGATCGGAAGGCCGCTCGCCGGAGGATTGGCGGCCTTGTTGGTCGCAACTCAACCAGCGTTCATTACCTTTAGCCGATCATCGCTGAGCGATCTCAGCGGTGGTGCTGCCGCAGTGCTCGCCTTTGCGCTGGTCTACTTAGGACTCGCCTGGCGGCGCCGCTGGCTGATTTACTGCGCCGCGATTGTTATTGGGCTGTCTTTGTGCATACGGCCACAGTTAGTGTTCATGGCTCCCTTATTAATAGCCATGGCTCTCTTTCCGGCTAACGTCTCCCGGACGAGGTGGTTCATGCATTGCTGCCTTGTCCTTTTCGCATTCGCGGTGTCCGCGAGTCCGTACTTTATTTTGAACACTTTGGAATTTGGCCATCCGTTAAAGACTGGTTACGAGTTCTGGGTACCCGTATTAGCAGACAAGCAAGCTGCTTTTTCCTTGCACAATGTTTCCCGCCAACTTGCCATGATCTGGTCTGAGATTACGGCCAGCTGGGATCAATATCGGGTAGCGAACATCTTTGGCACCGGAACTTATGTTGTGCCGGCTTTCATTCTCCTCTCTACCCTTGGTCTGGCCTTCGTCCGAGTGCGGCGGTTTGAGATCAGCGCATTCCTAGCGGGAATTGTCTACTTTGCGGCTACGGTAACTTACACGTACGTTGATGGGAGGTTCTACATGTCTATCTTTTTCCTCTTGGTTGCGCTCGCCGTTCTGCCAGCGGAGTGGGCAGTGGGCGAAGCTCTCGAGATGCGCTTTTCGATCTCGGGCGTTGGAGTGCTGGCGGTATTCCTCCTTAGCCTTATCGGTTATCCGTCACAATCAGGCTTTAGGCCCAAGAGTGGTCGATCACAAGCCTGGGACGCCCTTAAGTATGGAAGCGAGCGCGGAAAGTCTCCTCGCTATGACGCGCAGAAAACTTTTGCTCGAACCTTTAAGGACGAACCCGGTATTGTTTTATCAGACATCGATCCCGTCTATTTGAACGCGGTCTTACCGAAGTCATTTGTTGCCGCTCCGGTCGATGGTAGCCATTCCTATTGCTACAGCCGGCTCTGGCATTACGGGAAGGCCGAAGCGATTCAGTTGGTCCAAAGTGGCCTAGGCCGCGCGACACCTGTTTACGCCCTTCTGTTACCCTCAAAAGATGTCGACCAAGACGTCAAGCGCTTGCCCTTGGTCGACGGTTACAGTTGGAAACGAAGCGAGAAATCCAATACAAGAGCTGTAATCATGATATTGACAAAGAATGCAGTTGCTCCGAGCTTAGCCTCCGCCTCTCGCTCAGTGGAATGATGCCAAATGAAACTGTCCGTCGTTATCCCTTGTTATAATGAGCGACCGACGATTGAAGCTGTGGTTGAAGCAGTTCGCTCGGCGCCGGTCGAAGACGTGGAAATTATCGTTGTGGATGACGGATCGACCGACGGAACGAGAGAACTTCTTAAGGGAAAACCTCACGGGTGGGTCGACAAGATCGTGCTGCAGGAACGCAATTTCGGGAAGGGCGCAGCTTTGCGCGCAGGTTTCCAGGCTGCTACGGGCGATTTAGTCATCGTTCAAGACGCCGACCTAGAGTATGACCCGAGGGAATACCCCATCCTTCTTTCACCGATTCTGGAGGATCGTGCCGACGTTGTGTTCGGTTCTCGGTTCTTGGGCGGCCGACCTCATCGCGTGGTTTACTTCTGGCATATGGTGGGAAACCGATTTCTCACGTTGCTCTCCAACATGTTTACAAACCTGAACCTCACCGACATGGAGACATGTTACAAAGTGTTTCGGCGCGAATTCCTGCATGACATTCCCATTGAAGAGAACCGGTTTGGGTTTGAACCTGAGATTACCGCGAAGGTGGCAAAAGCCGGCCATAGAGTTTTCGAGGTCGGCATTTCGTATAATGGCCGAACGTACGAACAGGGGAAAAAGATAGGGTGGCGGGACGGCGTGAGAGCTGTTTATGTGATTGTTAAGTATAACCTATTTCGTAGGAACAAAGATTTATGCAAGGGCAATACTCAGGAGTCGACGTCCTCGAAGCGCTCGAAAGCGCGCACAACTACAACGATTATTTAACCCGCTTGATCCGCGAATCAACGGAATCAAAGGATCTGATCGACTTCGGCGCGGGCATCGGGACGTTCTCCAAACGCCTGCGGACGGCCGGTTACCACGTTAAATGCATCGAACCGGATCCCTTACAGAGACAAAGACTCGAGGAACAAGGTTTCGACACTTTGGAGAATATTACTTCCGTCGCGGACGATTCGGCGTCATTCATTTTCTCGCTGAACGTCTTTGAGCACATCCACGACGACTCG
>QHOX01000303.1 GCA_003219465.1 Verrucomicrobiota bacterium | reverse complement strand
TCCGTTGATCTCGGCCAGCACGGCTTCCATTTTCGGATCGCCGAATTCGTCTTCCGGGTACCACCAGTCGAGCACGCGCAGCGGTTCGTCGATCGGGTCGCTCGACGCTTTCACTTTGGCGATCAGACGCAAAGCGAGCTGATGAATGAACCATGCATCGGGGCGACAATCCCCGGGCGGATCGACCGCTTTTTCACGCCATTGCAACAAGCGTTGTGTGTTGGTGAATGCGCCTTCCTTTTCAGCGTGACCGGCGGCGGGGAAAAAGAAAACTTCCGTCTCGATGTCCTCGGCCTTCAACTCGCCGCGCTCGATCTCGGGCGATTCACGCCAGAAATTTGCCGATTCGATCTCGACCATATCGCGCACGACTAACCATTTCAGTTTCGACAGTGCTTTTCGCTGGAGCCGCGAATTAGGCGCGCCGACGGCTGGGTTCTGTCCCATCAAAAACATGCCCTCCATCTTCCCGTCGAGCATGTCGTAAAGAAATTCGAAGAACGAATGGTTGCCGGTGAGTTTGGGAAGCCAACCGTAGCCGAAATCGTTTTCTGCGGTCGCATGTTTCCCGTAGTAGGCCTTAAGCGTGCTCACGAGGTATTTCGGGTAATCCGCCCAGAGACCGGTCTTTTTCGTGTAATTGACGAGATACTGCTGAAGCGTCTCGTCGCCTTTGCGCGGCATTGTCAGGTAGCCGGGAAGAATGTCGTAAAGAGTCGGAATGTCAGTGGAACCCTGGATCGAAGCGTGGCCACGCAACGCGAGAATTCCGCCGCCGGGCCGGCCGATGTTTCCCAGCAGCAACTGTAAAATCGACGCCGCGCGAATGATCTGCGCTCCCTTGGAATGCTGCGTCCACCCTACTGCGTAGCAAAGCGCGGCGGTCCTCTCCGGCCCGGATGCGGCAACGAGCGCGTCCGCGACCTTGTGAAAAAGCGCCGGCGGAACGCCGCAGATTTTCTGCACCATCTCCGGTGTATAGCGGGAGAAATGTCGCCTTAATTTCTGGAAGACACATTGTGGATCTTGCAATGTAAGATCGCGCTGGGGGCGACTCAGATCGCCGCCTTTATAGACCCAGCTGTCGCCCTCGTAAGCGCGTTTCTCTTCGTTCCAACCGGAGAAATAGCCATCCCCGTTGTCCTCCGGGTCGCGATATTCGTCGCACAAGATGCAGGAGGCATTCGTGTAGTGAATGACGTACTCCCGAAAGAAGAGCTCGTTCTCGATCAAGTGCCTTACGAGCCCGCCGAGAAAAACGATGTCGCTGCCGGCACGGATCGGCACCCATATGTCCGCGAGCGCGCTAGTGCGCGAAAAACGCGGATCGACGTGAATGATGGTCGCGCCGCGCTCCTTTGCTTTCATGACCCAGCGGAAACCCACCGGGTGGGCTTCGGCCATGGAAGAGCCTTCGATTAAAATGCAATCGGCGTTGGCGAGATCTTGTTGCGCAGTCGTAGCTCCGCCCCGGCCGAAGGAGGCGCCCAGACCGGGCACCGTGCTGCTATGTCATATCCGCGCCTGGTTGGATATGCAGACCATTCCCAGGCCTCCAGTAAACAGTTTTTTTATCAGATAATTTTCTTCGTTGTCGAGGGTGGCACCGCCGAGATGGCATATTGCGGTTGTGTGATTGATCGTCGCCTCGTCTTTTTTGCGCACGAAGGTGCGCTTGCGTGATTCCCAGACTCGGTCCGCCACCATGTCCATCGCGCGATCCAGCGAAATTTCTGTCCATTCTTTCGCGCGTGGCGCGCGGTATTTCATCTTCGTTTCGCGCCGATCGTGGGTGAGCAATTGATACGAAGCCGCGCCTTTCGGGCAAAGATTCCCCTGGCTGATCGGACTCTCCGGATCGCCTTCGATCGAAATCAGTTTTCCGTCTTTGTGAAAAATGAGTTGCCCGCAACCGACGCCGCAGTACGGGCAAATCGAGCGCGCCACTTGCGCATCGTCAATGCGCGCGTGCGTCGCGCGGGTTTTGTCCGACATCGCTTCCAATCCCGTGCCGTCGGCTCGCTCCCGAATTTGCCGAACGAGCGGCCATTTCGAGAGCAACGTGGTGAGCGACGTCATGCCATTAAGAATTCGCTTAAGCGGCCATCTTTTCAGCTATCTTTTTTATCGGAAATGGTAAAGCGCAAAACAGAATGTCGATCTTGCAACAAATAAGAGTGCTTCGCCGCGTTTCTAAAAGTTTGGCGGGCTAACAAGCCACGTGCCCAAGAGTCCGATGATTATCCCGATTAGCGGGCTAAGGATAGTGAACCAGACGGCTACGTTGGTGGCTAAAGGGCCATGTGTTTCCATATTTTTTTCAGTTATTTTCTTAAGCTGCGACTGGCTGCGCTACGTCCAAGAGATTCTCTTTTTTGCTGAGTGCCCGGCGCAGTTTCGCCAGCGCAATATTTTGTAATTGGCGGATGCGCTCGCGCGTGATGCCGAAATCCTTGCCTACGTCTTCGAGGGTCTTCGCTTTTCCGCCGTCGAGCCCGAAACGCTGCGATAGAATTTTCTTCTCGCGGCTGTCGAGCAGTGCAATTAGCCCATCCACTTCACTGCGCAGATTTTTATCGCGCAACCATTCAAAAGGCGTTTGCGCGCCTTCATCTCCGACACTCTCACTAAATTCAGTCGAATCATCATCCGCAGTCGTGGCGTCGAGGGAAGCGGGACGAATGCCGAAACTTCTTAAGCGCGCGACTTTCTCTCCGGCGATGCCGAGTTCTTCGCCCACTTCGTCGTCAGTCGGTTCGCGGCCGAGCTCATCGCTCATCTGCAACGAGACCCGGCGAACCTTCGCGACTTTGTCGACCAGATGCACCGGCAGTCGAATCATTTTGCTTTGATTGGCCAGGGCGCGCTTGATCGATTGTTTGATCCACCACATCGCATAAGTGC
>QHOX01000296.1 GCA_003219465.1 Verrucomicrobiota bacterium | reverse complement strand
TTTCTTAACAACTGTGAAAGAAGAGGCTTCTGCCGACGAAATATCCGAAAAGAGGCAAAAATTTCGCTGTCTGATTGGCAAAATTGCCAGTTAACGAATAAAGGGTTGCTCAGTGAATGTTATGGCCCTTATTCATCCGCCAAGGCGTAGTTCTGCGAAGGCTGGTGCTCTTGGTCCATTAAAACCTCTGCAAGTAAATCCGCGACAGCGGATCGCTGGGATAAGGTCGCCACAATCCCACGAAGTGCTTTGGAGTGCGGTCCCGAAAGCTTTCGGGGCCGCGTTTGACCGAGCATCCTCAAATTGAAAAACGTTGTTTTCCCGTGCTTAGCCGATCACTCTTACCCACGAAACACACGAAATGACACGAAACGAAGAAACAATAGAACTCATTTACAAGGATGAGAGCTACGCCATTATCGGTGCCTGCTTTGAAGTCTATAAGGACAAAGGCTGCGGTTTCCACGAACCGATTTATCACGAGTGTCTGGAAATCGAGTTGGAATTCCGACGGATTCCGTTTCTCTCAAAGCCACCGCAAACGTTGCAATATCGCGGTCGCACGTTGGTGCAAAAATCCGAATGAGCATTAACAGAAGGAAACGAAGATAACGAAGATTTCTCGAGCAAATTGCAGTCTTTGTTTTCTTCGTTGCCTTCTGTAAGAAATGCTTTCTGGGATGCGCTAGAATAAAGAATGTTTGAGAATGGAATACGAGCGTTTGTTGCCAAGGAGACATGAACCCGTCGATCTCCGCCTCTGAAATTTTGGTGTCTTTCGTGTGTTTCGTGGGCAAATGAATTGCTAAGCTGTTGAGGTCGTGGCACCCCTGGCCATGG
Source organism: Verrucomicrobiota bacterium (assembly GCA_003219465.1). GTDB lineage: Bacteria > Verrucomicrobiota > Verrucomicrobiia > Chthoniobacterales > UBA10450 > Udaeobacter. The sequence goes on along the minus strand of QHOX01000296.1, from coordinate 4,114 downwards.
TTCGTTCGATCTACAGGTCTAAGACGGGCGCGTTGAACGTTAGCGACGACTTCGCGCCGATTGTTGACTAATCGCCCGCTCAAAAGCGGCGGAGCACCGCCGCACTCCAAGACGCATGCGTGTGCTCTACCCCCCTAAAAGCAAGGAACTCGCGAGTTGCCTCGCGAGTTCCTGATCACTTCTGTTTTAACTCTTTAAGCCATTTGCTTACGGCGTCGGGCGCGGCCACGGTGTCGGGCGCGGCCTTGGCGTCGGCGTCGGCCTGATCGGCGTTGCCGTTGGCGTCGGCGTAACCGTAGGTGTTGGCGTTGGCGTTATCGGCGTTGGTGTGGGTGTTGGTGTTATCGGCGTCGGTGTGGGCGTCGGTGTGGGCGTCACAGTCACCGTTGGGGTTGGGGTTGGAGTTCCCTGGCAATTAGCCAGCCATCTGCCCGCATTCACTACCACGTGCCCGAACGGTCCGCTCCAGTTGCCAGGGCCAGTCGAATCACCCACATAGGCATTGAGGCCGACGCCAGTATGCCCGTTGTGGACGTTGTAAGCGCACAAGTGCTCGGCGTCCTGGTACTCCGCCACCGACACCGCCCCGGGAGTCAGGGCGAGAGTATGGCGGAAGAAAGCACACAAGGACCCGGGGTCGATGCCCTGCATCAGCGGGTGTGTGTTATCGTACATGCCCAGGCAACTGTTGGTGAAGTTGGTGGGGCCGCCGGCGACGAATGGTGTGTACCCATCGGTTATCCAACGCCCGTCCAATCCGAAGGGCGGGCCAAACCAGTCAAAGTCGAAGGCTACGACGGTGCCGCCTGCATCGGCGTAGTCGGCCAGCACGTTACCCATCCCCACCGGATCGAAATACGGGCTGTTGGAGAAGGAGACGACGATGTTGTACGGTTGTAACTGCGCTAGCGTGGGGGTGGCATTTTGGGCGTCGAAGTAGTCCACTGTTACCACGTCCGGCTCAGCTGCTATCTGGTCGTGCAGGGTAACCGGGTTCACATCCAGATCTGAGTAGACAATAAGCACATTGAACTGACATCCTCCCGGCGTGCCAGTCGGCGTAGGCGTAGGCGTAGGCGTGCCCTGCTGACACAACCCTGTTATGGTCACGGTGTAACCCGGGCAACCTGCATCAGCGGTCACTTCACTTACCACCACAACAAACGTCTGCCCGGGATCAATGTTAACCTGGAACGGTTGATCCGGATTCGGACTGCCGCCTGAATCTCCGATCCAGTTGGTACAGATGTTGTTTGGATCAAAACTACCCAGATACGCCGCAATGAAGATAAAGTTCGTGCCCGTGCATGCGGTATTGGTATCGACCGTCACGCATTGAGTCGCGCCTGTCGTATTGGTGAACGTGTACTCATCGTAATGGTGTAGAGCGAGATCACCGAAGACCTGACATGCCGTAGTCGGCGGACAGGTTTGCGGAATGCCGCTCCGGAAGAGCCGATCGTTCTGCGTTGGATCGCCAGCATCGATGCTTCCGGTAACCACGATTGGTGTGCACGACGGCGTCGCCGTTGGCGTAGGCGTAGGTGTTGGTGTGCACCCACCGCCGCCCGGGAACAGTTCATAGAGCGTCGGTTGCGACGTGTTGCCGCTAATGACTACAGTATGTGCGGCACCCGGCAGGCCTGTGTATGACACGTGACTAGCGGAGTTACCGGTAATCGGATTAGGCATGCCGACCATCATCGCGTTGGCTGGATCGACGACAGGGTCGCTGGCAGCGAAGTCTGCGGCGTTACCCTGGCCGCCGAAAGGCATTGGATAAACGTCTCCTGGGCTTCCTTGGACGGCTGCTTGCACCCAGACAACACCGCCGCCGTTGATATAGGCTTCCAATGCAGGGATGGCTGCTGTGTACTGTGCATTGAAGTCAGACAGGAATGTGTCGTCCCAGTTTAGGATAACCACCCGATACTGGCTGAAGTCGAAGCCAGCCAGGTCTGCCGGCGTAAACTCCGTGAAAGTATGCGCGTTAGAGGTTATGGCGTCCTTAATAACCGTAAAGCCCCACGCATCATGCGTGTCGAACAACGCGAATTCATTCGGCGCTGCCTGGCTATTACTAAAGGTGTAATTAACCGTGTTGCTAGCGAGAGTCGGTTCCCAGCCGTTCGGCAGGTAACCGGTTGTCATTCCCGAGCCAATCAGCATTCCGCCGCCAGCACCTGGAGTGCATGTCGGCGTGGGCGTAGGCGTTGGTGTGGGAGTCACCCCTCCGGCGCAGCTGTAAGTGACCTTTAAGCCATCGGTGAGCGTTGGCGTGCCACAGGAGAAGGTCGTAGCCGGGCCGGTGGCGCTGGCTTGCACGCCGCTCGTCTCATCACTGCCACTGTCAGACGTGGTCCCGTAGATAACGTCAAAGGAGGTTTGGCTATTCTCATAGAAAACCACTTCAAAATTGACCGGCAATGTCGTATCGGAAAAGTGCACCGCGCGCCACTCGACGTTAAACTGCCGGTTAGGCGCGGAGCCCGTGACTGAGGTGAAAACGCCGCAGTTTCCGCCAGGGAAACCAGCGCATCCAGCGAAACTGAGATTGTCTGTGCGCAGGTCGTCCTGAAACGCCAGAACGCCCATCTCCCAAAGCGCATCCGGCAAGGTGAGGCAGCCATGGGTGAACGGAGCTGCATTGCCAATAACGTTCAATGTGCCATTGGAACTGACGTTAACAGTGTTAAACGTCTGCCCATAGACGCCGATGGGGAACGGAGCCGGAATATCGGTGCTGCAATCATCGCAGTGGTTACCTGAGTCCGTGTCGCCGGGCGTGATTGTGCCTGTCCCAGCGGTCGTGATGTAATCAGTGCAGGGCCCGCCGCCGCCTGTCGTCCCGTTAATACGGTAAACCTGATCAGGACCGCTCGCGGTTGGTATGCATGTGAGCTTTGCAGTCCAGGTCGCACAGATACCAAAGCCGCCGCCCGGGTTTTGCCAGGCTGCGGGACCATTAGACTGCACAGTTCGGTCAGTCCAGCCCCACTCGCCTTGCGTAGTGAAATCCATGTTGGCCTGGATCTCGATCCAATACGTACCGGCGCCGAGAACCGCAGCAGGGGTAAGGTTTACCGTAAACGTCGTGCCGCTTACCGTGACCGGCTGGTTTAGAGTGCTGTAAACTTGGGTGCCAGGAAGGCCCGCGTTGTCGGTGTAAATGAACACATTCCAATCGAAGGCAGGACCTGAGCCATTAAAGTAAGTCCCATCGGCGTCGAGCGACTCCACGTTCCAGGTCTGACCCGCGGGCACTACGAAATCGTCAGCGAGATCGGCGTTGAAGGTGGGAAAGTCGTCAAACGTCGCGGACAAGGTCGCGTTAGCTCCAGCGTTATCGTACTGATCGTAGAGGACTACCCGCGGAAGTTTCGGCTGCCGCAGAAACCGGAGCCGCCCTATTCCGAGGGGGGCGGTTTTTGTGGGAACTGACGAGACTCGTTTGTGTGCGCCTGTGGCGTTGCTAGCTGAAGTCGAAGTCCCTCGATCGCGAACGCTCGAGTAAGGGAACTTGGGAGCCTGCGGCGGCAACTGGCGCAGATCGTAGGGAAGGTTCGTGTCGACCGCGCCCGGCTGACGCTGCGGCCGCCGGATGGAGCCGGTCGCGGTCGCGGTGGCGACCTTTGTGTTCGCCGCCATCTTGGACTTGGCCATGCTGCGTTTGGTCGTGGTTCGCTGCGCCAGCGCGAAGGGAATCACGCATACAGCGAGCAGGAGAATAACGTAAAAGGCGCTCCTGATAAGGTGCGCCTTAATGGTGGGGTTTATTTGTTTTTTCATAGAGGAGCATTTGTAGTTGTGGAGCGCTGTTTGTAGTAAACGGCACGCACAAGTGTCAAGACATTTTTCTTAACAAATTTTTACGGATGATTTTATTAACCACGAATAGACACGAATGGGGCTAAGGCTCCGACTCCGAAAGCCTTTGCAATCGGGCGGTGCGAGCAAACCGCGTATTCCTATTCTTATGCTTGCTCTTACTCTTACTCTTGGTCTTTGCTCTTGCTGATTTTTTATCGCGGATCCGCTTACACCAGGCGACAACGCGACAAGCCACACGGATAACACAGATGGATTCTCGGCTGGCGCCTCAGAGCGGCGATCG
>QHOX01000087.1:1936-14140 GCA_003219465.1 Verrucomicrobiota bacterium | reverse complement strand
CTTCGTGCTGTCCCCGGCTTGAGTTGAAGTTGAAGGTGGCGGAATACGCGACATTGCCTCCGGTATTGTCTGAAACGATCGTGATATAGTCGCCAATCTTGCTTTGGTTCGGATAGCCTTCGAAAGGATTAAACGGATTGCTTACTGCGACGTTGGCTGCCCAGGTAAGGCCCCCGTCTGTGCTGAAAGAATAGAATAGTTGCGAATCAGTGTTGTTAGCGGCGTTTCGCGTGTCATACCAGACAGAATCGATGCGGCCATTGGGCGCTACCGACAGTGTGCCGAACCAGTGCCACTTATTAGGATTAACCGGGTCGTCATTGATTCGCCGAGGTGCGCTAAAGGTTTGTCCGCCGTCCGTGCTGCGCACAAACATCACGTCGGTTGTGCTTCGCCCGGATGGCACGACGCTGGCCAGCATGTAAATATTATTGTTAGTGGCGGTACCGGAACGATCGATCGCCAGGAATAACATTCCATCCAGTCCTGCTGGATTGATTCCCCCGCTACCGAGGCTGCCCCCCATGTTGACAGACGTATTTCGGTCAAAGCTCGGTGTCTGGCCCCCGATCTGCGCATTGCTTGAGCGCACACAATTAAAGTTGCTGAATCCTTCGCCACCGATAAAGAGGTTGCCGTTGGTGTCCACATCGAGCGTTCCCAGGTCAGTCCCGCTAGGAACAACGATCGGAGCCTGCCAGGTCACCCCGCCATTGGTAGAGCGTTGGAATTCCACGCCGCTGCCGTTACAGTTAATTCCGTCGTCTGACTGGTATTGAAAGCCGTGTCCAGGGCCATTCGTCTTATCGATGGTGAACCACTGCTTGTCGCCCCCGCCGGCACCTCTGTCGGGTGATCGCTCCACCCAAGTTTGGCCGCCGTTTGTCGACCGCCACAGGTCGTCACAAAAAAAGGACTGGTTAACATCCGATTGAAGACTGAGGTAGAAAAACTGCCCGATCTCGTCGGAGTTGGTGACCGGGTCACTGCGAAAGACTCCGTTTTGCAGAACACCGGGGAATGTCCAGTGCGCGCCACCATCGGTTGTAAATCCCCAGCCAGCCTGCCGGAAGTTGGATGTAACACTGTTGAACTGCCGCCAGGCGATCGTCATCTTGCTCAGGTTCGTTGGGTCAACGGAAATGGAGCACTCGTTTGCGGCATCACCCAGGATGTTGTTTCCATTCGCATCGACGTTTACCTGGAAGCTCGTAAACGTACCGAATTGCGAAATCATTCGCGGCGAAGTCTCTATCTTTCGAGGAGGCGCAGGCGGATTATCGTACGTTTCAAGTGGTACATTTCGGGGCACCCTGGTTGTGGGCGCCAATTGGCCTGAAGCAATGGAGACTAAAAATAACGAAAATAGACAGATGAAAACGCCAGCCTTTAACATTCTAAGATGCATCATCATAATGAATTCCCTGTGTGAACGGTTGCGGATTACAAGAAAACGGACTGCGGTCAAGGGCGAAAAAGAGGAGGCAGCGCAGAGCCAGAAAACGCGTTCTCAAGATTCGGTCCTGTTACGGGTTCTTCCGCAGGATTAAAGTGCGCTCGGGTCTGGTGAAGACGCCTGTTGTACCGACTGCCCAAAGCGTGCCACCCGGTGTGGCGGTGATTCCGTGCAGGCGATTATTAGAATTCTGGGCGTTCGGACTCGGAACAAAATTCCAGTTCGAGCCATCCCAATTTTCTGTCAAAGTGAACTGGGCACTGCCTTGAATCGGCACAATATACTGACCCGCAGTCCAAATATTGTTACTCGATAGCGCGACGATATCGATGAGGACCTGATTGGTAGCGTTGGGATCGAAAACCGGCGTCGGCACGAGGCTCCAGCTGGCGCCATTCCAATGGATGGCCAGTGTTTTCTCACAGCACGCTTCCCCGACGGCCCACACATCGTTGGATGCCACGCCTGCTACGCCAAACAGGATATTATCTTCAGTACTGTCGTTAGGACTTGGCACAACGCTCCAGGCTGAGCCATTCCAGTGCAACGTCAGTGTGCGCGCTTCCTGCTGGGATCTGCCAACCGCCCAAACATCGTTTGAGGCGATTGCATCCACCCCGAAGAGGATATCGTCGTTAACGCTCGGACTGGGCACGATGCTCCAAGTAGCGCCGTTCCAGTGCAGGGTAAGAGTGAAGTTGTTAAAATTGGTGTCTTGAGAATAACCAACTGCCCAGATGTCGTTAGCCGAGACGACACTAATCGCCTGCAAAACATTGGAGAATCCGGGAACGTTAGGGCTGGAAACAATATTCCACGATGTGCCGTTCCAGTGTTGGATCATGGTGCTATAAGTGCTGCCGTTGGCTGCCTGGCCGACGGCCCAGACGTTATTTGCCGCCACGACGCCCACGCCATTGAGAAAATTGTAGCCGTTCGTCGCGTTCGGACTCCTCACGAGAGACCAGCGTGTGCCGTTCCAATGTTCAGTTACGGTGCGGTAAGCGTTGAGTTGCGCGTTGAAAGCCCATCCGACCGCCCATACATCATTATCGGCGACGGCTGCGACCGAAGACAAACTATTAGCCTGCCTGCCCGCATTAGGGCTGGCGACGACTTCCCAATCGGCCGCGCAGGCCGAGTGGACTGCGAACAGGGTGAGAAAGGCGACAACAGATGCATGACGTATTCTCATTGTGAGTTATTCCTTCTCATGTGATTCGTTCTGGTAATTCTTCCGGATGTGATGCGTTTTCGTAATTTTTCCGGTTAACGGGTGGATAATGGGTCACCATCTTGCTGACAAGTAGGGCTTCGTAACAGTTTTGTTACTTTCCCTCATCAACCCCGCCAGTTATCGTTTTCTTTGTTCGCTGTGTGCGTCAATCGTGATCGACACGACCTTCGGTATTGCCGGAAAAGTTCGCACCGACTTTGGTCACGCGGACTTCCCCCAGCCGCGGTCCGCCGCTTTTCCGCCTAGCTTACCGGGGACACCAACAGATTGGACAAATCGTTACTGATGTGGAGAATGAAGCCGCTCTAAAGCGACTACCGCTTCTAATTTTCACTTGAATGCCTGCCATCGGAATCACCGGAGGGATTTCCACGGGTAAAAGCACGTTCGTCGAATGTCTGCGCGAAGTTCTGCCGGAAGCAACGTTCTTCGATGCCGACGCGGCAGTTCATAAGCTCTTTGATCGGCCGGAAGTTCAAAAAGACATCCAGCGAGAATTTGGAACGCGAGTCTTTTCAACCGTAGGAGACTTGAATCGGGCGAAGCTTCGCGCGATAGTCTTTAGCGACGCGACCAAAAAATGCGCGCTTGAGCGGATCCTCCATCCGCGGATTCGCCGCCAATGGAGGACAGTGGCAAAAGAGCATCGTAATTCTCCCAATTTTTTCTTTGCTGATATTCCACTCCTTTATGAGACCGGCGGTGAAACGTTGTGCGACCGAGTGGTCGTGGTGGCGTGTTCGCAGAAGGTGCAGCTAGGCCGCTTAAAGAAACGGATGTCGATCACAGCTGCCGAAGGTAGAAAAATGATTAAATCGCAAATGCCACTCGAGGAGAAAATCAGACGCGCAGATCACGTCATTTGGAACAACGGGGATCGAACGTCGCTTATGGACCAGGCGCGATTTTTGGCCGCATCATGGCAAGGGCAAACATGGACAAAAACGTAGAGACATTGGAATCTTCAGAAGGCGGGTTTCAGGAAGCCGGCTCACCCGCCGGAGTTGCGTCGTCGCGCGCGCTTGATTTAAACGAGTTGCAGGAGTTTTCGGACAAGAAACTCAAAGCGCTGGCGCGCGATCTCGATCTACATCTGCATCCCGCCCGCTCGCGGCATCAGCACATTCTCGACATTGTGCGCGCGGCAGTGGCGGGTGGCGCAATCGTTTCGGCGGAAGGATTTCTCGATCAGGTAAGCGATTCGTTCGCGATGCTGCGCTGGCCGAAGTTGAATTTTCTGCCTGTTCCTGAGGATGTGGCTGTTCCGCGCACACTGATTGAGCAACATGATCTGCGGCCCGGGCAAAGAGTTGCCGGCACGGTGCGATTGCCGGTGCAACGCGAGAAGTTCCTCTCGCTCGACAAAGTTACAGAGGTTGAGGATCAACCCGCCGAGGAATGGAAGCAACCGACCGCGTTCGACAAGCTAACACCGCAGTTTCCGCAGGGCAGAATTATCCTCGAGAATCCAAACACGAGTTCCATCTGCGCGCGCGCAGTCGATTTGCTGACGCCGCTCGGTCGTGGTCAACGCGGCCTGATCGTTGCGCCGCCGCGAGTGGGCAAGACCATTTTGCTGAAGGAAATTGCAAAGGCGATTCGGGCAAATTATCCCGACATTGTTCTTATTCTCCTGCTGGTCGACGAGCGGCCGGAAGAAGTGACGGATTTGCAGCGGGAAATCGATTGCCAGATCTATCATTCAAACTTCGACGAAAACGTGCAGCGCCATGTGCAGGTTGCTGAGATGGTGCTGGAGCGCGCCAAACGCCTCGTAGAAATGAAGCATGACGTCGTTGTGCTGCTCGATAGCCTCACGCGCCTCTCACGCGGATATAATAATCTGGAGTCCGGCAAAGGGCGCATCATGTCGGGCGGCGTCGAAGCGAAGGCCCTGATTAAACCCAAGAAATTTTTCGGATCGGCGCGAAACGCGGAAGAAGGCGGCAGCCTCACCGTACTGGCCACGGCGCTTACTGAAACTGGCAGCCGCATGGACGCATTGATCTTTGAGGAATTCAAAGGCACGGGAAACATGGAGTTGCATCTCGATCGCGGGCTGCAGGAGAAAAGGATGTATCCTGCCATCCATCCGTTGCTCTCGGCTACAAGACGTGAGGAATTGCTTTATCACCCCGATGAATGGGACCGGGTGTTAATGCTGCGCAAAACGATGGCCGCGCTTCCGCCGCTCGAATCGATGGAAAAACTGATCGACAATCTGCACGCAACAAAAACGAACGCAGAATTGCTCCTGAGCGGACTGCGGTAATGGGAGCGGGACTCGCAAAAGTCGGTTCACATGATGTAATTGCGTCGGCGCAGCAGTTGGCCGATTTGATTCGGCAAATAGATGCCGCCGATCGCATCGCACTCGATACTGAGGCTGACAGCCTGCATTCATATCGGGAGAAACTTTGTTTGATTCAAATCAGCGTTCCGTCCGCCGTCATCCTAAGCAACGTTGAAGGATCCCGCGGAACTGCCTCAAAGGTAGCGCTACGGGATGGAAAGACTGGCCTCGCCGCATCCTGCGGCTCCGTTGCAGCCTCGACTTCGCTCGGAATGACTGTCCAGTGGGTTTGCGATTTCATTGTCGATCCGTTGAGTAATCTCGATTTGCGACCGCTACAACGGGCGCTGCAATCGAGAGAAATTGTTCTCCATGGGGCGGATTACGATTTGCGGATGCTCCGCCGCGGCTTGAATTTCGCGGCCAGCAGAATCTTCGACACAGTCATTGCGGCGCGGCTGCTTGGGATTCGCGAGTTCAGTCTGGGTGCGCTGGTGAAATGTTTCTTCGATGTTGAGCTTCAAAAACATTCGCAAAAGGCCAATTGGGCTATCCGGCCTCTGGCCCCACGTATGATGAAATACGCGCTGGGCGATGTGCATTATCTCTTGCCGCTTGCCACGAAATTGGAGGAAGACCTGGAGCGATTTCAGCGGCGCGATTGGTTCCGGCAATCTTGTGAACGTGCGATCGAATCGGCGAAGGCCGAACGCGAACGCAGTCAGGATGAACTCTGGCGCATCGCAGGGGCAGGCGCGCTCGACCCGCAGACCGGAGCAGTTCTTCGCGCGCTATGGCAATGGCGAGAGAAAGAGGCGGAAATGGCCGATCGACCGCCATTTCACATTTTACAAAACCGCGAGCTTTTGAAAGCGGCGCAAGGTTTCACTTCAGGATGTGTGCCTGATTATGAACATTTTTCGGCCCGTCGGCGGCAGACCTTTCGTGAAGCAGCAAAATTTGCGCTGCAATTGCCGCAGTCGGAGTGGCCGGTCATGCGTCGTCGCTCTGGCACACGGCCCACTGCCGCCATCGTTAGGCGTGCAGAGCAGTTGCGACAACGGCGCGACAAATCGGCTCAGCAGCTCGGACTAGAGCCACCCTTCATCGCGTCGCGCAGCACCCTCGAAGCGATTGCAACTGATCCGACCTGGGCAACGTTGCTGGTGCCATGGCAGCGCGAGTTGATCGGAATCAAGGAGTGAACTGTGGTCAACAAAGTGGAATCGCCAAATTCCTGTAGCGTCCGCTGTCCTCGGCGGATTTCCGTGCCTGGCACTAATCTGCAAGTGCGCTGAGGACAGCGCACCCCACAGCTTACGGAATCACCAGTGTCTGACCGACGGTGAGATCTTTTGGATCACGAATAGTTTTCTTATTCGCCTCGAGGATCGCTTTCCAACGTTTCGGCGAGTTATAAAACTTCCGCGAAATGGAGAAGAGCGTGTCGCCCGACTGTACAACGTAGGCTTGCCCTGCTTTCTTTGACCCCGGTTTCCTGGCGTCATTTCCTTGCGACTTTTCTAACACTGTTCGTGACGGTGCGCGCGCTTCGAGTTCTTTGTGCAGCGTCAGATTTTCATTGCGCAACCGCGCCGCTTCCGCCCGAGTGATTACGGAATCGCCGGACAACGCGGTGAGCGCGGCGATTTCGTCGCGTTTCATTGAGTTTTTCACGTCGTTTGCATGCGGACCGTTTGGACTTAACGCCAGATACCGCTTGAAATGGTGCAGAGCGCTCACGGGATCGTTGAGCTTGTCATCGTAAATAAGGCCCAGCCTGTAGTGGACCTCCGCCTTCCGACTACTTTCGGAATCATCGAGTGCGGCTTCATAGAGGTCCACGGCTCGTTCGAAGTCACCCTGGGCTGATTTGTTGTCTGCGTCCTGCATCAATTGAGCGTTGCGCGAACTGCCGACTCGATCGCAGCCAGCTGGAGCGCAAAGCGAAAAAATCGAGAGACAAACGCAGACGAAGTTCGTGCGTGGCAGCGATAGCAAAATGGAGTTAGCGTTGCCAAGCCGGCGGTTGTCAGTACAGCGCATTGTTGAGAATTTGGTTAGTTGTGAGCATGCGTGCACTTCAAATTTTTTTGTTGGTGAGCACGGCGCTCTTCCTTTCCGGTGCGCTCCTTCGTGGGACGCTTTCAACCGGCACGAGCTATTCAATCAGCTTTGTCGACATCGATGGGAAAAAACTCTCCACTGCCGACGGACACGTGACCATTGTTGTGTTGACGACGGCTGCAGATCACGAAAAGGCACGCATCGTTGGCGACCGTGTTCCTGATTTTTGTCTCGGCAACCCGGATTACAGAATGATTACTGTTATTCATTTCACGGGAAGGCACTTGGCAATCGGACGCCGGATCGCAACTGCGTTCACCCGGCGCCGCGTGCGTGAAGAGGCAAAACGGCTTCAGGCGCGCTATGACGCGCAAAAAATCTCGCGCGACGCGCAAAGCGACATATTCGTCGTTACCGATTTTGACGGAACAACGGCTACACAGTTGGACCAAGCCGAGGGAGCAAAAGACTTTCGCGTGCTTGTGTTTGGTCGAACTGGTGAATTGCTGGCACAATGGCAGAGCGTTCCCACCGCCGATCAACTCGCCGGTGTGCTGAAATGAAATGCCTCAATATTTCGGCACGCTTGGATCGATGAAATCCGACCACGCGTCGATGCCACCTTCGAGATTATAGACGTTAGTGAAACCGCGTTGCTGAAGTAATCGCACCGCCTGTGCGCTACGCCGGCCGCTGTGACAATGGACAACAATCAGTTGCTCGCGTTGCAGCTCGTCCGCACGTCCGGCAATTTCGCCCAGCGGAATCAATTTCGCGCCATCGATCCGCGCGATTTCGAATTCGAACGGCTCGCGCACATCGATCAACTCGAACGCTTCACTTGCGTTCATCTTTCGTTTCAATTCCTGCACGGATATCGCAGGAACGGTTCCGTCTTCGGGCGCACCGCAAAACTGGTCGTAATCGATCGGCGCAAAAATTGTTGGGTTTTCACCGCAAACAGGACACTGCGAATCGTGGCGCAGCTTTAGTTCGCGAAAGTGCACCTTGAGCGCGTCAAAGTGAAGCAGACGTCCAATCAGCGGGTCGCCGATCCCAAGGATCAGTTTGATGGTCTCAATCGCCTGAAGCATTCCGATGATGCCAGGCAGGACCCCGAGCACACCTGCTTGCGCGCAGTTCGGGACGGACTCGGGTGGCGGCGGCTCGGGAAAAAGACAGCGATAACATGGCCCGCCCAAATGCGTCGCGAACACGGTTGTTTGGCCCTCGAACCGGAACACCGAGCCATAGACGTTTGGCTTCCGCGCGAAAACGCAGACGTCATTCGAAAGATACCGCGTGGCAAAATTATCCGAGCCGTCCACGATCACGTCGTAGTCAGCCACGATTTGCTCTGCGTTGTCGCTGGAGAACCGGCACTCGTGCAATTTGAGTTCAATCTCCGGATTGATGTCCCGCAGCCGGTCGCGGGCCGATTCCAGCTTGCTGCGGCCGACGTCCTTTGTTCCGTGAAGAATTTGCCGTTGCAGATTTGTGAGATCGACTTTGTCGAAATCGACGATTCCAAGTCTTCCAACGCCGGCTGCTGCCAGGTAAAGCGCAGCAGGGGAGCCCAGACCACCGGCACCGATGCACAAAACGCTCGCTGCCTTGAGTCGCTTTTGTCCCTCCGCAGTCACTTCGGGCATGATGAGATGACGCGAATAGCGTTGCAGTTCCTCCTTCGTCAGACTGACACCGGAGACCCCTTCTTCGGCGATAACGCTCTTGTGCATGGCTCGTGTACGTTAGCACGAGTGTCCGGCCCGAGCATACGCTTCCGATGCGCACTCGGAGCGAAATCCGTCCCCTTGCCACGATCGTATTGCCGCTTTCTAATGCGTATTAATCATCGCCCGACATCCCGAAACATTGCAGATGAGCAGAATCGCAAGGACGCCAAACAGAAGAAGCGTGGTGCGCAAAGTTCGCGAGCGGAAATAAAACCAGGCGTGGATGAGGTAAACGGCGATGCAAGCTGCAAAGACTTCCCAGCCGCCGCTGTTGGCCCATTTCCGATCGATGAACGCAGCAAGACCGAGAGGAAACATCCAGGCCAGGGCCCAAAGTCCGCCGTTAGGATTTGTCGCAAAAAGGGCGGCTAACCACGCCAGAACGTAACAGATGATTTTGTATATTAGCCGCACGATCGTTTTAGCGTGGCTGAGTGTTCCAACTTGAATCAGGCCCTGGACTACTCAGTCACCGTCACGCGAGTGCCGACAGGAGCGTTTTCAAAGAATCTCACGGCCATTTGTCCCGGCAAACGGATGCAACCGTGTGACGCAGCAAAGGGTGGGACATAACCCTGATGCATTGCGTAACCGCCTCTGAAGAACATCGCATACGGCATGCGCGCGCCATCGAAATGGGTCCCTCTCGGACGAGGGTCCTTGCGGGAGTCGATATTTGACCTAACGACGTTCCCGTAATCATCCACATAATCGCCGAACACGGTCGAAACGTGGCCTGCATCTTTCGAAACGACCGTGTAGTGGCCCGGCGGAGTAGAAAAGCCGGGTTTGCCGGTGGAGACAGTGGTTTGCCCGACCAACTGTCTGCCCTTGTAAAAGTAAGCCTGTTGTTCGCCGATGTGCACGACGATCTTGGCCGAGCCGGAAGCGGCTTCGTCGTTCCACCAGCCCGCAGGAGTGGCGCGCGGATAAAAGCCGGCCGCATATGGCTCTGGGTACTCTTCGCAGCTGCTAATAATCAGCGCTGCGAGCAGCATTCCTGCGATTTTCAACAGTCGACCATTATTCACGAAGGGGCGGATACTATTCGATGGGAGCTTGCTCATTCAACTGTAAAGTCGATTCTAACCGGGCCAACGGCCGTCTCTTACCGTCGCCGTCGGCTTCACATCGCGGGAGAGCAAGCGGGAACCGGAGCAAGAGGCGAGGAAGGTTGTGCAAGCGATCGCGGACGAGATCGGAAAATTCATGGCCGCCCAGGTGATCCCGACGTTGAAGTCGGCGCAATCCCGATAAAGCAAGCGCACGGCACGAGTTAGTTTCAGTTTCTGCACGATGCAGGTTTGACGCTTTGCACCGGCAGAAATACGCTGAGCTTTATGACGACAGTGCAGCCGCCGATTAATCTAAGGAACTGGATCGAAGAGAACGCGGACAAATTCAAACCGCCGGTGAGCAACCGGTATCTTTACGATGGGCGGGATTTTTTTGTGATGGTCATCAAAGGTCCCAACGCACGGAACGACTTTCACCGCGTTGATTCAGAAGAGTACTTCTACCAGCTCAAAGGAGACATCAAGGTGCGGATCCGCGAAGGCGACCGGATCGTCGATCACACTGTCCGCGAGGGCGAGACGTTTTTCATTCCGCCGAATGTGCCGCACTCGCCGCAGCGCCCGCCTGACACGGTGGGGGTAGTTGTAGAGCGCCGCCGTCCGCCGGGTGAAAAGGAGCACGTCATTTTCTACTGCGAAAATTGCGGAGCGCTCGTGGAAGACATTCACTTCGACTGCAAAGACATCGTTGACCACTTTAGCAAGGCAATGCTCGAATTCTGGAATGACAACTCGCGCCGTACCTGCAAAAAGTGCGGTAAGAAAGTCCCGAAGCCGGAACCAGTAAAGCCGTTCCAGCCAAGTGACGAGTGACAGGTGACGAGTGAAAAGTTTTTGCTAACATCACTCGCCGTTTCTCGTCACTCGTCACTTATCACCTGTCACTTGCCTTGAAGATCGATCTGCACACACACATTTTGCCGCCCGACTGGCCGGACCTCGATACGAAATACGGCTACGAGGGTTTCGTCCGGGTCGATCATTATAAGCCGTGCTGCGCGCGCATGATGGTCGGTGACCGTCTGTTTCGGGAAATCACCGATAACGTTTGGGAGCCGACGCGCCGAATCGAAGAGATGGATTGGACTGGTGTCTCGATGCAGGTGCTTTCAACCGTTCCGGTAATGTTCAGCTATTGGGCGAAGCCGGCTGATGCGCTCGACCTTTCGCGGCGACTAAACGATCACATCGCCGAAGTTGTTCGGGAGCATCCGACGCGTTTCGCAGGCTTGGGAACGATTCCAATGCAGGACCCCGATCTTGCCGCAGGCGAACTCCAACGCTGCGTCCGGGAACTCGCACTGCGCGGCGCGCAGATCGGCACGCACGTGGATGCGAATCCGCATTTCGGACGCGTAGATACGCTGAACCTCGACAACGCAGCACTACAGCCGGTTTGGAGCGCTGCTGAAGAAGTCAATGCCGCGATTTTTGTTCATCCGTGGGACATGCTGGGCAGCGAGCGTATGCCGAAATACTGGCTGCCGTGGCTGGTTGGCATGCCAGCAGAGACGTCGCTCGCGATTTGTTCTATGATTTTTGGCGGCGTGTTCGAACGGTTCCCGAGCCTTCGGGTCGCTTTTGCGCACGGCGGCGGCGCGTTTCCATTTACCATCGGTCGCGTCGATCACGCATTTCGTGTGCGCCCCGATGTAGTGGCCGCGGAAAACAGCACCAGTCCGCGCCACTATCTCGCTCACGACGGTGTACCGGCGCGGTTCTACGTCGATTCACATGTTCATGACGCTGATGCGCTGAGGCTGCTTCTCAAACTGTTCGGCGCAGAACGCATCGCATTCGGTTCCGATTACCCCTTCTCGTTAGGTGAAACGCATCCCGGCAAACTGATCGAATCCATAAAGCTTCCCGAAAAACAGAAAGCGCAACTGTTTTCAGGGACGGTGCGCGAGTTTCTCCGACTTTAGTTTTCGGTATTCGACATTCGTGCTTCGTCATTCCGCGGCACGATTGCGCCGCGGTCACATTTCGTGCCGGATTGCCCACAAGTCATCAAACACGGGCCTAAAAAGCGACTCTTTTAGAAACGGCACACCGGGCGATCCGCCAGTGCCTTTCTTGGCGCCGATCGTTCGCTCAACGAGTTTGACGTGCCGATACCGCCACTCCTGCAGACCTTCGTCAAAATCGGTCATCAGTTCGAACAGGATCGAGCATTCGGGCGAATTTTTATACAGGCGCAGAATCTCTTTCTGCACACGTTCGTCTGGTCCGTTCGGTTGCGTCACATCACGATTCTTCAATTCGGCGGGAATTCCCGCTCCGCGCGTTTCCAGAAAGTCGTGAAAGTGGTCTACGATGCTCCGTTCATGCAGTAGCTG
>QHOX01000087.1:0-1791 GCA_003219465.1 Verrucomicrobiota bacterium | reverse complement strand
GACGGCGTCATCGTTTCGAGAATGTCCACCTGCGCCACGAGTACTTTCATGATGGTGCGCATCCGCTTGAACGTGTGGATCGCTCCGAAGAGATCGCCCGCGGAAAAATCTCGCCTTATCTTTTCAAACTCGTGCAGCAGCTGCTTGAACCAGAGCTCGTACGTTTGATGGATGATGATGAACAGCGTCTCATCGTGTTCCGGCGGACTGGAGCGGGGCTTCTGCATCGAAAGCAGCTTCTCCAGATCGAGATAACTGGCATACGTCAGCGGCGGCGGCATGGCTTCTGATGCTGGATACTAGATGTTAGATTCCTGATCACAAAGCGCGATTCTTCGGTCACACATAATTGAAGATTGATGTGACGCTGCGACCCCGTCATCCTTCGCCTCGAACTTCACGGACAGGATTTTATGAGAAGAACAATGGTTGGCTTCGCCATTTTGATCATCATTTGCGCCGGCGTGCGCTCCGCAATGGCTGGCGACAAAATCGACGTCCCAAAAGTCATCACCAAGTCCGATGCCGAGAAAGTTTTGGGCGTGCCGGTCAAAGACGCCAAAGGCCGCAACCAGAACGGCAAAGGTGGCTACTACGATTCGGAGTGGAGTTATCATGCGATCAAAGGCGATAAGTGGCTCTATTTCGACATTCTCTATGCGGGGCAAGAAGCCCCGCCGCATCTTACTCAGACAATGTTTTCTGTGCTGCCCGCCGATGGCAGCAAATCGACTCGGATCGACGGTCTTGGTGATAAAGCCATCTTCTGTCCTACCGAGACCGGCATGGCAATGTTGCATGTTCTCAAGGGCGATATCCTGATCACGATTGGAATTCACGGTCTTCCCGCTAACGCGGCTCGCGATTCGGAAGAATCGATGGCCACAAAAATTCTTGCCAACCTGTAGGGCTGGCTGGCCTGCCCGCAGAGGAAGTCCGCAGATTGTTTGAGTCAGGCTTTGAGAGGGCGTCAGAGACTGGAATTACGGAAATCTGTGGATAGAACTCAGCCCATCTGCCGCAAGTAGTACTCGTCCCAGGCTGCCGGAATACTTTCCCGCATCGAGTACGGGCCCGGTTCGTACGCGCGCGAGGAGATGCCTCGCTGGCTCAATTCGCACACGTGCCAGTCCTGCCTGTTAACCATGTCCCAGAATTTAACGGCATCATCCGGATCGAAATCGTTCCGTTCGAATGCTTCCGGATTAAAGAACCAATCGCAGACGATCAGTGTTCGCTCTGGGGACTGCGGTTCAAGGTGATGCACCATCACATAATCCGGATGCAGACTCAGCAGCGTATTCGGAAAAATGGAGTAGTAGAAAACGAATCGGAAATCTTCGTCGCCGAAATTGCCGACGGGCAACGCGCAGGCATTGCCGCTCATCGTCAGGCTCTTGTCGCTCGCGATTCGCATGAATCCACCTAAAAACGGTCCTTCGGTCAGATCATTCTCTGCGGAGTCGTACGGTGAAATTTTCGAAAGCTCCGGGTGCACGCCCAGACAGTGATAACACTCCGAATAGTTTTGAAAGATTAACTTCCAATTGGCTCTGACGTCATACTCGATCCGTTTCGCCGAACGCAGTGCTGCCAGGTTCCAGGGCGAAAACTTTTCGCCCAGCGGCTCAAACCATTTCTCCGGTGAAGGAGAGGAATCCGCGAGATTCAGGAAAATAAAGCCTTCCCAAAGACCAAGCCGCGCCGGCTTCAATGGATATTCAGCCTTGTTGAATCCTGGTGTCTCGTCCATGTGCGGCGCGCCAAGCAATCGGCCATCCAGCGCGTACG
>QHOX01000295.1 GCA_003219465.1 Verrucomicrobiota bacterium | reverse complement strand
AATAAATCGATCGAAGCAAACGCGCCGATCGCGCCGCCGGAAATG
The DNA here is from genome assembly GCA_003219465.1 of Verrucomicrobiota bacterium. Taxonomy (GTDB): domain Bacteria; phylum Verrucomicrobiota; class Verrucomicrobiia; order Chthoniobacterales; family UBA10450; genus Udaeobacter. Next base: position 4,339 of record QHOX01000295.1, on the reverse strand, counting down.
AGCAGAAGACAGGCATAAAACGCGTTTTCATGTCTCTCGATCGTGCCGGCGAACCACACAGCGGCCAGCGTGACGATGCTGGCGAGCAGCACCATGATTATGCTCAAGCCGTCAACGCCAGTGGTAAAGCTCAGCCGCCACTCGGGAGAGATGCTAAACGATGTGACGTGCTGGAAGTCGGCGTGACCGTGGTCGAGCGAGGCAAATAGAAATAGCGCCGCTGCAAACGTCAAGACCGACGCGGCTAGCGCAGTCTTCCGTGCGGTCGCACCAAGCATGATCAAGACGGCCGCAACGATGGGACAGAAAATAATAAACAGCACCATTAGCGGAAGAGAAGCACGTCAAAGATTTCTTTGCCCACGAAACACACGGAAAGACGCGAAAGTTTTAAAGGTGAAGATCAGCAACCTCATGGGTTCTGGGCAGGAGTCGCTCGTATTCTATCCTCGGGTAATGGCCAAAGTTCACGAGCAGACCCAGTTTGCAGCCGGTAGCAGCGAGATAATTCAAGACTTGTGCCCGGTGCTCGTCGATCAAGGCAGAAACAGCTTTGATCTCGAGGATGATCTTCTCGTAGCAAAGAAAATCAGGGGAGAACCTTTGAACGAGCGTGCGGTTGCGATACTTCAATGTGTGCGGCGGCTTTGAGAGAAACAGAATCCCTCGGAATTCGAACTCAATTTGTAAGCACTCGTGATAGACGGGTTCGAGAAAGCCGCAGCCCTTGTCTTTGTAGACCGCCATGCAGGCCCCGATGATGGCGTAGCTTTCCTCTTTGTAAATCAACTCTGGTTTCTCCTCATTTCGTGTCATTTCGTGTGTTCCGTGGGTTAAAGTTCAGGAACAAAAAACGGCGAAATAGATGAGAGCGACAACACCCAAACCGAAGAGGAACGCATACGCTTGAAGATTGCCGACCTGAATTAGTCGCAAGAGCGCGCCGACGCCCCACGTCGATCGACTGCTTCCGCCCACAGCGCCTGCATCGATGACCCAGCGATCGATGAAGGCTGCCACACGAGCGAGCAACTCTAGGGTCCAATAAATAAGCCAGCCGTAGAACTCGTCGAAATAGAACTTGCGACGCAACAACTCGACATTGACCGCTTCAGTCGCGCGTCCGCGGTAAAGAGCAACCGCGAGTCCGACTCCGAGCATCAGCGCAATGATTGCTAACACCGGAACAAGAACCGCCGCTTCTTTCTCGGTGGGGAGTGTGAGAAAGTTTCGAGCGAAAAATGCAAATCCGCCGAGCGTCCCCAGAATCGCGAGCACGATCAACGGCATTGTCATGACGGGCGGTGATTCGTGGCCTTCGCGCGCGGTGTCGCTGCGTGGGTTGCCGAAGAAGACAATGACGAGCATGCGTATCACGTAGAAAGCAGTCAGAAACGCGGTGAACAACCCCACGGCGAAAATCGGCAGGTTATGTTCGTAGGCGACAGCGAGAATCGCGTCCTTGCTGAAAAATCCGCTGAACGGCGGACAGCCCATCAACGCCAGCGCGCCCGCACCGAAGGTGGCAAAAGTGATGGGAAGTCTTCGGCGCAGACCGCCCATCTTCCAGATGTTCTGCTCGTGATGAAGCATCACGATGACCGAGCCGGCCGCGAGAAATAGGAGCGCTTTAAAAAACGCGTGAGTGAAAAGGTGGAACATGGCCGCGTCGTTTGAGGCGAGACCCACAGCCATCACCATGTAACCGAGTTGCGACAGCGTGGAATAGGCGAGAATGCGCTTGATATCGTCTTGCTGCGTCGCGATCAACGCGGCCATCACCGCTGTGATGGTGCCGATCCACGCGACGACCAGAAGCGCCGCTTGTGAGGCTTGAATGATGAACGCAACGCGCACCAGCATGTAAACACCGGCCGCAACCATCGTGGCCGCGTGAATCAACGCCGAGACTGGCGTCGGACCTTCCATGGCGTCGGGCAACCAGACGTGCAGCGGAAATTGGGCAGATTTTCCCACCGCGCCGCAGAAAATTAAAAGTGCGACAATTGCGGCAAACGTTGCGTGGCCGCCGAACATCAGCATTCGCGTCTCGATTTCGACAAAAACGATTGAGCCGGTAGTCATCCAAATCATCAGGATGCCAGTCATGAATCCGAAATCGCCAATCCTTGTGGTGATGAATGCTTTGTTCGCGGCGTCAGCTGCGGCGTCTCGAAAGAACCAGTGACCGATCAAGACATACGACGTAAACCCGACCAATTCCCAAAAAATGAAAAGCATCACAAAATTGTTCGCAAAAACGATCCCGAGCATCGCGAACATGAAGAGCGACAGCGCCGCGAAATAGCGGGACTTGCCTTCGTCGTCGCGCATGTAGCCGAGCGAATAAATGTGAATAAGCGCACCGACGCCCGAAACCAGAACGGCCATCGTCCTGCTCAACTGATCAAGCGTTAGGCCAAGCGGCACACGGAAGACCGGGGAGAGATCGAGCCACAGGAACTCAGGTGCGGTTGTTGCTGACTGCGCGAAGATCAAGCAACTGCAGAAAAAACTTACGAGCACCGCGGTGATGGAAATCGCACTGCTCGATGATTTCCATCGCAGCGTGAAGAGCGTGATGACCGTCGCGCTCGTGAGCGGCGCGAGAAGGATCAGCCACGGATAGAATGAGTTCATCGCTCTGTCTGATTCGCCGGTCAGAACTTCAGGCTGGTGATGTCGCTGACATCCGTGGTCTGCCTCGCGCGATATAACGAGACGAGAAGTGCAAGCCCCACCGCCACTTCAGCCGCCGCCACCGTGATGACGAAAAAGACGAACACCTGCGCGTCGTAATCCGGCAGCCCATTAGCACCGACGCGAAATCGCGAGAAAGCCACGAGCGACAGGTTGGCCGCGTTCAACATCAGCTCGAGAGACATCAAAATGACGATGAGGTTCCGACGTAGGATCACGCCGGCGAAGCCGATCGTAAAAAGGATCGCGCTTACGACCAAATAATCGCCAAGCGTGATCATGTTACCGTGGTTCCCGTCGGCTCAGGATGACCACGCCGATTGTGGCAACGAGCACCAGGACACCGATGATTTGGAAGGGCAGATTGTAGTTGTTGAAAAGTAGCCGGCCGATGTTCCGCACATCATCCGTCGTCGATCTTGCCAGCGGCGGAAAACTTCGTCGCGCAGGTTGAAAGTGACTAATCACCATGCAGATCTGAACCAGCAAGATCACGGCTACTCCAATGCCGCCGGCAGCGGCGAGCCAAAGTTGATCCGGCGTCGTTCTTCGGCACGGATGTCGAGCAGCATGATGATGAAAAGGAAAAGCACCATCACCGCGCCTGCATAGACGAGAACCTGAATGATCCCGACAAAGAAAGCGTCGAGGGACATGAACAGCGCTGACAACCCGAGGAATGAAACAACCACGCTGAGCGCGCTCGCGACCGGGTTCCGATTGAGGACGACGGCCGCGCCGAAAATCACCGTCAGCACTGCAAAAATCCAAAAGAGGAAAGGGGACATTTTTCAGGCCACAGATGAACACGGATCAAACACGGATGTAAATCGGAATCCAAAGGTCCGTGATTATCCGTGTTAATCCGTGGCTCCTACTTTTTTTCGTTCCATTTGAGCACCACGCCGTGCATTACTCCGCCGATCTCGAGAAGTTTTTCCTTGTGATGCACCATGTCGGCACGCGTGAAGCCGGTGATGGCGTAATCTTTGCGTAGATAAATCGCCTGTTCCGGACAAACTTCCTCGCACATCCCGCAGTAAATGCAGCGGATCATGTCGATATCGAATTCTTGAGGAAATTTTTCGACCTTGGCGAAACAGTCGGACGGAGCAATCTCACCGGGAATAATTTTGATCGCGCGCGGCGGACAAATGAATTCGCAAAGTTGACACGCGACACAGCGTACCCGTCCATCCGCGTCACGCACTAGTGCGGGTGCGCCGCGGTAATAATCCGGCAGGTGACTGTCCCATTTGTGTTCGGGATATTGCATCGTCACCTTGGTGCGCCCGAGCAGCATATTCTTGAAATGCTTAAACGTGATTGCCAGGCCGGCGGTAATGGCTGGCAGATACAATCGCTCGCGCCAGTTCAATCTCGGTCGTGGAACAGTAATCGTCATGATTCAACTCACGTTTATGCTCTTGCTCATGATCATAATCATGAATCGTACCTGCCGAACATGGGCATGATAAGATTCATTTCGGAAAGTAAGCGAGAATTCCCGCCACCAAAAAAATGTTCACCAATGCGATTTCGAAAAAGAAAAGCCAGCCCAGCCGCATCAGCTGATCCCATCGAAATCGCGGGAGCGTCCAGCGCACCCACATAAACAGGAAAATCACGAACGCGACCT
>QHOX01000294.1 GCA_003219465.1 Verrucomicrobiota bacterium | reverse complement strand
GGAGGTGCGTTCTAGTCAAGCAGGGAGCAGGAGGGAAAGAAGAAGGTGATGGGTGAGAAGTGAAAGGTCGCAAACCGAAAGTTAGAGATCAGAGGTCATTGGAAACGACGGGAGAGGTGGGATAGGATTGCGGCATTGCTGATTGCCGAACATGACAGAATGGGATGCCGCCGAATATTCTCGCCGTTCGTCGCTGCAGGAAGCGATGGCTCAGGAAGTACTCGCTCTGCTCGATCTCAAGGGTTCGGAACGAATCCTTGATGTCGGCTGCGGCGACGGGAAGATCACCGCACAAATCGCTTCTCGCGCTTCGAAGGGCTCGGTTGTGGGCGTCGATCCATCGCGAGACATGATTAGCTTCGCCCGGAGCCACTTCGGTCCCGCGACGCTGCCCAATGTTCAATTTGAGGTGGCGGACGCTCGCCGCCTGCCGTTCAAAAACGAGTTTGATCTCGTGGTTTCTTTCAATGCTCTGCATTGGATTCCGGAGCAACAGACCGCGCTTAGTTCGATACGTTCCGCCCTAGTACCGGGTGGCAAGGCGCAGCTTCGCCTGGTATCGAAAGGTGCACGCAAGAGCGTGGAGAATGTAACCGAAGAGACACGTCGAACGTCGAGATGGAAGGCTTACTTCCGGGATTTTGAGGATCCTTACCTGCATCTGACACCGGAAGAGTATTCGGCTGTGGCGGAGGACAGTGGCTTCCGCGTCCTACGCGTCTCTACCAAAGATCACGCGTGGCATCATCAACCTGAACAACGGCGGCGTTTCGCCGAGCCCGCGGATCGTGACCGAGGCGCTGGTGCGTTACACCTGGCAACAGGAAGACGCCACCGCCTACACCATGTGGCAAATCCTCGAGCCACAATCGGAAACGATTCGCACTGGTCTGGCGGAACTGTTCGGTTGCGATCGCGAAGAGATCGCGATCACCCGCAACGCTTCGGAGTCACTCGAAATTCTCCTGATGGGCATGGACCTTAAGTCAGGCGACGAAATACTTACCACGACGCAGGATTACCCACGCATGCTTACTACCCTTCGTCAGCGTGAGAAGCGAGAAGGCCTCAAGCTTAAGCTGATTCAGATTCCCATTCCGCCAAAGAACCTCGATGAGATTACCGCGGCATTTGAAAAAGGAATTACCAATCGCACGCGCCTGATTTTGATCGCGCACCAGATCAACATCACGGGACAGATCACTCCGGTGAAGGCAGTCTGCGAGATGGCTCGCGCCAAAGGAATCGAGACGATTGTAGACGGCGCGCATTCTTTCGCTCAGTTTGATTTCAAACAGAAGGATCTCGGTTGCGATTACTTCGGCACCAGCCTGCACAAGTGGTTGCACGCTCCCAAAGGCACGGGCCTGCTTTACGTGAAGCGCGGCAAGATCGAAAAGCTCTGGCCGTTGATGGCCGCAGAATCCAAGCAAGCGTCGGACATACGCAAGTTCGAAGAGATTGGCACACACTCGGCGGCGATAAAGCTGGCCATTGGTGAGGCGCTGCTGTTTCACAACGGCATCGGCGGCAAACGCAAAGAAGCGCGGTTGCGTTACCTGTCACGTTACTGGATGAACCGGCTCAAAGATGTGCCCAAGATTCGCTTCAACACTTCGTTTGAGCCCAATCAATCGTGTGCTATCGCGAACGTTCAAATCGAAGGAACCAACCCTGAGGCCGTTGGTAAGTATCTGTTCGACAAACATCACATCTTCGTCACGCCCATCATTCACGAGGAGTTTCAGGGCCTTCGAATCACGCCCAACGTCTACACCACGCTTGGGGAGCTCGATTGTTTTTGCGAACAGGTGGAGCTAATCGCGCGCAACGGCTTGCCGTCCTAGCGGCAACAGATCACCTCTCACCATTTCCCCGCCCCCCGCTCCTTGCCCTGTCACGCCGTCGCCTTGCGCGAAGGCGGCTCTGCGCTCCTCTGCCGAATTAAGTCGACTACGGTGTGTGTTCCGATCAGGCTTTTGAAATGGCACAAAGGAAAGAAACACCTTCACCTGATCCAACGCCGCCTCCGCCGGAGCGCGGCCACTAACCAGTCCCGAATCCTCACTGGAGCCCTGCCAGGGTCGTGTCAACGTCGGCATCCTCTGTCGCACGTCGGGGGGCACCTTTGCTTCACCTCTTCAACCTTCAACTTCTCACTTCTCACTGATCATTGCTGCCCTTTGCCCTTTGCAGCACTATTTTTGCAAAATAACTGGGTCCAACCAATCTTGTTCTCGTTAGATGCATTGGCTCGCGAGATTCGCAGTATTGTTATTGGCGTTGACGATCTCTCCCCCGCGTTTAGAGGCAGTTCCGTCCGAAGAGGTTGATGGCATCAGTTTCGCCGAGGATCCTCACATGCTCTTCGTTCCAGTCGAAGAAATTGCGTTAGCCCTCCGCTGGGAAATGCAATTGAATCGAGAGTCCGGGCAAATCTCCCTGAACAGCCACTTGCTCGATGCCGCACATCTTCGAAAGCTCACAAACGGGACCTTATTGGTGCCGCTCGATGAATTACAAGGTGCGGGCGCGACGATTACTTGGAGCGATGACGGAATGCAGGCCCTGGTCGCGAGCGATCATATAAAAATCGCGATTCCGTTTGCCAGTAAACGGGTCGAGGTGGATCTGACGAACCAGCGCCTGCGCGCGTATCAAGGAGCGCGACTCGTCCTCGACAGCGCCATCAGCACAGGACGAGAGGGAAAGAAGACGCCGTCGGGAGAATTCGAGGCTGGGCCAGTCAAATCGCGAATGCATCGCTCACGGCTCTACCATAACGCACCGATGCCGTGGAGCGTGCAGGTGCACGAGAATATCTTTATTCATGGATTCCGGAAGGTCCCGCGACGTCCCTCCTCGCATGGTTGCATTCGCCTGTCGCTGGCGGGCGCCAATCCGGCGAAGTGGTTCTACAACTGGATCGATCTCGGCACACCCATCAGCATCAAGGGCCATTGGCCTGTCGCCACCAGCGTGCGTGTTGAAGAAAGCGCTCCTCCAGCCCACCCCTTTCGCCCGAAAGTAGTCATCATCGCCATTGTTATAACAATGGCGTGCTTCATGATTATCTTGTTCGTGGCGCGACGCCGTGGAAAACTCTAACGAATAGCTGCTCCCCGCTCCCACGTTCTTTGAAGACGGACCACTGACTACG
>QHOX01000086.1 GCA_003219465.1 Verrucomicrobiota bacterium | reverse complement strand
GTAAGCGCTACGCGTGAAGGAGAGCCCGTATTTGCTCGTGTTGATGGCGTAGTATTGTCGTCAACCGCCGCGACACCTTTATCGCCTGGGAAAAGATCCCCGGCATCGCCTGAATTCTTGAGTAATTCCAGATCCTTGTTTCCATCCGCCTGCAGGAGTGCCACGAGATAGGCGAGGGGATTGTCATTGTTTGATTGCCGCTCGTCGATATGCCAGACGGCAAGGCCTGAACCCGGAAGCGCGGCGTCGAGACCTTTGGCCTGGCGGTTCTCGAGTAGGAAATATTCCGGCCCGCTCGCTCCTTTTGTCCAAAGTCGATAGCACTCGGTCTTTTTTTCTTCCAGCGTGTTGAGTCGAATCGATGTTTTCCTGGTAACCACCTTCGGCTTGATCCAACCGAGTTTCGAGAGACACCAACACGACATTCGCGTGGGACGATTTCCTTTGCCTCCCCATGATCCGCCTGCCATGAGGCACCAATCACCGATTCCATGAGATCGGAAGGTCGTGTCGTAAAGGTCGGGCAATCCAAGCAGATTACCGAATTCGTGCGAAAAAACACCGACCCGCCCGTTTTCCGGTTCTGTGGAATAGCCAAACACTTTGACTCCCTGATGTACGAACGGCTGCGGAAGGGTCCACTTGTGCGACCAGATCATGTTCTTTCGCTTCGTGGGATTTGATTCCGCCTCCGCACCCCGGCCGGCATGAATCAGAAAAATCGCATCTACAAACCCGTCGTCGTCCGAGTCAAAGCGCGCCAGGTTATCGCTTCGACAAAAGATCGTCAGGGCGTCATGGAGCAGCCCCGGCGTGTTATTGGGATAATTAGTTCCCGTGCCGCTTTCACTTGCTGTGTAATAGCCGTAAGGCTGGGGCGCACGCATATAGCCGATCACTTCTCCGGTTAGGTCCAACGCGCCGTAGGAAAGTTGTCGGTAAAAATTAGTCATCGAGTTCGGGTTCGCTTTGTCGAAGAGTAGCTTTTCGAAATACTTGGCTCGTCGGATTCCCTTGTTGTCGGAAAAGTCGACCAGCAGTGCAATGGCGTGCACCTTCCATTTTTTCGGCCTCCTCGAGGCGACTGAAGCGACCGCCGCTTTTGGAATCACCCGCGGGGAACCAGGTCCGCCGGCGGAGAGTTCGTACGGAAACAAAATTCCGTCACTAAAGCCGAGCGACGCGACGGAATTAGTCGCGACGATTCCCATTAGGCGCGCGATTCGCAGCTCCTGAGCGGAGATGACGTTGTGATCCTCGAGTTGCTTTGCAACATTTTTTAAGACTTTAGGATGCGCTCTACAGGCTGTCGCGCCACCAGCGCGCATTTGGCATTGCCCTTGTGTCAAGGTTAGACAGGTCCTCCGTGCACCCTAGGTTAATACCTGTAATTCACGTATTTAACTCCCCCTAAGCACGGCGGTTTCGCACTATTTCGACCGAATTTAGCGCGCTTGTCACTTGCTAATGGTCAAGTTGGTGATCCCCAAGCCTTTATCGCGCCTATGCTTCATTCGACGAAAACGAGGAACGCTTAATCCAGCAGGGTAAACTCGCTGATCTGCGTTTACCGTTTCCTGCGTCCGAAGAAACCGCGGCCAGAAAAAGTCAGAAGTAAAAAGCACCAATTAAGAAGTTGGAATTAGGCCAACTTTGCCTCGCGCTTGATCCGCCGTTTGTATAAGGCAATCGACGGTTGAGGGTTAATTGTTGAGAGTTGAGAGTTGAGAGTTGATCCGGCTTCGCCAAAGCTTCCATCTTCGCCAACCAGCCTTCGCGCGAGGCTACGGCGCGGCAGGCGAGTGACGAGTGACAAGTGAGAGCGTAACGCTCCGTGCGAGCCACGCACCTTTAAGGAGTTGATCCGCCTTCGTTTCTACGACGAGACCTGCCTTCGTCCGACTACGGCATGGCAAGCAGGTTGTTGTTGTTGGAATCCTACGCCTTTGCTTCAAGCGGGATATGGTTCGTGACGAGCTCGCGCAGATCGAGTTTGCGGCTGGCATGGTCGATATCGATCCCGACCAGATTGCCTTCGGCGTCGTAGTCCAGAACTACGCCTTCGGAGACTTCCTGGCTCTCCACGCTCGGTCTCTGAGAGAGATCGATATAAAGCGAATCGGTGTCTGGAAAATAGTTCAGTTTCATGGCCGGAATCTGCAATCCAGAAATGCGTTGTGTATCGTGACTTTATCGGAAAGCGTGACGACCCGCAAGAAGCGTCCTTGCAACTCATCAACTTTAGCCCAGAACCGATATCGATCCTGCTCTTGCGGCTCGACTCGAATTGGCGATTGAACGACGCGGATGCACATCTCTTTCGTTAAGTATGGCCGCTTCCGCATCACCTGATTTTCGAAGTACGGCGTAAAACGGTATGCAGGCACCCGCGCAGTTTATCAAAAACGTTGGTGCCGAAAAGCACTCCGAGACCTGAAGTCTCTCGCCACGTGATTCGTTGAATCGTTGAAGCGTGGCGGCGATTGCACTTCAGAAGAAGACGTTTTCGGCTGGCAGCCGAAACGGACACGCTGGCAGCGTGTGCTCCCCAGAATTCGAACAACGCGAGGCGCGTTGTCATTTTAACCAGTCTATCTTCAGCTCGCGTTCCAGAGTTTTGAATTCAGGATCGCCGGTGACGAGTTCGCATTTGCGGTGTTTGGCCAGAGCGGAGGCAAACGCATCGGCGAGACTAATGCGATATGACGCTCTTAAGCGCGCTGCGATGTCGGCCAACTCGCGGGTGACCGGATGAAAGGTGATCGGTAAGGAGACCAGGCTGGCCGCGGCCGCTTCCCAGCCCGCTAGTCCGTTTTTGCGAATAATGATGTATTGCACCTCCGAATAGTTAACCTCGGTCATGTGCAGCGGCTCATGACGGGTCGCCGCTTTGTGCAGCAAGTTTTCGACCTTGTCCGCGCCAACTTCGTCGCGCAGATACGCGATGAGCGCGAAGCTATCGGGAACGGAGCCGGGCATACCTGGCTTCTTCCAATGCTTTTTCTTCCTTCTTATATTTCGCCCACCATTGCCGGAGTGGCTTTTCGCCCGGTTTCCGCTTCAGAATGCCGCGGGCGCGTTTGATGGCCGCGCCAGTGATCGGCTTGAGCAGGATTCCCTCAGGCGTCGCCTGCACAACCGCTTTCGTGCCGTTTTCGATTTCAAATTCCCGGCGGATCCGCCGGGGAATGACAACCTGGCCTTTGACGGTGAATGAAACTGTTTCCGCCCTAGCTGTATCCGACATGCTTAAAAAGTAAAGCGTGGGCCGAAATGTAAGTCAAATCGGAAAAGTATGACTTCGATAGGAATTTCGTTTGGCGAGCCGCCAGGCTGTCGCCGGGTGCCGCCCGTCGCCAAGACTATGGCGTGCCAGGAAAGTGATGAGTGACGCGCCTTCGCGCGAGGCTAAGGCGCGGCAGCCGAGTGATGAGTGATGAAGCTCTTGGCGCCGTGATTCGTTGCGCCTTCGGTAAAACTACGGCGTGACAAGTGAATCGTTGAAGTGTTGAGAGCGTAAAGCTCCGTGGGAGCCGCGCACCTTTACGGAGTTGAGAGTTGATTGTTGAGAGTTCCTGCTTCGCGAAAGCTTATATCTTCGCCAAGGCTACGACGAGACAAGCGGGCGTGACCCGCCTTCGCTCTTGCCGCACAGCTCCGGCGTGGCAGGCAGGTTGTTGAGAGAGAAGCGAGTTACGTGCCGACAATAGTCAGTTCTCCTGCGACAGCTCCAGATAGCTTTTCAAGCAGTTCGGCTGCGAGGGGAAGAATGTGTTCCAGTCGACTTGTTTGGGCGCGGATCAGGATCACAGGAATTCGAAACTTCTTCAGGTCCTGCTGCGCTGCGAGTTTCCGGTCGACAGTGACAAACACATCGAATTCCTTTTCGGCCAGCTCAAGTAATTCGCCGTTCTTGATTCCGCTCCAGCCCTGTTTCGGAACTGTCGTGACAGCATGGCCGACGAGTGAACGCGCGAAACGCGCAGGTACGCATTCGTCGAGGAGAATGTTCACACAGCGCGCGCGAGCACGCTTTCCTTCGCTTCCTCGAGAAAAGAGATAACTTGGTCGCGTCGCACACTTGGGAAATCTTCCAGAAACTCGTCAATCGAATCGCCGCCTTCGAGGTAATCGATGAGGTTCTGGATCGGAACCCGTGTGCCGGCGAAACATGGCGCTCCGCTCATGATTTCGGGATCGATTTTGACGACTGATTGGCTCACGTTCCCAAACTTCGGACAAAGCGCGAACTACTGCAAGAAGCAGAAAAGTTCATCTCGCCGAGGACACCGACACTAGCACGCGCCGCCTCCGCCAAAGCTTCGGCGAGCCAAGGAGACGCATGCGCTCCCCAGAGATTGCGGCTGGCACAGCCCCCGCTACACCAGAAGATGACGCTCGCAACGGACGCGCCATTTCAATAGCATCGCGACCTATGGACAAACTAGTTCACCTCTGGTCTCGGGCCGTGATGGAAAGAGTCTTCGTGGCGTGCGCGCTTGCTTGCTTTTTGGGGTGTGGATCAAAAAAGGGATCGGCGGAAGACTCGTCCTCTGCCGAGGCGATCAAAACGCCGGCGACAGTCGAACAAGCGGCCCGGGTACTCGATCTCTCAACGTTCCCGGTCATGGACGGCGCGAAATCCGCTGAGTCGCGTCACGTTGCCAATCTTTCCTATCTCGCAATCGGCGATGTGAAGAAGGCGTTCGAATTCAACCGGAAAGCGTTGCTCGAGAAAGGCTGGAAAGAATTGCCGAACACATCCGTCACCGAGCAATCAGCCAGTGCGAGTTTCTCGCGTAACGGATTCATCGTTTTCCTCTCGGTCACTCCCACTGGCGACGGCAGCGTGTCGGTCAGGCTGCAAAATCAGGGCAACGTGAAACCCGGAAAGCTCCCGGTTCCTCAGGGCGTAAAGGCTGTTTATCAAGGCGACTCCACCGCGATGTATGAAACCGATACGGCCGTCGCTGCGACCGCGGACGCCATCCGCAATCTGTTCGTCGCGCAAGGTTGGGTGCCTTATGGCAAGGCCGGCGATTCGGACTACTTCAAACAAAACGCGATCCTCGCGACGGCGACCGTCTCGTCCGCACCCGCGCGGGGCGGCAAAATCATGATCCAGTATTCGAATCAGCTAATTTCGTCTGATATTCCCGCGCCGCCGAATGTCGAGGATTTGCGTTACGTGGATGAGGCCCCGGAATTAACGTTCGCGACGGCGAATCAGGACGCCATCGTCGATTTCTATCGAAAGACGCTGGCCACCGCGGGCTGGAAATCCACGATGGATAAGATGATCGACGTCGATGAGAAGCCGACCATGATTTTTCGCAATTCTGCGAAGGAAATGCTGACGCTTTCGATAACCGGCGTTTTAGGCGACAAGCTTCTCGGATCGGTTCGTTTTCAAAGCGCGGCGGAAATCGCCGAGCTCGATCGCAGAATAAAAGAGGAGGCGCCCAGGCTTCGCGCCGCCGCGGAAGCGAAAGCAGCGAAGGAGGCCGCCGAATTGACCGAGAGGAACAAGGTGCCGAAAGTCGCCGTCACACTGCCTGCTGATGCGAAGGACGTGAAGCAGACAAAGGACGAGATCAAGTTCACAGTGGGGAAGGGGAAAGCGAAAGCGGCCGTCGAATTCTTTCGGAAACAGTTTCGCGACGCGGGTTGGAAAGAAGACGTCGCTTCACTCGAACGCATGGCTGGCACACTCTTATTCTCAAAAGAAGACGGGCAGAGCGTGACGATCACGTACTCTGACACCGGTTTCATGCCGTCAGAGGTCAGTGTATCGACGATGCGCGCCGAACTGGAAGCGGCGAAGTAAAAAGTAAGAAGATGAACTATGAAGTGAGAGCTGCCTCGTTGTTGCTCGGTCAGACGCCCATAAGCTGACGTTTATGAATGCTCCTGTGAACCCGAACAAAGCACTTTGGGAAAAAGGCGATTTCACACGCATCGCCGACACGATGCGCGAAAGCGGAGATGCGCTTGTGCAACGGCTCGGAATCACAAAAGGACTCAAGGTGCTGGATCTCGGGTGTGGCGATGGGACGACGGCTTTGCCCGAGGCAAAACTCGGCGCAGACGTGTTGGGCATCGATATTGCGCGGAACCTGGTCGAGGCTGGGAACAAGCGTGCTGCGGAGCACGGCCTAACAAATCTCAAGTTCCAGGAAGGCGATGCATCCAATCTCGAGCAGGTCCCGGACAAGAGTTTTGATCTTGTCGTCAGTATTTTCGGCGCGATGTTTGCGCCCACGCCGTTCGACGTTGCGAAAGAGATGGTGCGCGTTACGCGATCGGGAGGTCGCATTGTGATGGGTAACTGGATTCCGAACGATCCGACGCTCGTGGCGCAGATCTTGAAGATCAGCTCAAATTACACGCCGCCACCGCCCGAAGGTTTCGTTAGTCCAATGACGTGGGGCGTCGAGAGCAATGTGATCGAGCGTTTTACGGCGGCAGGAATTCCGAAAGACAACATCTCGTTCGCGCGAGATACGTTCACTTTCAATTTTCCAGGTACACCGTCGGAGTTAGTGGATGTATTCAGGAAATATTACGGCCCCACCATGAATGCGTTCGAAGCCGCGGAAAAAAGCGGCCGCGCGGGTGAGTTACAAAAAGAATTGGAAGCGCTGTTCAACAGCCAGAACAAAAGTCAGACTGCCACGTCCATTCCTGCGACCTTCCTGCGGGTTGTGGTCGAGAGAAGGTAGGAAGGAAGAAGTAAGAAGTAAGAAGTAAGAAGTAGGAAGGGCAAACCCGCGTAAAACGTCGGCGCTCATAGACCCCGCTACAGGTCTGCGGCTGACACAGCCGCCGCTACAACAACGAAATGACAGCCGTTGCTGTCATTTCGATTGCAATTAGGGCATGCGCTTTAGCGTTCGTGTTTGCCTTGCTTTTTCTTGGGCTGCTGCTGTCCGCCGGTCGGGCGGGGGCGATTTCCTCCGCCCATTTGCGGATGCTTTCCTCCCATTTGTGGATTCCGCGACATTTGATTCATCGCGTGCGGTTGGCCAGCACCACCTCCGGCTCCGGCCATTTTGCCGGTGTGCATTTTCGCTTCGTTTCCGCCCATTTCTCCCCTGTTCCCTTGATTTCCGGTCTTCAGCTTGTTTCCGTTTTCTCCTGCGTTTCCTGCTCCGGCTGTCTTACCTGCTCCTGCGCCCTGAACATTACGTTCGGTCACGTTCCCCGGTTTGTTTGCAGCTTTTTCAACTCCCGCGCCGGCGGCTCCCCCTGCGGCTCCAAGTTCCCGCCCGGCCTTACCTTGCCCGGCGCCTTGGCCCTTGTTGAATGATTTTATCGCTTCGTTATTCGGCTGGCCATTGTTCTTCGACGCTTGGAGATTGGGGTCTTTGCTTGCGGCGTCCTGTCGCGCGAGCTGCTGTGAGGTTGGCGGAATCTTCTTTCCGTTCTCAGCGGCTTTTTGCTGCGCGGTTGGCTCCGCTTTCACTCCATTTGGACCGTTAAACGCTGTTCGGGTACGGTTCATCTCGTTGTTTACGACCGTTCGATCGACGAATGTATTGTGAATGACGGTCGTGTTCACACGTGTCACGGCGGTGTTGTACCGGAAAACGTTTCCTTCCCAACGACCGCCCCAGTAGCCATTTCCCCAATAGCCGTAGCCGTAGTTAATGCCGCCGTAAAAACCGACTGTCGGTCCCCAGTAGCCCCGGTGAAACACGTAAACGCCGTTGCGCCAGCCCCACCACGCCGGAGTCCATAACAGGCCCACTCTCGGCGGCGCAACCCAGACGCCCGGCACCCAATAATAACCACCAGTAGCCCAACCCCAGTATCCGGGAGTCCAGATGTAGCCTGGCGCCGGAGCCGGCGGTTGCTCGACAACTGGTAGAACCGGTGGCGCGATGTTGATCGATACGCCTACCGCCGCGAACGACGACGCAAGAGGCAGAGCGACAAATACAACTCCAGCGAAAAATAAGGAACGCAATTTCATCATGTTCATGTCTTAATGTGTAACCACAGCAGGAGCAAGAAGTAGCAAGAAGAATTAAGAAGCGCTGGCGAGCGATCGCGCAATCGCAAGACGCGAGGCGGGTGTGCTCCCCGGATTCGGATTGCGGCTGATACAGCTGCCGCCACAACAGGCAGTTTAGCGTTTTTTGTAGCCGAAAAAACCGCGACGGCGGATGATCTCGGCGACCTGCGGGGGGACCATTGCCTCCCAGCTTTCGTCGTCGCTGGCGATGCGCTTGAGGACCTCTCGTGAAAAGATCGGCAGATATTCGGGATTGTAGTTATCTAACTGAACGAAGCTGCCGCGCCGAACCAGATAATCGTAGAGCAGTTGCAGGTCAGATTTCAAATTCACGCTATGGATGGTCTGTAGCTCGTCGGTTGGGCCGCGTTGCAGTGGATAGACGTAAATTTTCAAATTGTTCTTAAGCAGGCGGCCAAAGTTTTCAAGAATCCCGCCGGGCAATTGCGTGTAATATTTTTCGTCGAACAACTCGTAAATGCTCGGCACACCCAGGACGATGGCGATGCGTTCGCGCGTGCGCCACGACAGATACGCGGCCAGCCGATGGTATTCGAAATAATCAGAGATGAGCACAGTCATGCCGCAGGCGCCGAGGACCTCTGCGCGCCCGAGGAAATCGCGACGGTCGACCTCGGTGCCTCCGGCCAGGAGATTGCGCATTGTCAGTTCCATCAGACCGAGTATGGGTTTGCCCGCGACGGTGGATTCTTGTTTAAACTTCACCAGGGCGCACTGGAACATGTCGAGGTTAACGTAGGTGACCGGACGAAAACTGCCGCGCTCGACCAGCACGGCTTTGTTGTGCAAGACATCGGACGGTTGCAGAACTTCGCGATTCGGGCCGAACATTGCGGCGCCGCTTAATCCCAACTGGACGAGCTTCAGCGCCATGATGCGGTTGTCGACGTTGCGAAATTCGATTCCGCTGAACTCGAGCATGTCGATCTCGATTCGCCGCGTGGTGAGGTTGTCGAGCAGCGATTCAACGAGGTCCTCCGCTACGTGACTGAGGAAAAACGCGCCGTAGCAAAGATTCACGCCAACAACGCCGAGTGCTTCCTGTTGGCCCGAGGCTTCTTCGTCGAGCATGCGGACGTGCATCACGATCTGGCTGGGCTCATCGTTGACGCGACTCTGAAATTTGATGCCCATCCAGCCGTGACACTCCGGGGTGCCGCGGTAGCTGCGCGCGACTACGGTGTCGGCGAAAGCGAAGAACGAAGTGCTTTCGCCGCGCTCGGTGCCGAGCCGTTCCACATCGAGGTCGAATTCGCGGTCGAGCACCGCCTGGAGGCGGCCGCGCGAAACGTACCGGTCAGCGTGTCCGTAGATGGCGTCGCTCACCTTCATGTCATAAGCCGAGATGCTCTTCGCGATCGTTCCGGCTGCGCCGCCGACCCGAAAGAACCACCGCACCACTTCCTGGCCCGCGCCGATCTCGGCAAACGTGCCATACCAGCGGGGATCAAGATTGATCCTCAGCGCCTTGGAATGCGTGTCGATCGGTTCCTCTTTCACGGGGGTGAACAGCTAATGTACGTGGTGTCCCGTCTCCGGGATAGCTACATATTTGTTAAATCGGAGCTGCTTTCGCGGGCACGGTGGTGCTCCGGCACAAATCGCGGCTGACGCTTCGCAACCGTTGGCGAGCAAATGGCTGCCGTTAGCTACTGACGACAGCAATTCGCCGTCACTTTATTCGATCGAAAGTTTTCTGCAGAATTTCAAGATCAGAAGCGTTGCCGGTCTTTTCGCGCGTCTGCTCGATCCATTTTTTCTCGAGTGAATTTTTCGTCGGGCGATCAGTTTCGTAGAACACGCCGAACACGCCGGGAAACGGGAGCGAGGCGAGTTTGTACGCGGCGAGCTCGTCGGTGACATCGTGACGGAGCTCGTCCTCGGGTGTGCCGTCCCATTTCTTTTCCTGGATGACTTCGAAGCTGCCGCCCTTTTTCGGGTTGGCCGGATCAAACACGTCCGGAAAAAATTCGACGCACTCCGATAGGCATTCGATAACGCTGAACCCCTGGTGATCGAACGCGCGCTCGATCAGCTGCATCATGTGAGCCACGTTCGCCGCGTGCGTGCGCGAGATAAACGTGGCGCCGCCGGAGATTAGTTTTTTCATCGGGTTCACCGGCTGATCGATCGCGCCGGTGGGATCGGTCTTGCTCTTGAACCCAATCGGCGATGTGGGCGAGGTCTGTTTCTTGGTCAGGCCATAAACGAAGTTGTCCATGATGAAATAGGTCATGTTGATATTCTTGCGCGCGCCGTGATCGAGATGGTTGCCGCCGATGGAGAAACCGTCCCCGTCGCCGCCGAAGAGGAACACGTGGAGATCGGGTCGAGCGAGGCTGATGCCGCTGGCGAGCGGGACTGCGCGGCCGTGAATGTAATGAGCGCCGTGGCCGTTGACGAAATACGGAAACCGCGATGAACAACCGATTCCGGCGAGAGTGACGATCTTTTCATGCTCGAGCTGGCGCTTCTCGAGAACTTTGTAAAACGCGGCCAGCACTGCGAAATCACCGCAACCAGGGCACCACGTGGGCTGATCAGCGGTGATTGCTTTCTTTGTGAGTTTTTCTCTCGGTGGCTCCGCGACCACAGTTGCCATTTCGCCGTTTGGTTTTGTTTCGTTCATAAAATTCTAATCAGGAAGCCAGGAACTCAGGAAGTTCGGAGGTGGACTGGCATTTTGGCTTTCTTGGATTCATGGTTCCCAGATTCAAATCTCATTCCTGTTTTCCTGCTTTCCTGATTCATTATTTACCACAGGGACCCAAAAAATGCGAGGAATTGAGGAGCACACGAGTCGCGAAGCGTGCCAGTGGCCGGCACGCGGCTGGGTGGGGCTGATTCTGGTGGCGGTTTGCTGGCCACTGAACTGGACCCTCCCCGGTGTCCGCACGAGTTATCTGTTCTTTCCGCTGTGGCTTGGATACATCCTGGTGGTCGATGCGCTGGTGCAGATGCGAACGGGGAGTTCCATCTGGATGCGTTCGCGGAGAGATTTCGTCCTGCTGTTTCTCATTTCGGCGCCGGTATGGTGGTCATTTGAGCTAATCAACTTGCGCACGGGAAATTGGGAGTACCTCGGCCCGGCGCTGTTCGACCCACTTCAGCTACTGCTTAGCACGATTTCATATACGGTTGTTGTTCCGGCCGTGTTCGAAACTGCGCAGCTGATACGCAATTTCCGCTGGATGAATCGATTCGCTTCCGGGCCGCGTCTTCCTTCGACGCGCGCAGTATTTGTCGGCCTGTTTGTTGTTGGATTGGCGATGCTCCCGGCGACGCTAGCTTGGCCCAACATCTTTTACCCGTTCACCTGGATTGCGCTGGTTTTCATTTTGGAACCGATCAATTACTGGACGGGGCGGCCCTATTTCCTGGAACAATTGCCGGAGGGCGATTGGCGCACGGTGATCTCGCTCTCGGTTGGCGCGCTGGTGTGCAGTTTTTTTTGGGAGATGTGGAACTACTACTCGTTCCCAAAATGGATTTATCACATACCAGGTCTTGGTTTTTTGCGGATTTTCGAGATGCCGATACTCGGGTATGGCGGTTACATTCCGTTCGCGCTGGAGCTGTATGCGCTGAAGAATTTCCTTTGGCCAAACGGGCCGCGGCTGGAGGCGGCAGAAGCAGACGAGGGCCTCTGACACAGACGCCCTACAACAAAACCCGGCGCTTGGCACAAGGGCCTCCACAATTTAGCCGACGCCCTGCGGGACGACTTCTCGCAGCGTCTTTACGTTTTCCGCCCCAGTGTCCTGGTGGACGACCTGCGCGCCGTCCCGCGGAATTGTCCTGGCAAACGGGCGACCCTTGAACACGCCGTCCAAAATTTCTTTCACCCGAAAGGTAAGACCGTCGGTCTTGGTGACGCTCTCAATTTTTGGTTCGCAGTAGCGCGCCCGCAAAATGGTGGCGAGCTGACCGAAACCATAAAGCCCCTGGTCGTTCATCTCGACGGTGACAATGCGTCTGAATTTCGGCCAGATTTTTTCAAGTCCGTTCGGCAGGGGATGAATGTGGCGCAGATGGAGCGCGCCGATTTTTTCGCCCTGTTCTCGCGCCATTTTCACCGCGTCATGGATGGGGCCGTACGTTGATCCCCAACCGACGAGCAGCGTATCGCCTTCCTGGTCGCCGTAAACTTCCGGAACGGGAATTTCTTCGGCGAGCTTGCGCAATTTGTTGCGACGCTTCGCCGTCATTGCCATGTGCAATTTCGGACTTCCGGTTGGGTGACCCATTTCGTCGTGTTCAAGTCCGGCGAGCAGCGGATATTTTCCATCAAGAATGCGCGTGCCCGGCGGGACGTGCTGCGTGATTTGATCGACGGGATACGGGGTATGTGTCTGTCGTGGCGTCAGGTCCGGTTTTGGATCGACCATTAACTTGGACAGATCGGGCTCATCGAACGCCTCGATTCGCGTGGCCAGCGAGGTGTCGCTCAAAATGAAAACCGGCGTGCTGTATTTGCGCGCGATCCGTGCGGCTTCGATGGCGATGTAAAAACAATCTTCCACGCTCGCCGCCGCGAGCACGACGCGCGGGCTATCGCCGTGACTGCCAAAGATAGCCTGATGCAAATCACTTTGCTCAACGTTCGTCGGCAAACCTGTGCTAGGGCCGCCGCGCTGAATGTTGCAGATGACCAGCGGGATCTCGGCCATCGACGCCCAACCAATCGCTTCCGCCTTAAGCGAAATGCCCGGGCCGGCGCTGCCGGTGACTGCAAGATATCCGGAGTAGGAACAACCGAGAGCGATCGACACAGACGCCAGCTCGTCCTCGGCCTGAACGAAGATGCCGCCATACTTTGGCAGCTCGCGCCGCAAGACTTCCATCACAGAGGACCACGGCGTGATCGGATAACCGGCGCCGTAACGCACGCCGCCCGCGATCAATCCGTAGGCGAGGGCCTGGTTGCCATCCATTGTGATCTGAGCGCGACCGCTAGCCCTCGGGATATGCTCAAATCGATAATGTTTCGTTAAAACATTTCCGACCGGATACGCGTAGCCGGCCTGGAACGCCATCAGGGCGGTGTTTACTACGCTCTCGTTTTTGCCCGCGAATTTTTCGCTGATGAGTCTTTTCAATTTGTCGGCGTCGAGATTAAAAATTTTCGAGATCAGACCGAGCACGAAAATGTTTTTGCCCTTGTCCTTGGCCGTGCCGCCCAGAGCTTCAACTGTCAGCCCGGTGATCGGCACACCGACGTAAACGAAACGTTTATCGTCGAGGTTCGGTTCGACGTTGTCTGAATCGTAAAGCAGGACCCCGCCTTCGCGGAGGAAGCCGATGTGGTCTTGGTAACTGTGCTGGTAAAATGCGACCAGAAAATCGGCTTCATCACCGGCCGACAACACTTCACCCGAACCGATGCGCACTTGGAAAATGGACGGACCACCGGAAATCGTTGCTGGGATCGTCATGTACGTCATGACATCGTGTTCGCTGCGGCCAGCGAGCCGCGCGAGGAATGCCCCGGCTGTTTGGATCCCGTCCTGCGAATTCCCGGCGAGCCGGATCACTGCGTCCTGGATGCTTTCGGGTCGCAGATCGGCTCTTTCGGTGTTCGGCGCCGTCGTTTGGGCGGCAGTATTCGCTCGTTCACTCACGGGATTAGAAAATTAACAGATTGAAACACCATTTCCACCGGCAATTGGTTAGAAGTCCTCGGCGGGGCGCTTGTGGTGGATCGGCTTCTCCGAAAACGATGACAGTTACTCGCCGAAGGCGCAAACAAAGCAGCTGCAAAAACAGAGAAGTTTGGCACCTGCCGCGCAACGTTCTGGCAATGCGTTGAGGACAACGCGTTCCACTCGCGGCGCGCCTGGCGGTCGCGCTACTTCGTTGGCGGCGCTTCCGTTTTAGTGTCGTGCGTACAGGGCGCACGATCGAGCCCGCGCCGT
>QHOX01000293.1 GCA_003219465.1 Verrucomicrobiota bacterium | reverse complement strand
CGAGGTGGTCACAATTCCGGTCCCGGGATAATCAAAAGTCGTGATCACTTCAATAGAGCCTGAGTTCGGTGCTTGCTGAGCGAACGTCCCCATCAATGGGAACAGGAATAGAACTGCCAGAATGCTGATAAATATCTGTTTTGGTTTCATGATGTTTATTGTCTCCTTAATTGAATTTTCCAAACATGTACAAAACGAAATTTCGGCAAAGGTTATGCCGAAAGCGCAAAATGTTACCGCGGATTTTGCGGACGAAATGAAGCTCAGCAAAGCGACGGTCAGCCGATTCGCTAAGCAAATGATCAAGGCCGGCAAAATCATAAAGAAGAGCGTTAGCCTATGTCGTGCCAAACTATCAGCCGACGTCGACGGTGCTGAACGTGCGGCGCGGACAAACGTACGTATTCACGGCAACACGGCAGAACACGGATAGTGTTGTTCTTGTTCCATCAGCCCTGCCTCCAGGGCAGCCGCACTAGGTTGAATAGCAGCCGCTGAGGCGAACAGTTTTTGAGGCTGGTGCCCTAGTGAGGAACATGGACTGAGAATCCACGTGTCGGCGGTTCGATTCCGCCCCAAGCCAGTCCCTCATTACGAGGGGCTTATGCAATAACGTAGCAAAAAACGTAGCACAAAATGCTGCTGCGTTGCCCTTCCTTGTCTAGAACGTCATAACTGCATAACCGGCTCTCAGAGACGTTCTGCATTCGCTTTTGAACCGATGGTTAGACTTAGGAGGGTGAGCGTCTGTCGGCCTTTACTTCCAGATCATTGGCAGTAGCTTCGCGAGGCCGTCTTGGTGACGAATGTAGTGCTCGACGGCGGCTCGGGTCTGTTCGGCAGTTGATCCCCAGAGGGCTACGTGGGGTCCGTTTGCGAAGACGCCGAAGAATTTCCCCTTGCTCCACGGCTGATGGCCTTGAGCTGCTGCCTCACTGATGAAGCGCTCCGTTAGGGGGGGTTCTTCCCGCCAATGGCGACGGTCGCGCATCTCTGTAGGGTAGGGTCGGTTTGCCAAGAATCGTTGCTGACAATAACCGCTCTCCGAAATCTGTTGTGGCCGCCACGAAAGTCGATCTCATCACGCATGAGACCGGCCGTGGGGCGATCTAGGAGGTCTGGCACTAGACCGGTACCAGGCACGATAACCACAGTCTCGGTCGAGACTATAGCTTCGCGGCGAAATGTCTTATCGAGGAACTGCATATCGCGGTCGTAATAAGGATTGATTAGGTTGAGACCGCGGCTGAATAGCAGGCTGTCTGAAAGGTGCTGAATCGCAGCTTCATGGGTATGGATGAACCCTCTGTTCTGGTCTTCAACCTGTTGCATCAAGTTCGGAGGGAAGAATTCCACCGCAATGCCGGCTTGCCTGAGGCGGCGGACTCCTCTGCCGCAAATGAGTTGATTAGGATCGAGCGTCCCAATTACTACACGGGCTATCTTGCGGTGGTATAGACGCTCTGCACACGGTATCTTGTCTGGATCGTTTCGGGTTGAGCACGGCTCAAGGGTGGTATACATAGTAGCGCCAGCGACAGGGTCCTCGCGAACTTTTTTCTCAAGAACTGTGTACTCGGCATGATCTCCTTTTCCATTCTCACCGCGGAACCCCGTTCCCAATACCTTACCGTTTAAAACTAGGACAGCCCCCACTTTTGGGTGTGTGCGGTCGTCTTCGGCGCGCGATCTGGCAGCAACCTCAATTGCCCTCTTCATGTATTGGATATCATCGTCTGTCACCGGTTCCCTCCTCGCTGTATGTGTCACAGTAACGCGGGATATAGGTGGTCGCTAGTGTTGTGGCTCCGCCTCTTTGGGCGGCCTAACTATCTTTCTGCCTCGTCCCACGGGAAGCGCCCGCAAAGGGCTGCATCAAAAACATTGCTTGCTCCCGTCCGGCGTAGCAACCTCGAACCCGTTCTGGTCTCGCAGAAGTCACGCTGTTTTTTTGCTCGGCTACAACGTTCGGAGATAAACGGCGGCATGAGGAGAGCTGTTCCCCTCTAGCCCCGCGGCAATGAGCGGTCGCCGAAGGCGAGAAAGACGTTCTGTCTAGCATTCCGGGGCGTCGGGCCTAAGATCAGAGATTCTTCGCTTCGCTCAGAATGACATGTATGAGATGGTTTGTACCCGTTCCAAGCGAATGAAGTACGATTGGAGAGAGGCGGGTGAGGAATGGTCGGCGCCGTGGGGCAGTTCCTCGGCACAATGGACCGGCACAATTTTTCCGCGCATTCGCGATTGTTTGCCGGTCGGCACGATTTTGGAAATTGCACCCGGATTCGGGCGGTGGACTTACTACCTCAAAGATTATTGCGAACAGCTGTGGATTGTCGATCGCTCCACTGAATGTATCGAAGCGTGTCTCCGGCGTTTCGCTGCTGAGTCGCGCGTGCGCTGCTACCTAAATGACGGCCGCTCGTTGTCGATGATTCCCGATGATTCGGTCGATTTCATCTTCAGTTTCGATTCTTTCGTGCATACCAACCGCGACGTGGTGGAAGCGTACCTGCGCGAACTCGGAACGAAATTGAAAATCGGCGGCAAAGGTTTCA
>QHOX01000292.1 GCA_003219465.1 Verrucomicrobiota bacterium | reverse complement strand
GACTGGAGGCGATCGCAACCATCCCATCGAGCATGTTCGCAGTCAGACGTAGTTGCGCGCCAAGCGCGGCGATGAGCCACAAGATTCGGTAGTCAGTAATTGAGGTCGCGCCGAGGGCGATGCCGGCGACAATGCAAGCACACATGCCTGCAATTGAAATTGCATTCGGTGAAACATTGCGTGAAGCAAGCCAAATCGTTGCTGCCTGCGCCCATTTTCGATTGCGCGTTGCAATTGGGCGGCGGTCGATTGTTTCGCTTGACGCTTCCTGCATACCAGTTACTGGCAACCGATAGCAGGTCATCACAGAAATGGGCAGAATAAAATGGCCTAGGCCTTGCGGTTAGGACATCGTGCTTCGCTATCCCGATCAACTTGCAAGATCGACACCGGCGAGAATAATGCCGGCATGACGGCGCGCGAGCGGGTGAAACAATTAATCAAAGCCTTCCCGAAGGTTTACCCGACTGCGCATTGTGAGTTGGATTTTCGGAATCCGCTTCAATTGCTCGTAGCCACGATTCTTTCAGCGCAATGCACAGACAAGCGCGTCAATATGGTCACGCCTTTTCTGTTCAGGAAATATCGCACCGCGAAGGATTATGCGAATGCGCCGCAGACTGAGTTCGAGAATGCAATCAAATCGACTGGGTTTTACCGCAGCAAGACAAAAAGCATTCGCGGAGCCATGCGCGCAATCGCAGAGGAACACGGTGGAAAAGTACCCGACACAATGGAGGCACTAAACGCCTTGCCCGGCGTCGGACGAAAAACGGCGAATGTAGTCCTGGGGAACGCGTTTCACAAAAATGAAGGGATCGTAGTGGACACGCATGTGATCCGGCTGTCCCAGCGGCTTGGCCTCACGAAACATAAGGACCCGGAAAAAATCGAACGCGATCTGATGAAGCTTGTACCGGGCGAGCATTGGACAGACTGGAGTCACTGGCTCATCTGGCACGGCCGCCGCCGTTGTTATGCGCGCAAGCCGGATTGTAGCAGATGCGAGGTTTTCAAATTATGTCCCAGCGGCAAAATTTTCCTGCGCACCGGCCAGGCGCAGAAGCCTGAAGCCGATTGAAGCGTCGGTTCTAGCGCGACTTAGCGGATCCCGCGTTGCGGGAGTGCGTTCCGTTGTGTTCTGCTTTTTTTCGTAACCGTTGAAATTGCTCTTCGAGTTTCTTTAAGTCCTCGTCAGAAAGATCTTCCAGATCCACAAGTTGATTTCGCGCGCCCTTCAGTGCGCGTATCATCTCATCAAGTTTGAGATGCATTGCTTTGGCGTCACGATTCTGTGTGTTCTGAATCAGGAACACCATCAGGAATGTGATGACTGTCGTGGCGGTGTTTATGATCAGTTGCCAGGTGTCGGAGAAATGAAACGTTGGGCCGGTGAGGATCCAGACGACAATGACAAGTACAGCTCCAGCAAATGCCCAGGCGCTGCCGAGCATCATGGACGAACGCCGTGCGAAGACCCGGAATGCGTCGCTGACGATACAAAGGAAATCGCGGTCTTGTTCGTTCTCTTTTCGTTTTTTGACTTGATTCTCTTGCACCGTCTCACATTAGCTTCGCACGCCACGCAGAGAACGCGCGCACAAGATATAGAATCGATGCCGGCTTTGCCTGAACTCCGGGATTGATTTTCCGGTGAGTTAAGGAAAACTTGGTTCCCGAACTGATGCAGCAGCTCAGTGCATTTTCACGTCCTCAAACCGTTCCGGCAGTTCCCGCTGCCGGGTCCAGGCCGAAGTTGTGGATACTCGATTCGTGGCGTGACCTGATTCTGTATGTAGGCACGCCGCTTTTGTTGCTGCCGGCTTTTGCGCTGGCGCAAGCGCGCTGGAGCCCGCAAGACATTTATCTTTTTGTCGCGGCGTTTGGAGCAATGGGACATCACTTGCCGGGGATGATCCGTGCCTACGGTGACCGCGCTTTGTTCGAACGCTTCAAGTGGCGGTTTATTCTCGCGCCGCTATTCCTTCTCGCGGTCTGCACAGCTTTCTTTTGGTGGGATCTAAAAGGAATCTTGCTGGTCGTTTTCTTTTGGGGCGTCTGGCACGGATTGATGCAAACTTATGGGTTCTGTCGCATCTATGATGCGAAAACGGGAACCTTCGACGCTCTCACCCGCCGGCTCGATTTCGCGATGTGCGTAATCTGGTTCGCAACAGCAGTAGCACTTTCACCATACCGGCTAAGCGACACGCTCGATACGTACTACATGTGTGGCGGACCTTTTATCCCCGCATCGGTCGTTCATCACGGCCAACAGCTGTTCCTTTTTGCGGCCATCGCGGTTTCGGTCCTTTTTCTCCTCCATTTCGGTCGGCTATGGATCGTAGGGAAGCGACCCAATCCCGTGAAGGTGGCTTTACTCGCCACCAGCATCGCCTTTTGGTGGTACTGCAATAATCTCGTCGCGAATATTCTTGTAGGTATCGCACTGTTCGAAGTCTTCCACGACGTGCAATACCTCTCGCTCGTCTGGATATACAACCGCAATCGTGTGGAGAAGGATAGCAACATCGGCGGATTCATGCGCTTCGTCTTTCGACGGAGCGGCTCGCTCATCGGGCTCTATGTCGGGCTGGTCTTCGCCTATGGCTCGCTCAGTTATTTTAATGCGCATCTTGGGATAGAAACTGTTAAACGCATCCTCACTGGCGTGGTCACAGCGTCCACGCTGCTCCATTTTTATTACGATGGTTTTATTTGGAAAGTTCGAGAGCGCTCCACACGCCAATCCCTTGGGCTTGCCGGTGGGACGTCTGACGTGTCGCTGGGCGGTTTTCTTCCAAGTTGGGCTTTGCACGGCCTAAAATGGGCGACAGTATTTGTGCTGCCGTTAAGCGCGCTCTGGTTTTGGCAGACGCACCTGATGGTTCCAGAGCTCCAACGGCGGGCATGGCTCGTCGAGGATGTGCCAGTTGGCGCAAAGCAGCATTTTGATTATGGCCTGGCGTTGCAAAAAGAAGGCCAATGGGAGCGCGCGGAAGAACAATACAAAACTGCGCTGAGCTTCAAGCCGGCTGACGCCAAATCGCATATGAACCTTGCCGTTGTCTTGACGGCGCAAGCCAAATTTGATGCAGCCGCGCCGCATATGGAAG
Organism: Verrucomicrobiota bacterium; assembly: GCA_003219465.1. GTDB lineage: Bacteria > Verrucomicrobiota > Verrucomicrobiia > Chthoniobacterales > UBA10450 > Udaeobacter. The sequence continues at coordinate 407 of QHOX01000292.1, read as the reverse complement.
AGGCGTTGCATCTTCAGCCAAATAACGGCGAATTCCATTTCAATTACGCCAGCTTGCTCCAGCGACTGGGACGCGGGGACGAAGCCGGACCTTACTACGAAGCAGCGGCGCGTCTCCTGCCGGATTCGCCCGAAGCGCATTACAATCATGCATTGTTCCTTGCCTCAGGAGGAAAAGGAAATGATGCAATCAAGGAGTTACAGCGGGCGGTTCAACTCAAACCCGATCATGTCGACGCTCAACTTAAATTGGCGGACGCGCTATTTGCAAAAGGCGATCTGGAGGAGGCTAGAATGCATTATGTCTCGGCGCTTGGTGCGGATCCGAAGCTGGCAGTCGCTCACAATAGTTTAGGCAGGCTTTACCTGACTCAGGGTCAAATCTCTCAGGCCATTGTTCAATTCGGT
>QHOX01000085.1:32884-33422 GCA_003219465.1 Verrucomicrobiota bacterium | reverse complement strand
GAAGCCAGATCGACACATTTACCCTCGGGATCGCTGCAGACGACTTTCAGTTTCCCCTTTGGCGACAGCCGTTCAAAGCCTGTATCAACGGCACCGTTGACGCTGCGCTGAAAAGCACGCTTAACAGCCTCTTACAAACGGGACCATACGTGCAATTCTTCTCCATTGGCCTGGATCCCGCCTCGTTAGACGCCAGCAATGTGCTTACTCTCACTATCGATAACGGTGGTGACGGAGGCGATGGCTGGGCCGTCGACTTCTTGACTGTCGGTGTCCAAACAAACATGGGACAGGTTGATTGAGTTTTTACACCAGTACGCGGGCGTGCGACGCGTGTAATTGTAAGAAAATTGCGGGTCCCCCTCGTCCTTGAAATTTCACTGCGAACCGTGTAGCTGCCTGGTGCCGCTACATCGGACGCTCGCCGGAAAGTTAGAACCAGCCCAAGAACTCATGTGGAGAGGAAAAGAGGCAGACGCCGCAACGTGAAGTACTGGGAAATGATCGCTGACAATCTCAGTAAAGCCGGTTGGAGTTG
>QHOX01000085.1:32303-32820 GCA_003219465.1 Verrucomicrobiota bacterium | reverse complement strand
TAGTCAGACGTAGACGACTTGGATTTGCGGACCATCCAGAAAGCTACAGCAGGCACTGCTTCCTGACCCTCGCGGACGTTGATTAAAGCGGGTTCGGCTCGCTCGATGATGAAGTAGTTGCCGAAAATTTCCCCGACGTGTTCGCGAAGTTGTTGCTCGGAGCGGACGCGGGTGTAGTTCACAACTCGCGGACCCTGGAACGTCGCGGCAAGCAGGAGGAAGTGGCCCCCCTCAACAGTGGCGTGAGCGATGTTTTGAGCAAAGACGCAGCGAAGGTTCCCGACGGTGCGGTGGAAGCAACCACGGTCGAGCAGGCTAGAGGCCGGTTCCAATTGCAGATTCTCGTCGCAAAGGTCGGCGACTTCAAAGGTCGGTGCGTTGGGCTGTCCAGCGGAGAGGCGGCGGCACTTCTCAATCGCCGCGGCGCTGTAGTCGAGACCGAGAACGGCAAAATCCTGGGCAGACAGCCACCGGCTAAGCTCACCATTCCCACAGCCCACGTCGATGACGCGTTGAT
>QHOX01000085.1:21645-32254 GCA_003219465.1 Verrucomicrobiota bacterium | reverse complement strand
CGGCTGGTCGGTTTTCCAGAAGGGGCTAAATTCGGGGTTGAGCCACTGGCGATCCCATCTATGCCGGCGTCGCCGGTGCGTCCAATTGGGAAACAGTTGTTCGATGCAACCTTGCAGCCGACTTACCAATCTACGCCGGTTATCCATGGCGATAATTAATGCGGGCCGGCAAGACCTACGCGCAATCGGAGCGCGACATCGGAGGCCGGGGGCAAAACGGGCATCTATGCGTGCTGGCTGCGGAGGGCAAGGTGCAGGCGAAATCCAAATAATAAAACGAGCAAAGCTGGCTGCACAAACACTACTATCACGAGGGAACGTTCCCGCGAACACGCATAATCCCGTCGCGAATTAGTGCCGGTATGAGCGAACGCCGGCACTCGACAAGAGCACGCCAAACCCAGCGTGCGACTCGACTGCGCGGCGACGCCCTGATAAGTAACACGACTAGCGGCTCCAACACGGCATCCGTCCAAAAAGAGACCATGATCAGTTGTAATTATTGTTTTGCCGGGTTGCAACTGATACGGTGGGAAGATGCCTCATATAAAACTTCAGGAAGGAGTACCCGGCATGCGGGCCCTTCAAATCTACCGGCCCGAAACGGCGGAGCCGTTGAATCAACTTGTGAACATTTTGTTGCGAGGACCGAGCACGCTGTCACGCGGAGAACGTGAACTAATCGCGACTTTCGTTTCGTCACGCAATGACTGTTTCTATTGCCAGACGATGCACGGCGCTGTCGCCGCTTATCATTTCGGCGGTAACGAGAATCTTGTCGCACAGACCAAGCTTGACGCCGAAAAGGCGCCATTGACGGAAAAGTTGAAGGCGCTTCTCGATATCGCGAACAATGTGCGACAGGGTGGGAAGCACGTGACAGTGGAAGTAGTCGACAAAGCCCGCAAGGCCGGCGCCACAGACCTGGAGATTCACGACACGGTCCTTATCGCCGCGGCGTTTTGCATGTACAACCGCTATGTAGATGGCTTGGCGACTTGGGCACCGGATGATCCGGAATTCTACCGGGAGCGCGGCGAGCGTCTCGCAAAACAGGGTTATTTTTCTTTTGCCAGACGATTCACGGCGCTGTCGCAATTTATCATTTCGGCGGTAACGAGAATCTTGTCGCACAGACCAAGCTGGATGCCGAAAAGACGCCATTGATCGGATCGCCACAGGAACTAAGGTCTATTGTCGCAAAGCAGGAAGCCCAACGCCGCAAGACAGCAAAAGCAAATTGAAGCACTTACTGCGGGCCTACAGAAAGTGAGCGCGCAGCTTGAAGCAAGGAGAGGTGCACGGCAAACTCTGGTCAGCAATCTGTAAAGCTGCCGCGTTCCAAATTAGCCGCTACGCTGTACCGCCTTACGGCACAACCGTGAGTGTGAGATCGTTGCCGTCGCCGCCTTCGTAACTCGCCTGAAAGGTGTTGGGGTCCACCGTGAACGTTGAGCCGTCGGGCAGGTTGGCGAACGTGCCCGCGATCGGGTTGGCGCTGGTGTTGCTGATCGCGGTGAACACTGTGCCGACAGTCAGCCTCTTGTTCGCAACCGCTACAAAACTAAACTGCGCACCGCTCTCGATAGTTACGCCATTGGCGATCACCTGGTCCGCCCTGGCTCTCTTGGTGGTGAGCTTATAGGTATAGGTGCCGTCGGCTTTGAAGGTTAGCGCGCTTTGAATCGTCAGTGTGGCCGGCCTGCTCGCGTCGGTGCTCGGCTCCAGGAACGATCCTGCGCCGCTGCCCGTTCCCACCGTAGTCACCCCGGCAATCACTCCAGAGCCGCCGAGTGTGCCGGCACTAATCTGCACGGCCCCAGTGCCGGTTCCAGAGCCACTCGTGTTGCCCACCTTGAGTGCGCCCGCGGTGACTGTTGTTCCGCCGGTGTAGGTGTTGGCGCCACTAAGAGCCAATTCGCCCTCTCTCACCTTTGTTAGCGAGCCACCCGGAGAAGTCCCATCCTCGATGACCCCAGAGAAAGTCGTGTTCAGGTTGTTGTTACCCGTTGTGAGATTGTTGGCACCAAGTGTCACATGACCGGCTCCTTCGATGGAGCCAAGACTCATACCAGGCGCGTTATGGGACTCGATGCTGAGCACCGTCCCATCCGAAAGCTCAACCCGTGCGTTGTCGCCTCGCGTCCCTTCAGAAAAGGAAATCATCCCCCCAAGACCGCCGTTGCTGCCACTGTTGGCGATAAGCGTTGAATTCTCGGCGGTCGCCGCACCTCCTAAGAAGCTGTAGAAAATGATCAAGCCGCCCGGTGCGCCACTTTGAGTTCCGCCATTGGCGATTATCGTCGCGCTGCCTGCAGTTGTGTAATCGGTAAAAGTAGCGATCTGTCCGGCCTGGCCAACCCCTCCACCCCCGCCGATAATCGTGCTCTGATCCGCGCTGGAATGACCGCGGAACTGCACGCCGCTGTTCCCCGGGCCTTCTCCCTCGGAAACGATAGTCGCTGTGCCCGCATTCGAGTTATTCAGGAAGATAGTGAATGCGCCATTGGGATTTCCAGGATGGTTAGTGATCATTGCGTCGCCCGCGGTCGACGAATCGAAAAAGAGCGTAGTTCCGGGAAGATCTCCACCACGGTTGACAAAGGTTGCGTTAGCGGCACTTGCGGTGTCGTAAAATGCGACCCCGGTGATTTGGTTGCGGCTGGGGCCCGTCCTAAAATGGGCGTCGCCCGCAGTCGCGCTATTTTGGAAGTTAATGTTTCCCGGAAGCTGCAAAACGACAAAGGACTGTGTGACGCCCGAGTTATTGATGATACCGAGGCCGTCCAGGTTTAGTTCAAAGGCGGCAACGATTGTATAACTGCTGGCGCCCGGGTTGAAGATGATGCTGTCTACCCTGGTGGTGGCGGATAGGGAAACTCCAGTCGTATTAGACAGATCAAAGGTCGCAACATCAGTCGAGCCATCCGGCACCGTGGGCGGCGTCCAATTTGCAGCCGTGTTCCAGTCGCCGCTGGTCGGGTTAAGATTCCAAGTCGCGCTGTCGGCATAAGCATCAAGGATAAAGGAAAAAGTAAGAGTCAAGAAGATTGTCAGATTGGTATTCATAGATCGAGTTACGGGACTACTGTAAGGGTAAGATCATTCCCATCGCCACCTTCGTAGCTGATCTGGAACGTGTTGCCGTGGATGGTGAACGTGGAGGCGTCAGGAAGATTGGCGAACGTGCCTGAAATCGGGGTCGCGGAGGTGTTGTTAATCACGGTAAGAACTGTGCCCTCCGGCAGCGGAAGTCCGCCACGGCCCACCAAAGAAAACTGCGCGCCCTTGATGGTCACACCATCGGCCACCACTTCGTCCGCCCTGACACTTCTGCTATTCAACCCGCAGTAATAGGTCGCGTCGGAATTGAAGGTTAGCGCATTCTGGATGATCAGCGTGTCCGGTTTTCCTCCACGTCGTCCGGGCGCCAAAAGCGCGCCAGGACCGCTTCCCGTCCCGACCGTGACTGGGCCGGTTATGCTGCCTCTGCCGCCCAGACGGCCTGCGTTCACCTGGACTACACCACTACCGGTTCCCGATCCTGTTGTGTTATTGATCACCAGGCTACCGGCTTCAATCGTGGTGCCGCCCGTGTAGGTGTTCGCGCCGGTCAACTCAAGCGTGCTGGTGCCGATCTTGGTCAATGAGCCGCGGTTCCCTCCTATGACACCGGAAAAGAGGGTATTCAGGTTGTTACTACCTACGATGAGGGCCTTCGGGCCCAGGAAGACAAAGCCATCCCCTTCTATCGAACCGATAGTCAGATTCGATTGAATTCTTGATCCAAGCTCAAGTGCGCCGGTGCCGAAGAGCTCGATCCGGGGCGTCCCCCCAGCAGAATCCGTAAAAAAAATCCGGCCGGCTCCTAATCCGCTGAAGGTGCCGTTGGCAATGAACGTACCATTGCTCGGCGACGCCCCGAGAAAATCCGAAGAGCCGCCCTGTGCACCTTCAACCGAGCCGCCATTGTTAATCACTGTGGCATCGGCTGTGGTCGCGTCGTTGTCGAAATGGGTTAATCCTCCTCCGCTGTCGGCGACGGCACCTCCTTCGTTAATGATTGTGGCTGTTCCTGCAGTCGCGTTTTCAAAAAAATATGTCGCGCCGCCAATGCTGTCCCCAGGTCCCGCGGCCTCGTTGATGATTGTGGCATTTCCTGCACTCGAATTGTCATAGAATTGCGTGGACCCGCCCGCTAGTTCATCGCCGCCGTTTATGAACATGCCATTACCAGCATTGGAGTTATCTAGGAAAAACGTAATACCGCCACTTCGATCCAGGTTTGCGCTGGCGGGGTTGGAAAACACCGTCAGGTTCCCCGCCGTCGCGTTATTCTCAAAAATAACCCCGTCATCTTCGAGGTTTACAAAGTTTTGCGAAACGCCTGAGTTGTTCACGATTCCCGTCCCGCTGATGTACAGGAAATAATTAAACTCTCCCAAGTACCAGGGCACAGTAATGGTGTAAGCGCTCGCGCCCGGATTGAAGACGATGCTATCGACCTCTATGCTACCCGTACCCGGCGCCGGTGAAATGTCTGTGATAGTGGAAACATCGAAAGTAGCGATGTCGCCCGGTCCATTTGGAACCGTGTTGGGCGTCCAGTTTGCAGCTGTGTACCAGTCGCCGTTGGTCGGATTAAGATTCCAGGTGGCGCTGTCAGCATGGGCGAATTGTAGCGCGAGCGGAATGAGGAGGAACGCAAGCCGCCGAGCCGACCGGCTCGTTGGATTAGTTGCAGGTGTTAATGGAAATGATTGGGGCATGGAATTTCCTTCTTTCGTTGGTTTACTGATGACTACTGGTTAGAAGAAAGGGTTGAGAGGCTATAGCCGGAAAATACTGCTACCTATGGCACCACCGTGAGCGTGAGATCGTTCCCGTCGCCGCCTTCGTAGCTGGCTTGGAGGTTAGTGCCGTTTACCGTCACGATCCCGCCATCGGGCAGGTTGCTAAAGGTGCCGCTAATGGGATTAGCTGACGTGTTACTGATCACGGTCAGTACCAGTCCCTGTCTCAAGGCTACGCTGGTGTGGCCGCTTAGGACAATCATCGCACCGCTGTTGATGGTGACCCCGTTGGCGATCACCTGGTCGGTCCTGGTCCCGTTCCGGTTCTTCCTGAAGGTGTAAGTGTAGGTCGCATCGGCGTTGAAAGTGAGCGCGCTCTGGATGGTGAGCGTGGCCTGCACATTGCTTCCAACTGTCGGGGCAAGGAACGCGCCAGTCCCACTGCCGGTCCCAATGGTAACGGCGCCCGTGATGATGCCACTGCCGCCGAGGGTGCCGGCCAAAACGCTCACCGGTTCTGTGCCCGTGCCGGAGCCGCTCTCATTATTTATTTTCAGCACTCCGTCGCTGATCATTGTGCCGCTCCCGTACCTGTTGTTCCCGCTCAGGATCAGCGTGCCGCCGCCAAGCTTACTCAACGGACCGCCATTGCTACCTTGGATCACACCGGAAAAAGTCGTGCTCAGATTATTGGTGCCCACCGTCAGGCTATTGGCTCCGAGATGTACATGACCGTCGCCTTCGAGCGAACCGATCGTCAGCCCAGGCGGGTCGTGTGAGTCGATTTGCAATTCACTGTTGCCAAAAACCTCGACGCGCGCTGTGCCTCCCGTGGAAGCACCCGCGAACATAATCAACGCTCCGCCGTTCGGCCCACGATTAGCAATAAGCGTCGCATTTGCTGCGGTGGAGGCCGAACCAGCGGCGAAAAAGAGGAACCCTCCGTTGAGAGTAAAAGTGCCTTCGCCCGCGCTGGCAGTGTCGAAGAAAAAGACCTCCCCATTGGAGGCACCGGCACCGTCGCCGCCGTTAACGGTAAAAGTGCCATTACCAGCGGTGGAGCTTCCTTGGAATATCAGCTCTCCCTGTCCGCCTACCCCGTCCTGAACTGCACTACCGTTCACAATAAACGTTCCATCACCTGCAGTGGCGGTGTCGAAGAATTCCGTCAGTCCACCGCTGAAGGACGTCCCGCCATTGTTGATGATGGTGCCGCTGCCTGCGCTCGACTGCTCGAAGAACGCTGTCGTTCCCAAATCGGGAAAACCGTTATTGATAATCATAGCTGTACCAGCCGTCGCACTGCCGACGAAACTCGTGAGTCCGCCTTTGTTCGTAATGGAAATCAGGCTTCCCGCGGTCGCGTTCTGACTAAACTGGATGGTTGCTTGCTCGCCGGCGGTCACAAAATTCTGTATCGTTGCGGAATTGTTCGTTAGTCCATTGCCGCTGATGTTCAACGTCAGCGAGGCGGGCACCCTTACTCTGAACGCGCTCGCCCCTGGATTGAACACGACGCTATTAACCTGTGTGGTAGCCGAGATAGAGACAGAGGTGATCTTGGAGATATCGAACGTCGCCGTATCGGAGGGTCCGTTGGGCACAGTCGCCGGCGTCCAATTGGCAGCGGTGTTCCAGTCGTTGCTGATCGGGTTCAGATTCCAGGTGGCGCTGTCGGCGTAGATGGCGTTCAGAGCACCGAGCGCAAGTGTTAGAACCATGGCACAGGACACAATGGGAGATTTCATGGCGGCAATTGTGCTCATGGCGGCCTTTAAAAGTAAAGCGAATTCGTGATGACTACGGCACCACGGTGAGGGTGAGATCGTTCCCATCGCCGCCTTCATAGCTCGCTTCAAAATTGTTGCCGTTAGCAGTGAACACTGAGCCATCGGCCAGGTTGCTGAACGTGCCGCTGATCGGGTTTGCGCTCGTGTTGCTGATCGCAGTGAAAACCGTGCCCGGTGTTAAAGCGCGATTACCGATTCCTACAAAGGCGAATGTCGCGCCAGCCTCGATCGTCACTCCGTCGGCAATAATTTTGTCCGCTTTCGTTTTCCTGGTGTTTAAGCGATAGGTATAGGTGCCATCGGCTTTGAAGGTGAGCGCGCTCTGGATGGTTAAGGTCAACTGTTTGAGTGCTTCTTCGCTGGGCGACAGAAATGCGCCTGTTCCAGAGCCTGTGCCAACGGTTACAGCGCCCGAGATGATCCCCCTCCCGCCCAGCGTGCCGGCGTCCACCTGCACCGCGCCGGTGCCGGTGCCAGAACCACTCCTGTTACTGACCAACAGAACGCCATCGCTGACGGTGGTCCCGCCGGTGTAAGTATTCGCTCCGCTCAAGGTAAGCGTGCCGTTACCGAGCTTTGTCAGCTCGCCAGTGTCTTCTATTACTCCGGAAAACGTAGTGCTAAGTCCATTACTCCCCACCACCAGCTTCACCGGCCCTAAAAAAACAAGACCGTCTCCTTCGAGGGAGCCAACCCGCACATTTGGAAGATCGTGCTCGCTAATGTCTAAAGTTCCGTTACCGAAAACTTCCACCCGTGACGTTGCACCCATGGAAGACCCCGTAAACTGGATCAAACCACCTACTCCTCCGGCCACTCCGCCGTTAGCGATCAGGGTTGCGTTGCCGGCAGTCGAATGGACATTGAAGTGAACGGCGCCGCTGGAGTGTGTCTCCGGGAGTGCGCTGCCGTTACATGTCACCGTGCCGTTCCCCGGCCCCCCACCATAGAAGAGAGTGGAGCCACCATCATCCTCGGCAACCATGCTGGCATTGTTGACGATGGTGGGGTTGCCGCCCACCGCAGCGCTGAAGACAGTCGTGTCAGCACCACCATCGTTAATGACGGTGGCGTTACCGATGCTGGAATTATCGAAGAATACCGTCTCCCCACCAAAAAGACCGCCATTTGGCCGAAGGTTGATGAAGGTCGCGTCGTCGGCGGTGGCATCATCTGAAAAATTCACTACGCCGCCGGGTACATCGCTCTGAGTACCGCCGCCATTGGTATAGACGGTCAAACTCCCCGCGCTTGCAGTCCCGTAGAAGTTGACCGCGCCGGCTCCAGCGAAGAAGTTCTGGACGACTCCCGAGTTGTTCGATACCCCCGAGCCGGTGATGAGGAGTGACGCGTGGTTGAGGACGATTGTGAAAGCGCTCGCGTCCGGGGTAAAGACGATGCCGTTGACCTCGACGGCCTCATGGCGAAACCGCAACCTGGGATCCAGGACATTGGAAACACCGAAGGTCGCTGTGTCCGCTGATCCATTAGGGACCGTGGGCGGCATCCAGTTTGCAGCTGTGTTCCAGTCCTTGCTGATCGGATTCAGGCTCCAGGTGGCGCTGTCGGCGTAGACGGCGTTCAGCGCACCTGAAAACGTTAGAACCATAGCACAGGACAGAATGGGAGATTTCATCGCGCGATTGTGCCGATCGCGCCCTGTGAAAGTCAAGCCGATTCGCGATAACTACGGCACGACCGTGAGCGTGAGATCGTTCCCATCGCCGCCTTCGTAGCTGGCTTGGAGATTGTTGCCGTTGATCGTGACAATGCCGCCATCGGGCAGGTTGCTGAAGGTGCCGGCAATGGGATCGGCTGACGTATTGCTGATGATGGTGAAAGCCAGTCCTATCTGCAGCTGACCTTGCACCGTTCCGAGCAGATTAATACTGGCGCCGCTGTTGATTGTTATACCGCTGGCGTTGATCCTGTCGGTCCTAGCTTTGGTGTTTCTGGCTTTGAAGGTGCAGGTATAGGTCCCATCCGCCTGGAAAGTAAGAGAGCTCTGCATCGTAAGAGTGGATTTCCTGTTTGTGCCGGCCGAGGGCGCGAGGAAGGCGGTCGCGCCGCTCCCACTGCCGATAGTTACCGAACCTGAGATAACTCCATCGCCACCCAAGGTCCCTGCAGTCACAATTACTGGCCCGCTACCAGTGCCTGAGCCTGTAATGTTGGTTACCAGCAGCGTGCCACGGGATACCGTGGTGCCTCCCGTGTAACTCATGGCACCGGCCAACTCGAGAGTCCCAGTGCCAATCTTCGAGAGGAATCCGGGAGGAGTGCTGCCACCTTGGCCGTCAAAGATCTTTCCGGCGAAGGTCGTGCTGAGATTGTTGCTCCCGATGATCAGGCCGTGGCCGCCGAGGAAAACTCTGCCTTCACCTGCAAGGGAGCCAATCGTGAGGTCGTGCATTCTGTCCGGCGCCAGGTCGAGTTGAGCATTTCCAAGCAGCTCAATGCTACAAGTGCCGCCGAGAGCGTCGCGCAGGAATTCGATGTCGCCGCCTCTCCCACCATTCGATCCGCCAGTGGCGGTGATGGAGGCGTTAGCGGCGGTCGCGTTAGCGTCTCTCGCACTCCCGCTGAAGGTCAGGAGTCCTTCAGCGAGGTCCCCGGTGACCGCGGCTCCGTTGACTGTAATGTTACTATCGCCGGCGCTCGCCCCACTGCCAAATCCGATCGCTCCCCCAACGGCGTCTGCTACCGTGCCCGGATTGATAATCAGCGTGGCTTCGGCGGCCGTCGAGTCGTCTTCGAAGTCAAAAATGCCCTGCAATCCGAGCTGGCCATTAAGCGTCCCGCCGTTTGCAATGAGTGTGGCGTGATCCGCGGTCGTACTATCGTGCAAGTCAACCGAGCTACCAAAGCCGGATTCAGTGGCGCCATTCGCCGTCATCACGGCATTCCCCAGGTTCGCATTTGCTTGCACATGGATCTCAGTGTCTTCGAGCAGAGTGAAATTGGCGTTTCCCGCGCTCGAGGTGTCGGTGAAGCTTATAGTTCCGCCTCCATCGCTCCCGCCAATCGTGAAGATGCCGTTCGCTGCCGTTGAGCTATCAAAGAAAACGATCGTTCCATGGTTAATAAAAGTCCCGTGATCAGCGCCGGCGTTATCGTAGAAGTCGATCTCGCCAGGAAAACTGATGAGCACGCCCTGATTGTTAGTGAAAGAGCCGGTTCCCGCAGTGGCGTTACCGCGGAAGATGGTGCTGCCGGCGTGTGCGATCGTTGCCAGGCCTCCGTTGTTAACAAACGTTCCCTGAGCGGCGGTGGAGTTATCGAGGAACTCTGTCGTCCCGCCCGTTGCCCCACCGGTTTGGCTGGTACCAAAATTCGTGAAGGTCGCGCTGCCGGCACTCGCCGTGCCGCTAAATTGGGTTAAACCGCCTAAGCCGCCACTCACGTCCGCGCCGCTATTCGTGAAAGCCGTCTGCTCGCCTGCGGACGCGACATCGGTGAAAAAGATCGAGAGGGTCGCCGGCGAGACGAAAGTCTGAGTCAGGCCCGACTGATTAACAATACCGATTCCGCTAATGGTAAGGGGCGCACCAACCCCACTCATTATGGTAAAGGCAGATCCGCCGGCACTGAACACGATCGAATTAACCTCGGTCGGCTCCGTTGGCGTGATACTTCTGCGCTGCGAGGTGGCAAAGGTGGCCGTGTCGGCCGGCCCATTCGGCACTGTGTTGGGCATCCAATTAGCGGCTGTGTTCCAGTTGCCATTGATTGGATTAGCACTCCAAGTCGCGCTGCCGGCATAGACGGCGCTCAGCGCACCGAGTGAAATGGTTAAAACGATGGCGCAGGACAGAATAGGAGATTTCATGGCGCCAATTGTGCCTACGGCGCTCTTTGAAAGTAAAGCGAATTCGTGATGACTACTGCACGACCGTGAGGGTGAGATCGTTGCCGTCGCCGCCTTCGTAGCTCACCTCAAAAGTGTTGGAGCCTACCGTAAACGTTGATCCGTCGGGCAGGTTGGCGAACGTGCCACTGATCGGGGTCGCGGCGGTGTTGCTGATA
>QHOX01000085.1:21115-21559 GCA_003219465.1 Verrucomicrobiota bacterium | reverse complement strand
AGTGTTCAGCTTGTAGGTGTACGTTGAATCTGCCTTCAAATTAAGTGCACGATGAATGCTCAGGCTGCTGGGCTTGATCCCGCCAATGCTCGGTTTCAGGAAAGCTCCTTCGCCACTGCCGTTGCCCACGTTCACTTCCCCGGCAATGGTTCCCGTGCCGCCGAGTGTGCCCGCGTCGACATTAACTGCTCTCTTGCTGGTAGCTGAGCCATTCTTGTTGGCAACGTTCAATGCGCCTGCTATGACTGTCGTTATTTTCTTGTAATGGCTGGCACCACTAAGAGTTAACGTGCCGCTGCCGACCTTGATAAGGTAGCCTGTGACCGTGGGCTGTACCTGGCCCGCAACGGGAGAGCTTTCCAGGTCTGGAGGAAAAAGGTCGTCCTGAATTACTCCTGAAAAGACCGTGCTCAGGTTATTCCTGCCCACGGTAAGGCTTTGATC
>QHOX01000085.1:0-21088 GCA_003219465.1 Verrucomicrobiota bacterium | reverse complement strand
CATTGCATCCTGTCCGCCGTAGCCGATATAGAGGGTGCCGGTGTCGTAAAGCTCGAATCGTGCCGTATTCGGACCATTGCCGTCTATTTCAATGAACCCGCCATTCGCGATCAGTGTGGCATTGCCCGCACTCGCTGAGCCCATGGTGACAAAGCCGTTGTCAGAGGCATTAGCAATGATTGTGCCGTCGGCAGCACTCGAGTCATCATAGAAAAATATATAGCCCCCATTGCTGACCACCGTGGCGTCCCCCGCATTGGTGGTATCGTTAAAATATATTTGGCCACGGCCACCGCCTGCGGGACCTCCATTGCAGGTCAATATGGTTCCGCTTCCCGCAGTTGCCGAACCAGTTAAGGAGATGAAACTGCTGCTGTCTTCGTCGCCATAAGTTACAAAATTCTGGGTGATTCCTGAATCGTTTGTGATTCCCGCGCCGCTGATCGTAAGCACTATCGCGCCGTTCGCAGGGCTGGGAGTGATGATGAACGCGCTGGCCCCCGGGCTGAACACGATGCTGTTCACTTCGATCGACGCGGTAATAGAAACGTCCGTCGTGCTAGAGACACCGAACGTCGCAACATCGTTCGGTCCGTTGGGCACAGTCGCCGGCGTCCAGTTGGCAGCGGTGTTCCAGTCGTTGCTGATCGGGTTCAGATTCCAGGTGGCGCTGTCGGCGTAGATGGCGTTCAGAGCACCGAGCGCAAGTGTTAGAACCATGGCGCAGGACAGAATGGGAGATTTCATAGCGCGATTGTGCCTATGGCGTTCGTTGAAAGTAAAGCCGATTCGTGGCCAGAAAAGGACGTACAACGCGGCAAATAGCCAACGTGCGAAACGCCGATCATCACAGTAATCGGCAAAGCATTCTGGGATATAGGGCACGCGCCCAAAGATCAGTCGAACCGCAGAAAGAGACTGCCTCAGTATGCTGTTTGGGAGATTCATCCCGTAATGGCGTTGCACGTCGCTCAGTAAATCGCTGAGAGAATTGCGGTTTTCTGTCTCGCCACCCCGGGCGTGGCCTTATACGATGTCGTTCATGAAAACGACAACTCTCCCATCAACAAATCTAAAGAACCGCTCGCTTTTGGGCGCATTCCTTCTCATTCCGTTCGTGCTCGCCTGCTTTGCGCTTTTGCCGCAAGCGCGAGCTGTTGATCCACCGCCTGACGGAGGCTATCCCCACCGGAATACCGCCGAGGGTACTGATGCGCTTTTTAATCTCGACATTTCACAAGCGTTTGTAAGCGATAACACGGCAACCGGTTTTGATGCGCTTTTCAGCAACACAGCCGGCTTCGGCAATACGGCCAACGGTTCTCAAGCGCTCTATAGCAACATCACCGGCGGCAACAACACGGCCAATGGTGTTGACGCCCTCTATTTCAATACAACCGGCAGCGGGAACACCGCCACTGGTTGGACGGCGCTGCAAGACAACACGACCGCCAACTTCAACACGGCAAGCGGTTATGCTGCGCTTTCTAAAAATACGACCGGCGAGGGCAATACGGCCAACGGCGCTCTCGCACTCTTTAGCAACACAATCGGGGTCAACAACACGGCCAGCGGTTTTAATGCGCTCGAGTTCAACAGCACCGGCTCTGCCAACACGGCCATGGGTTTTAATGCGCTCCTTTTCAACATCAACGGCAACACCAACACTGCCACGGGTTCTCAAGCGCTCTGGGGCAATGCTTTTGGAAACGACAACACCGCCAACGGGTCTTCTGCGCTTTTCAGCAACACCAGTGGCAACACCAACACGGCCATCGGTGCTGGTGCGCTCTATACCAATGAATTGGCAGCAACAACACGGCTGCCGGAGTGAATGCGCTCTATCGAAACACCGGCGACAACAACATTGCATTGGGAGTTTCAGCCGGCTATAACCTTCACACAGGCAACAACAATATCTATATCGGAAATGCTGGAAATCGCGCCGACAACAATAAGATCCGCATCGGCACGGTAGATAGTCATAAACACACATTCATCGCTGGCATCAGCGGATCGACTGTTGCCGGAGGTGTCGGGGTCATTATCGACACCGATGGCCACCTTGGAACAATTGTTTCCTCAGCAAGATTCAAAGAGGATGTGAAACCAATGGATCAAGCGAGCGAAGCAATCCTCGCACTAAAACCGGTCACATTCCGCTACAAGCACGAGCTTGATCCTGACGGTGTCCCGCAATTCGGGCTGGTGGCCGAGCAAGTCGAGAAAGTGAATTCCGATCTCGTCGTGCGCGACAAAGACGGTAAGCCCTACAGTGTGCGCTACGAAGCCGTGAACGCGATGTTGCTCAACGAGTTTCTTAAAGAGCACAAGGCGTTTGTCGAAGAGCAACATAAGGTGCAAGAATTGGAAGCGAATGCTGTGCGCCAGCAAAAGCAAATTGAAGCGCTTACTGCGGGATTGCAGAAAGTGAGTACCCAGCTTGAAGCGAGGAGAGGTGCACAGCAAAAGCTGGTCGGCAATCTGTAAAGCTGCTGCATTCCACAATCAGCCGTCACGCCTTATTACGGCACAACTGTCAGCGTGAGATCATTCCCGTCACCGCCTTCGTAATTGGCCTGGAGGTTGTTGCCGTTTATCGTTACGATCCCACCGTCGGGCAGTTTGCGGAAGGTGCCGCGTCTTTGTAAAAGTCGCGAAGCGCGCTTGCAGGAGAACACGCCGCCGCCCTTTTAGGTTGAAGGTCGGTAGTCCGGCAACCTTTGACACCAGAGTGTTTCCCGCGGATAATTCGCCGTCCCGCCGTTGCGAGATGCAATGTGCCATTTTTCTTGAAAGCGTAACTCGGAACCGCCTTGCCTCCGTTTATTCATAACGTTGCCGACCTGATCCGGCGCGTTCTCTTTCTCGCGCGGCCGTACGGCAGAGTGAAACTGGCCGCCATTTTTTCGCTCTCGCTTGCCCAGGCGCTTTTCCAGGTAATCGGCATCACATCAATCTTTCCGTTCCTGGCGATTGCCGCTGATCCTGAACGCATTCGGCGGTCTCATTTCGGCACGGAGTTTCTGAGCCTGTTTCCGCCGATGGAAAACCGGCAACTCCTTCTGGTTGCCGGAATCATCGCCATTGTTGCACTGCTCTTATCAAACGCAGTGAACCTCCTATCGGAGTACGCCCGCACTCGTTATGCCCAAAACTTTGCTCACTGGTTGCGCGTGCGCTTGCTGCGTCGAATGGCATCACAGCCATACACCTATTTTCTTCAGCGCAACTCTGGTGATCTGCTTAAGAAAATCCTTGGCGACGTGAACAACTACACCGCGGGGGTACTTCTGCCCTTGCTGGATACAGTCGCGCGCGTGTTCACCGCAGTGCTTCTACTGGTCACGCTGTTTTTGGTGCAGCCGGTGATCGCTCTATCGGCTGCAATTGTGCTCGGTGCCTACTACGTGATCATCTTTCGACTTCTCACTCGGAAACGTCGAGAGGTCGATGAAAGTTTAAGAACATCTGTTGCCGGTTCTTATCGCGAAGCGCAACAGATGCTCGGCGGAATCAAACCCGTTATGGTCCACCGGGCCGAGGAACATTTTCTCAGCCGGTTCTCTCGTCATTCAGCAGTTCTCGCGGAGATGTACGCGCGGCTTCCGATTTTTGCCAACAGCGCTCGCTATCTCGTAGAGCCGCTCGCTTTCGGCGGTCTGGTCGTGGCGGTCTTGCTGCTGGCAGCAAGGGGACGCGATTTTTCCGACATTCTCCCGAACCTTGGTGTCATGGCTCTGGCGGGTTATCGGTTGCTGCCTTCGCTTCAGTTGGTTTACGCGCAGCTCACACAGGTAAGCTCCATGCGTCATGCGGTTGACGAAGTCTACGACGAGTTTGTTGCCGCGGAGACCGACAAATCGACTCCGCCCGTAATAAGAGTCGAGTCTGTCATGCCGGCGAATCCTTTTCATTGGAATAACGCAATTACTCTGTGCGAAGTCAGTTATCGTTATCCAGGCGCCTCGCGCCTAGCGTTGGAGGGTCTTTCTCTCGTCCTTCCTAAGCACACTTCTCTGGGTGTGATTGGCCCGACCGGTTCCGGAAAATCAACTCTCGTTGATTTGTTGCTCGGCCTGTACTACGCGACGGCAGGCGAGATCCTGATCGATGGACAGCCCCTCACACCAGAGTTGGTGCCTTCGTGGCGGGCTTCCATCGGCTACGTGCCACAGGATATTTTTCTGATCGACGATACGATTGCACGCAACATCGCGTTTGGTCTGCCGGATGAAAAGATCGATCAGGCCCGATTGCGTGAAGCTTGTGCTATGGCGCAGATACTCGACTTCATCGAAGCAGAATTGCATAATGGCTTTGGCACGAACGTCGGAGAACGCGGTATCCGCCTTTCTGGCGGGCAACGTCAACGCATCGGTCTTGCGCGCGCTCTTTACCGGCGTCCGTCATTGTTAATTCTGGACGAAGCAACCAGCGCCCTCGATACGGGAACCGAAGCAAAATTTCTCGAGGCACTCCGCGGCCTCAGTGGGACGCTCACCATGGTCGTCGCCGCGCACCGGCTGAGTGCCGTGGCTAACTGCGAACAAGTGATCGATTTAGCCAAGGAAATTCCAGCTGTTGTGGTGGACGCAAAGTGAATATGGCCGGCCGTCCATTTTTGACTGCAAATTCGGCGTGTTCTTGAAGTCACCGTGTTCGGCAAATTCGCTACGCTTAGGCTTCGACAGTCTTTGATATCAATGCTGCCGGGGCCGGTGCGCTCTGGACTGAGGCCGTTGTGGCGGCGGTTTTTCGGTTTTAAACTGCGCGCCCGCGGATGGATGCCTTTTACACTTTGGCTGGCTTTCCAATGCGCCCGACATCGAAAGAGAGCCATCATCGTTTGCCGCTGTGGTGGGATAGGAGACGTGCTTTGCAGTCTGCCGATTTGCGACGAGGTTCGTCGTCAGCACCCCGAAAAATTGGTTGTTTTTATCACGGCGCCCATCTGGCGAGAGGTTGTTACACTTTCCCGGGTGGCGGATTTGGTCTACGCGAATAAATGGTGGATCTATCCCTTTACGTTCCCGACAAACGTCAAGGTTTTTAGTTTGGTAGACAGGACTTACAATCCCCAAACGACTGGAGAGAGGTCGTCTGCGTCGGGGACGAGCACTCATCTTATAGCCGATCTGGCTGCGTCTTGTGGACTAACAGTTAAAGCACGGCTGCCGAAGCTTTGTCCGTCACCTGGCCTGATACAAAA
Source organism: Verrucomicrobiota bacterium (assembly GCA_003219465.1). GTDB lineage: Bacteria > Verrucomicrobiota > Verrucomicrobiia > Chthoniobacterales > UBA10450 > Udaeobacter. The sequence goes on along the minus strand of QHOX01000085.1, from coordinate 15,876 downwards.
GGCTCGCACTCGCTACGAATTGGACCACGAGCGAACCGGGGACCGCTTGCTTATCGGCATCAATCCTGGGCCCAACTGGCGGATCAAAGAATGGGAAGCCTCTAAGTGGCAGACGTTGATCAACAAGGTTCACTCCGAATACGATGCTGTTATTATGCAGTTCGGCACCAACAAAGGCGACGGATCTTCTGAATACGACAATCTGACTGGCGTGAAATCATTGGCTAGCCAGCTTAAGGGGGAAGAACTCGTAGCACTGGTCGCCATAAGTGACTTGATCATTTCCATTGACTCAGGTCCGGTGCATGTGGCGGGAGCGGTTGGCACGCCTGTTATCGGATTGTTTGGGCCTCTGGACCCCGCTTCAGTATTGCCACCCGAGTCGCTGGCGCCCGCTATTGGCTTGTTCAGCGATGTGCCGTGCTTGTTTTGTCACAATAGAACGCCGGTGATCCATTGGTTTGACGGTTGTCCCAATGGCATTGCTTGTATGAAGAAACTCGACTGCGAAACTGTTTTTGAGGCTGTAAAATCGATGCTGGCACATTGCAAAAATGGAGGGCGGAGCTCTTGCGATGCTGGGCTCGCTCGCCCCTCCGTTGAATCAGAAATGAACCAATGACCTTCTACGAAGAGTTGTTGCAGAGTTGCCTGCGCCCAAGCGGAAGCGTCTTTGGTAAGAAGGAAGATGGCTACGGCGCCCGCATCGGTGAAGCGAAGCTCTTGTCGAACCTGATGCGCGCGCGAAGGCCCTTTTGCTTTTTGCGTATGGGCGACATGGAACTCGCCTATTTGCTCGCTGAACAGGAGCAGGGGCTTGACAGAATCGAATTCGCAGATGGACCAAGGTCCGGAACCCAGGGCTATACGAACCCGGGCCTAAGCGCAAAGCACGCGCGCCGTTTACGCAGAGCTTACGAAAGAGCAGACTACGTGGATTTCCACGAGGGAAATTGGCCTAACGAACACCTGGTTTCGAGATTGATTCTGGAGAGGCCACCAGGCTCACGTCGCAACCCCACCAAAGAGGCATCGCTGGTGTTCCTGACGTGGACCGAAAAGGAATTCAAGGAGTACTGCAAGTACCGTCGTATCGGCTTTGCAGGAGCCGAAGCGCGCTTACTGGAATTGCTGTCACAGACACCTGAGTTTAAGCTAGGAGCCGCCGACTACTGGCCAGAAGAGGCAGAAATTTTCTACCACCAGGTGCGCAACGACGGCCGTGATCTGGATGCCAATCTGGACTTGGTAAAAGAGGATCTGCGACAGTTTGTTGAAGCGCACGCAGTTGATACCCTTTTCTTGTCTTTGGGAGGAGGGGCCAAGATTCTGGGCTACGAATTGTCCCGCGAGCTTGGGATTTGCTGTTTTGATTTTGGCGCGATGCTTCGAGCTTTGACCTATAGCGGCTGCGACGGCAATCGTTTGGCGCGCTCTCCACATTCGCCGTTCCTGTTTCGCATTCCGTTTGGCGTTTACATGGGAGCGCTTGAAAAGGCTTTTCCAAATCTCACGCCGGCTGAGGTTTTGGCGAAGGCACATGGACAGCTCCTGCTGGAACTCTTGAAAAAGGAAATCGGCTGGACTTCTGTGTCCTGGGAATTCGACTTTAGCAGAGAAAACATGTCGGCTTTCCGCGAAGGGTTCCAGGAGTATCGCCGGCGTTACCGCAAGTTGTTCCGCGCATCTTCGGCAACAAGAATGGAGCGAGCTGGGTTTCTTCACTTTTGTGGTACTCATCGGCTGACATGGGAGGGCCGATTGTTTCTGATGGCATTTCGGACCAAAGCATTGATCCGGCGCTGTGTTCCTCGATTCTTGTTTAGACGTAGCGCCTTGGACAATGGCACGGGGTTAGCCAGTGACGGCGCTGCATGACGGCCAAACGTCGCATTCTGCTGGTAAGCATTGTGCCGCCCAAAAACGACTGCGGCGTGCGCATTGTCATGTATCGGCAGTTGGTGGAGCGTTCTCCGTTTGAATTGCACGTCGCCAGCAACGCACACTTTGTCGACGATGCTTTGGTGCACACGCCGCTTCGGTTACCGTACTTTGTCGATCGGGTAAGAAAAAGCCGGTTCGGTCCACGATTGGCAGCGTGGGTCATCGATTACGAAAACTTTGTCTGGCCGCTCATGACTAACACCGCATTGGAGACGGCGGTCGAGGATTTCAAGCCGGACGTGATCCTTACGTTGGCAGAATGTGGGTTGTGTCACGTCGCTCGAAAGACAGCACAGCGGCACGGGTTGCCGTTGGTCGGACTGTTTCTCGATTGGTTTCCCGTGATGAAGGGGCACTACGGCCACACGTCCACGCGGCCAAGTTTGAGCCGCCGCTTCTGTGAGCTTTATTCGGTATGTGACCTTGCTTTTTGCACGAGCGACGGAATGCAGGAAGTGCTCGGGCCACATCCCAACAGCCATGTGATTTATCCGATGCCTGGCAGGCATCGTGTGCCCGAAAAGCCCTTGGCCCCTTCGACCGGAAAATTCCGTCTGGTCTATGTCGGCTCAGTGCAAAATTTTTATGGACGAATGCTATGCTCGCTCATCGAAAAGATCGAGGCGACAAAGGACTTGGAAATTATCGTGGTCGGGCCAAACGCCGATTGGCCGCAGCAAATCCTCGAACGTGCGAAAGCCAATGGAATTTATCTTGGGTTCAAAGAGCCCGAAGAGTCGGCCGGCGTAATGGCCAGTGCCGACGCGCTGCTCGTGGTGATGAGCTTCGAAAGCGAGCACGAACTATTCATGCGCACAAGCTTCACGACAAAGTTTCTGGACTACGTCGCGTTTGGAAGACCGGTTGTTCTTTGGGGACCTGACTACTGCACGCCGGTTCGCGTCGCGCGTAAGCATGGTGGCGCCGTCGTAGTGAATCAAAATGATCCCGACGCGATCATTTCCGCCTGCCGTCAAATCGCCGCCGACGCCGCATGGCGCAAACAGCTTTCGCAAGAGGCTCGACGTGCGCATCAAACATTGTTTAATCCTGACAGGCTCCAGGAAATTTTCGTCAGTGAGATTGAAAAACTTGTCGGCAGCCGACGGGGCACGTAGCTAAATTTCCGTCGCTTTCCATGGATCGAATAAAGGTGCTACTCCTATCTTCTGTTGTTCCAAACGCGGTCGGTTCAGGCGGTGAACTGGTTTTGCACCGACATCTGAAATTGAACCCACGGATCCAATCTGAGGTCGTGTCGTGGCAGCGATTTCCGTTTCGATTGAAAGTCATCGGCAAACTGCGAGAACTTGGTTTCCGATCTATTTCTCGGGGTTGGGAATGCCTGTTCCCTGTTTTGCCTTCAGGCAAAATGGTTGATGACCAAATTCATTCGTTTCGGCCGGACGTTCTCGTCACCGTTGCGCATGGGTGGTGGCACATACAGGCGAGGAGAATCGCAAGGAAATTCCAACTGCCACTGGTTTCCTTCTTCCAAGACTGGTGGCCCGATTTTCCGGAAGTTCCTGCCGCATTCCGTGCACGAGTTGAACACGAATTTCGTAAGACGTGTGCGCAGAGCCAAGTCGCAATCTGCGTAAGTGATGACATGCGTCGGGAGCTGGGTGAACCCCAAAACGCTGTGGTGCTGCATGACGCGCCGTCTTTACCCCATTGGCACAAGTCTACGCGCGACGCGGAGCTTCCACTGCGAGTTGCGTATTTTGGAAATCTTTTCGAATACGGTCCACTCATCGAAAGCGCGTTGCGTACGCTCAACGGCTCCGACCGAGTGCGTTTGGAGGTGTTTGGGCCAAATCCGCTTTGGACGTCGGGCGCCGTGGATGAGTTTCGCTCTCGCGGAGTTTACCGCGGATTCATTGCACCGAACGAATTGGCGGAGTCGCTGCAAAAGTTCCAAGCTGCGTTGGTGGTCATGAGCTTTGCTCCGTCGCATCGCCGGCGAATGACAACGAGCTTTCCCTCCAAAATGATCGATGCGATGCAGCTTAGTCTTCCAGTTGTCATTTGGGGCCCAGAATACTGTTCGGCCGTGAAGTGGGCCCGCAGGAGAAAACGAGCATTATGCGTGACAGATCCGAATCCGTCAGCGATTCGCCGGGCGCTGGAAGAACTGGCTGCTTCGCCTGCGGAACAAGAGCGTCTGGCAGAGTCATCCCGCGAGGCTGCGGCAACGGATTTCAATCACGAACGCATCCAAGCGCAGTTCGTTGATGCGCTGAGGCGGGCGATTCAAGCGAATCGTGCCGGACATACCCTAACGTCTTAAAGTCCCGCCGGTTGAAAAAATCGAGTGGTAAAACTTTTGCTGCCGGACTCGCCGGCCTCAAAAATCGGTTTCGCGCGCATGTGCGATCCGTGTTTCAGCGCATATTTCATTGCCTTCTCGGCTGGCTGGGGATTCGACGTCTTAGAGAGCATTCGTTTTTTGCGACACTTCTGGCGCGACCGGCGGCGGTGGCGGACTTTGGCGTGCATCACGGAGAATTCTTTGCCGCTTTAAAGTGCGAGCATCCGGTCGCTCGGGCGCTTCTCATTGAGGCGGATCCCGCGTTGGCAGAATCCTTGAAACAAACCTTCGGTGACGAAGCGGATGTTGTTCATGGTGCGGTCGTCGCAGAAAGCAAACAAGGGTCAGTCACGTTCACGCGATCGATCCAGCCTGAGTCTTCGAGTGTTTTCAAGGAATGGTCGGCGGCTTATGGGATAGCTGATCAGGTGACGGTTCCGGCGCTGGATTTCTCGGACGCGGTCAAGCGCTTGGGCGGGCGAATAGATTTGATAAAGATGGATGTGGAAGGCGCTGAAATCGGAATTTTGGAAAGTGCGAGCGCATCTGATCTGGCCGGTTGCGGCCAATTGACTGTGGAATTTCACGATAAGAGGCCGCCATTCACGCGGCGCGATGTGGATCGCGTCTGCCGGCGCATGCGCGCCGAGGGATACGCGATCGTAATGGCAAACTGGCCCAAGGTTGATGACGTCTTGTTTGTGAACCTTAAAAGCGTTCCCGCGGCCAAACGAATCGCAGTGCGCTGCCGTGTGGTGGTAGCGAATGCCTTATTCATTATGCGTCGAAGAATTTTCGAGAGCGGTTATAGTTCGTAATTGATGCCTGCAACGACTCGCGCCACATCAGCCTTACATGTTTTGACCGCGCGGGCGCCTACCCACGCGTGTGCGTGAGATAAATGAAACCAGTTGTTATTGCTCTGGCTAGTGACGACCGCTACTTCTCCGGGCTGTACTGCGCGGTTGCGAGCGCATTGACCCACTTGAATCCGGCACGAAGAGTGGATGTGAAAGTGCTCGATGGCGGTCTGTCGCAGTCGTCCCGGGACACTCTTTCGAGATTGACCGACAGAATCGGCGGAGACGTTAGACTCGAGTTTGTGACGGCAGATGCATCTGTGTTTGGCTCGGCGACACTCGGCCCCGGCCAATCGCACATGACTTATTGCCGGATACTGCTGCCGCACTTGGTGAATGTGCCGCGTCTGGTCTACTTGGACTGCGACACTTTGGTCTTCCGCGATCTATCGGGGCTTTTTGATCTTGAATTGTCACCCCGCAATGTCGTTGCCGCAGTTCGTGACTCGGAAACGTTGTCACTTGCGGAAGACTCGCTCGTGCTGGCAAAGGCGATGAATCTGCCTGCGGAAGGCGCTTACTTTAACTGCGGTGTTATGTTGATGAATCTCGACGAACTCAGAAGACAGGATTTCTTCGAATCTGCTATTGATTTTTTGAATTGTTGGAGCGGGAAATATCGATTCTGGGACCAATCGGCTATCAATTTTCTTCTACACAGACAGATCGATGACTTGCCTGAATGCTGGAATTGGCCCTCCTGGCGCTTTGATGCGCAGCAGAACAATGATCTGGGCTGCGTGCTTCACTATACGACATTGGCGCCGTGGCTCGGCGGAAGGGCCGGTCCAGCGCAAGTATTGTTCGAACGGTTTGCAGCCGAGGTGGAATTGCCCGTCAGCCGATCATCACCCTTCCAGGGACTTTGGCGAAATGCAGTCGCCCCACTGCGAGCGCTTGCATTTCCACTTGCGGCGCTGTGCTACCGACTCCTTGGCAAAAATGATAAATCGGCTGCCTATCAGAAAGTCGGACGTTACTGGCGCGATTATATTTGCAACGCACCGAGTCGCCGGCGGCTTTATCGCCAGCGTAACGACGAAATTGGCAGGATGAAGTTTGACGTTCGTGCATCGCTTGTTTCATGAGGGTATTGCATCTCAACACTCATGCATCTGGGGGCAGCTATGAATATGCGGCGCTTCTTTGTGCCGCATTAGCGGAGCAGGGAATTGAAAGCCGCATCCTGTCTAAAAATTCGCAGCCGCCAGCGGCCCGCACACCTTTCTTAGATCGCTTCATTCGCCGATCGTATGTTTCCCTATCGACTGAGCCATGGCACGGAACGCGGCGGCTATTGTCTCAACCGGCACCTGAGCAACTGGATCAAATTGACGTCGTCCACCTTCACACAGTGGCTGACTGGTTTGACGTTCCTGATTGGTTGGAGACGCTGCCCCGCGGAATGGGTGTCGTCATTAGCATTCACGACATGTGGCACATCACCGGAGGGTGCTTTCTTTACCGGGGATGCGATCGATACACGAGCGAGAACGACCCTTGCGGTTCGTGTCCGATCCTGAGGTGGCCTGCAAAACGGCTGCTGGCAAGGGCTGCGTACTCGCGGAAATTGCGGGCATATCGTAATTCTGGAGCACGCATGGTGGCAAATAGCCACTGGCTGGCCGGGCTCGCGGGTCGAAGCGCGATAGCCAAAGCGTGCGGTGGAGTGCTCGTAATTCCTCCGGGGATTGATACCAGAGTTTTTAAGCCACACGATAAGGAGTTGTGCCGAAAACAGCTCGGCTTGCCCGGAGACGCATTTGTCATTGCCACAGGAGGCGCTTCTCTAAAGGATACAAACAAAAATCTGCCGTGGCTCTTGAAACAGTTATCGCTTTTGCCGGAGATAGGGAAGGTAATCGTTTTGGCATTCGGCGAGGGCGCCGTCCCGGTTCCAGATCGCTTGAACGTGCGCTTCGCAGGTACCATTCCCGACCGATGTGATCTCGCGCGGCTCCTTGCAGCCGCGGACGTTTTTGTCACCGCTTCCTTGATGGAGACGTACGGCCTTACCCTCGTCGAAGCGATGGCTTGTGGGATACCGGTTGTAGCGTTTCGAGTGGGCGGAATTCCCGAAGCTGCACCCGATGGACAAGGCGCGATCCTGTGTGGACCACAAGATGGCGCAGCTTTACTTGAGGCTATTACCAACTTACGCGAATCTCCGCGGCTGCGCGAAAAGCTAGGCAACATTGCCCATGAAACGGCGCACAGTCGCAACGCTGCCAGTTCCTTTGGTAGCAAGTTTACACAGCTTTATAGACAATGTCTTGGTCTCAAGCAGACGGTTCGAGCTGCTACATCTGCCCCAGTGACGTGAAAGTGCATGCGCCGTTTGGGTTTGTTACCGGTTGCCATGCCGAAGACAAGGTCCTCGTCCAGGCAACACTGGCGAGCATGAGGCATTACTGTCCCGACGTGCCCATATGCCTGACGGTCGATGGCAACTTTGACGTCTCGGATTTGCAGAAGGAATATGATTTGATTGTCTTGCGTGTTGCGGACTTGTCATCCGAAGAAATGCGCGACCTAATGTCTCGAAATTATCGAGCGAAGCTCGCTGCGCTATGGGAAGGTCCTTTTGAGTTTTACGTTTGGCTCGATTCAGACGCGATTGTCTGGGGTGACTTCACCCCACAGGTCCGCACGGATGTCGATTTTCAGATTTTTTGGAGCGAAATTTCCATCCCAGCAGATGCGACAGAAATTCCCCCGTGGCTGCCGCATTTTTATTTTGACCCGCAAAAGCTTCGTCAGTTTGACGCCGATTTTGACTGGCGTGGACACGCCTACTTTTCTACGGGCGCGTTCGCATGCCGACGCAACGCGATATCGTTTCGGAGGTGGACCGAAGTGGAATGCTGGGAAAAAAAGGTTCCGGGTCTCTTCGCATGGGGAGAAATGGGAATGTTGAATTATCACGTTCACTCCATGACGCAGCGGGGAGAAATCAAAACTGCGATGTCCAACTTGCAGCACACCTGGGAACATCATGGGAAACAGGAACTGATCCAAGATTGCCGTGGTACCGGCTGGCATTTCCCCAAAACGATTGAGCGTCCGCGAATAGCGCACTTTTGCGGGCGCAAACCGTTTTTGTTTGATTGCAAAGCGTATTCCCGGCCGTTCACGATCGCCCGACTGGAACATCATCGAAGGCGACACGGGAAACCGGGCGCGTGGTTCGCTGTGCTACAAGAGGATTGTCAAAGGGGCGCTACGAAAGTTAAGCGAAGGGTTGGTAAGCTGGTCACCGAATGAATACCGATCGCAGGCCCACGTTGGCCTTCTTGATCCCATTCGCGTCCCGAAGGACTAAATCCAGATGGGACATAGCCTGTGCGCACCTTCGACAGACACTCAAATCTGTACAAAACTCAACTAGTGAAAGCTACTGTATGGTTGTGGCCGGCCACGAAGCGCCTGATTTCAAGATAGCTGATGCAAGGGTCTGCTTTCTGTCAGTTGATCATGACATGCCGCAGCACGAAGACGCAGTAGTTAGTGGGAGATTAGATAAATTGGCCAAAATTGCCGCTGCCTGGAATTATGCGAAATCAAGGTGGAATCCACATTATCTTATGAAACTTGACGCAGACGACCTGATCAGTTCAAGGCTTGTTCAGTGGTTGGAGAATTTCGGTCGTGAACCTGGCTACCTTATAGAACACGGCTGGGTTTGGCGGTCAGGGAGCGCGCCATGTCCTCCAATTCACCGAGTATTTGGACCGAGTATGTGCATCATGTTTGATTATTGGAAGTGATATTGCAGATCAGGAAGGACCGTTTCTTTACCGAGGTAGAAGGCATGCGGCTTAACGAAGTGAGTTCAAATTTCGCCAGGAGCGACCACTATTCGCTTGTTCCTGGATCTGGCACCAGCACTCTGCTGTTGAACGACAGTCACCAGCGTTACGCAGCGCAGTTCGCTTACCTGGGACAGAAACTCTCTATCCTACCCTTTAGGGCGGTTGTTTATCGCACAGGCAATCGTGAGAGTAATTCAGCTGCCCTTGAAATAGGTCGGCCAACCCTGCGGATGATTCTTGGAACCATCCGCAGAACAAAGCTCATGACGAAAACCGTTAGAAGAGAATTCGCGTTGGAGTAGCCATCGAACGGCAGCTATTTCGCAGCATGAAGGCAACCGTCGCCACGCTAATCGCAAAGCGTAGACTAGTTATTCGAGCTGTGGCGTAGCGCCAGTTTTGCCAGATCCAATCCAGTGAAAAATAAACCACGAGTTGTTTTTTTGATTCCAGCGGCTTCAGCGCGACGAGTAAAGGACTGGCACGTTGGCTGCGCCTATTTCAAGCAAACATTATCATCCGTGCTAAACTCGAGAGGCGACGACTATTGCATTGTTGCCGCTGGCCATGAGTTTCCGAAATTCCAACTGCCGCAAGATCCGCGATTCAAGTTCCTGTCGCTTGACCATCCTTTGCCGTCTAAAAAAGACGGGGATCACCATGCCGCAGTTAAGGACAAGATGACCAAGCTGGCGGCAGCTTGGGATTACGCGAAATCGGCGTGGGATCCACAGTACGTGATGAAGCTTGATTGGGATGACCTCATCAGTTCGCGGCTCCTGGAGTGGCTCGTTTCGGCGAAAAATGAAGCTGGGTATCTCATCAAGCACGGCTGGATTTGGAATTCACAAGTCCCTTACCTTGTCCAACGCACCGAGTACTTTGACCGTGTCTGCGGCTCCTGCCTGCTTATCCGGAGTGATCTGGCAGACCAAACCGGCCCGTTTCTAACGCATGTGGAAGGCACAAACTTGAGTGCGGAAGGACATCGATTTGCTGCCAATGATCATCACTCACTCGTGCCGGGATCGGGAATAGGAACGCTGCTTTTGAACGATAGTCATCAGCGTTACGCGGCCCAGTTTGATTATCTGGGACAGCGGTTGGCCGCTGTTCCGTTCAACGCTGCCGTTTGCCGCATCGGTCACGGAAACAATGCCGGTCAACCTTTCGGGACGGAAACCCCTCGCATGTTGTTAGGCCGTCTCCGACGGACACGGCTGGTCACACCGAAGCTTAGGAAAGAATTCATGCTCGACTGACCGGTGCTCGCCTCTTAATAAGCAGCCTCAAGTTACCTAGTCGCTCACAAAGTGCGCTAACATGCGTGTCAGTATCATGATCACGACTAGCAATCGCTTGGACGAGCTCCGGCGAACCATTCAGATGTTGGGAAAACTCGATCCATCGCCAGACGAAATTTTAATAACGGCTGACGGGTGCACAGATGGCACGGCCGAGTTCGTCACCTCAGCGCTGCCGAACGTGAAATTGATTGTAAATCAGCCAGCCATTGGTTCCGTGGCTTCACGCGATCGTATGATGCGCGAAGCGAAAGAAGACTTGGTGCTGGCGTTGGATGACGACAGTTATCCGGAGCAATTAGATTGTATAGCGCGCATCGTTCCGTTTTTTCAACAGCGGCCCACACTAGCAGTGCTGCATTTTCCTCAACGCAGCGATGAGTATCCCGAGACACTCGCGCAGACAAAGCTGGTCTCGGAGGAGCATTTGACTCGTTCGTTTGCTAACTCTGGAGCCGTACTGCGCCGGTCCATCTATCTGCAGTTACCTGGCTTTGAACCGCGGTTTTATCACATGTACGAAGAACCGGATTACGCATTGCAATGTGTAGCCGCTGGATGTGACGTGCTTCTCTCTCCGATCGTTACCATCCGTCATCATTACTCCGGTCGAGCACGAGATGAAATCCGCATTCATCATCGTCACGCGCGCAACGAGTTCTGGAGCACGCTCACAAGATGTCCTTTCCCCTTTGCCCTTGGCATGCTTGGATGGCGCGTGGTCTCGCAATTTCGTTACGCTTGCAAGCGAGGCTGGTCGTGGGTCGTGCGCGAGCCCGGCTGGTGGGCCCAGGCACTGGCCGGAGTTCCGTATTTTGTTCGAAAACGCAAGCTTGTTTCGTGGGCAGCTTATAAACGCTGGCTTAGCCTGCCTTAGAGGCGGTCTCAAAAATCGTGGTATTCAATCAGAAGGTTGTAGTGTCCGCTGTCCCAGCGGAGAACCCAACACGCGAACGACCGAACACCTGATGAATGCGCTGAGAACAGCGCACGCTACACCCGCATGATCACCAGCAAGAGCACGAGCCGGCATGATTCAACGAAGTGGCTGTGTTGTCAGCTGGGTGCGCGGGAACATTATGCGATTCCTCGCGCGTTGTTTCGTCTCAGCATGCTTGACCAGCTGGTGACTGATGCGTGGGTTCCGCCTTCATCTTCCCTGGCGAAACTCTCCGGATCCAGGCTGGCAGACCGCTTTGCTGACGAGCTGCGCGACGCGCCAGTGATCGCCTCTAATTCGTCGCTGATCCTGTTTGAATTACTCGCACGTGCGCGCCGGCTTGGCGAATGGGGAAAAATCATTGCGCGGAACCGGTGGTTTCAGCAGAACGTTTGCTCGTTTCTGCGCTCTCAACTCTCAACTCTCAACTCTCACCCGATCCTTCTAAGCTACAGTTACACGGCACTTGAACCATTTCGGTACGCAAAATCGCGCGGATGGAAAACGGTGCTTGCGCAGATCGATCCCGGTCCCGAAGAAGAGAGGATTGTGGCGAAAGAGGTCGCGCGAGTGCCGGAGTTGGCCGGTGACTGGCAGCCCGCACCAGCGGAGTACTGGGCTTCGTGGTGTAAGGAATGCGACCTTGCCGACCGCATTGTAGTTAATTCCGAATGGTCGCGAGAATGTTTGACGCGCAGCGGAGTTCCCGGTGAAAAACTGTCGGTGATCCCCCTGGCCTACGAAACGGCAGGCGCCGGAGGTCAGAGGGCAGAGGTCGGAGCGCGTTCGTATCCTGAGCGTTTTACACACGAGCGGCCGATTCGCGTGCTTTTCCTTGGCCAGGTGAATTTGCGAAAAGGCGTAGCCAGATTACTCGACGCCGCTCGAATGTTGCGCGATGAGCCGGTTGAATTTTGGATCGTGGGACCTGTGCAGGTCTCAAACGCGATGACGATGGCGGATGAGGCGCGAATGAAATGGTTTGGGCATGTGACGCAAAAGAAGGCTGCTGAAACGTACCGAGCCGCCGACGTATTCATTCTTCCGACGCTCTCGGATGGATTCGCGATTACGCAGCTCGAAGCGCAAGCGCACGGCTTGCCCGTTATTACGTCGAGGTTTTGCGGCCGGGTGATCGAGAGCGGTCGCAACGGAATGATTCTCGAGGAACCCAGTGCCGCGTGCATTGCAGCTGCAATTCGCGACTGCATCGCGGATCCGAGTTGGCTGCAAAATCTTGCTGCCGCATCACGCGTCGCAAATGAATTCACAATCGCCGCGCTGGCTCAGCGGCTACAAGAGCTCGGCGCGACATTGTAGGCACCTGACGTACGTCTGAAGACAACCTCGTTTTGACGCGACGCCCTACTGCACAACCGTCAGTGCAAGATCATTCCCGTCACCGCCGCTGTAGCTCACTTGGTAGTTATTGCGACCGGCGGTGAAAGTTGAACCGTCCGGCAGGTTGGCGAACATGCCGGTGATTGGACCGGTCGAGGTATTGCTGATCGCGGTGAAAACAGTTCCGTTCGTGAGCCTCTTGTTTGCCACCGCTTGGAAACTGAACTGCACTCCGCTCTCGATTGTCACCCCGTTCGCAATCACCGCATCGACTCGAGCGTTTTTGGTATTAAGCTTGTAGGTGTAGGTGGCATCGGCTTTGAAAGTGAGCGCTCTTTGGATCGTTAACTCCGCTACACCGTTCAGTCCGACGCTCGGCTGAAGGAATGCTGTCGCGCCACCTCCATCACCGATTGTCACTTTGCCGGCAATGATCCCGCTGCCTCCCAAAATTCCGGCGGTGACTTTCACCGGGCCAGTGCCGGTCGCTGAACCGCTCTCGTTAGCGACTGCAAGGGCTCCCGCGTTGACGCTTGTTCCCGTGTCGTAAGTGCTCGCTCCGCTCACAGTCAATGTGCCTGTGCCAGCCTTGATCACTGAGCCGCTGTCCTGGATTACTCCGGAAAACGTGGTACTCAGATTGTTGTTGCCGACGCTGAGACCATGGCCGGCGAGTAACACCATTCCGTTGCCGGCTAGTGAGCCGATCGCCATTGTGGGGATCGTCACGTTGGTCAGATCGAGCAGCCCATTGCCGAACACCTTAAACTGGCACAGATTCACTACCGCATCGCTTTCCAGCACGATTGTCCCGCCCAAGCCACCGTTGGTTCCGTTCTTGGATATGACAACTGTTTCATCAGAGGGAGGCAAAGCGAAAAGATCGAGCAAGCCTCCTTCGGCGCCACTCCCCCGGCCGCCATTGCCGGTGAAGGTGGCGTAGCCACTCCCTCCATACACATAGATTTGGCCGGCTTGTGCGTTCGCAACTGTCGCGCCGTTGGCAATGAAGGTAGCGCCCTCTGCCGTTCCCTTGTCGATTTCGGCCCAAGCTCCCTCGGCGCCTGGCACAGTGGCGGAATTGGCGATGAAGGTGGAGTTGCCGATGCTACCCCTCGTTTCCGCAAATGAATAACCTGCATCGGCTCCCGATACCTCCTCTGGATTGCTGATAAAGGTCGCGCTCTCGGCACTAGAGTCGATGATGAGCCAAGTAAATCCACCCCGCGCTCCGTCGACAGTTCCACCATTACTGATGAACGTCGCGCTACCAGCATTAGAGCTGTACCAGAACTGAGTGAAGCCGCCATAGACTCCATCTCCAGTTGCAGAAGCGCCACCTTCATTGGTGATCACCACATTCTCGCCAGCCGAAGCGGAATTCATGAAATAGATTCGTCCCGATGCTTTGGTAGTGCCTGAGTTGGCTGCGACGAAGTTCTGCACCACTCCCGAGTTATTCGTGATTCCTCCCCGATGAAATTCGATGATTGATGGGAAAATGTTGTCAAATACCGGCGTGATCGTGATGGTGTATGCACCAGCGCCTTCGGTAAAAACGACATCTCCGACGATGGTGCTTGTGCCCTCGCCACCCGGCGCATCCCCGCAGATTAGATTCGTCGTATTGGATGCTGAAAAGGTGGCCACATCGGTTTCACTGCTTGGGATGGTTTCCGGCGTCCAGTTCTCCGCCGTGTTCCAGTCGTTGCTCGTCGGATTCAGCTTCCAAGTTGTGCTACCCGCGTAAAGAATTCGAACCGACAGGAGCAACACCAGCATCAACAGCTTGGCCATCGTTTCTCTCATGGAACCACCGTCAGGCTCAGATCATTGCCGTCGCCACCCTCGTAATCGACTTCGTAGGTGTTGCGACCAGCGGTGAAGGTTGAGCCGTCGGCCAGGTTGGCGAATGTGCCGCTGATTGGATTGGCCGAAGTGTCACTGATGGCGGTGAACACTGTGCCTGCACTCAACCTCTTGTTTGCAACTGGTACAAAGCTAAACTGAGCGCCGCTTTCGATAGAGACACCATTGGCGATCACCTGATCGGCCCTGGCTCTCTTGGTGTTGAGCTTGTACGCGTACGTCCCGTCGGATTCGAAGGTGAGCGCGCTCTGAATCGTCAGTGTAGTCGCGCGGTTCGCGTCGATGCTCGGCACCAGGAAAGCCCCTCCGCCGCTGCCGGTGCCTACTGTAACCGGCCCTGCAATGATGCCGCTACGCCAAGTGTCCCAGCATCGACCAAGACCGGACCTGTACCGGTCGCTGAGCCAGTGGCATTGTTCACGGTCAAGGCGCCCTCACTGATCGTTGTGCGCCGGTTGTAGGTGCTTGCCCCTGTCAGGGTCCACGTTCCACTGCCAACTTTCGTCAACGGGCCTAAACTCCTCATTCCTCCGGAAAAGACCGTGCTGAGACCGTTGCTTCCGACGGCAAGGGCCTGTCCTAAAACGACCGTGCCGTCGCCTTCAATAGATCCGACCGTGACTTGGCCAGCATTGAAGTTAATCGTCAGTGTGCCGTTGCCGAAAACCTGTAAACGCGCCGGGCCACCAAACGAGCCAGAACCGAATTGACAATCACCACCACCACTGTTCCCGCCGTTGGCAATAATTGTAGCATTGGCAGCCGTCGCGCCATTAAAGAAAATGAGTTCGCCGCCTTCCGCGCCGCTGACTGAAGTGCCCTCGATAATAAATGTGCCATCGGCTGCGGTCGACGAATCATCAAAAGTTATTTCACCGCCGCCTTCGCCGATAACTGTGCCGCCGTTGAGTGTGAACGTGCCGTGGTCAGCAGTGCTGGAGTCCATGAATTCAATGGTTCCCGGATAGCCACCAGCGGCCGTTGGTCCGTATGCAAGGAACATGCCATTAGCCGCGCTCGACGTGCCCGCAAAGATAACGAAACCTCCCTCGGCGCCGCCAGCAACCCCACCTTCACAGGTGAAGTTGCCATTTCCTGCAGTTGCAGAATCCAAGAATGTCGTTACGCCCCCACCAAATCCGCCGGAGAGATTGTTGAAGACGCCATTGGCAGCCGTTGATTGGTCATGAAATTCCGCCAGACCGCTGGCAAAGCTCTGCTGTTCGGCTGCGATCCCTCAACGATAAAGGCGCCATCGGCTGCACTGGAAGTGCCGAAAAATTGGACGCGACCAGCAAACGCCTGATCGGCGGTCGAACCGTCAGCCGTAAAGACGCTCTGGCTGCCAGCAGTGGCGCTGTTGATGAAGGAGATCACTCCGGAAACTCCTTCCGGAGTCGTCGTGGCGACCAGATTCTGGAGAACGCCGGAGTTGTTAATGATCCCTGACCCATTGAGGCTCAGTCTCTTCCCAGGATTGGCAGTGACGGTGAAT
>QHOX01000084.1 GCA_003219465.1 Verrucomicrobiota bacterium | reverse complement strand
GTCTCGCTCGGCGACGAGGATGTTAAGGGCACCGAACTGACCAAGGAAGTATTTAAGATGCTGAAACCAAGTTCGCTTAACTTCGTTGGCAACATTGAAGGGCGTCATCTTTTTGAAGACCCGGTTGAAGTTGTCGTATGCGACGGATTCGTAGGCAACGTTATCTTGAAAACGTGCGAATCGATCGCGGTGGCGATGTTTCAATGGCTCAAGCACGAGCTGATGCGTACACGGATGCGAAAAGTCGGCGCATTCCTCGCGAGGAATGCCATTGGAACGATTAAGGACAAGACGAATTATGAAGAGTACGGCGGCAGTCCGCTTCTCGGGGTAAATGGCATTTGCATAATCGCACACGGCGCGAGCACGCCGCTGGCGATCAAGAACGCGTTGCGCGTCGCGGCCGAGTCCATTGAACAGCAGGTGAACCCGCATATCGTCGAGGAGATTCGCCGGTATCATGAAACGACAGCCCCGCTCGAACCCGCGCTCTCATAAGACGTTGCGGACAGTTTCAATCGTCGGCACGGGAAGTTACGTACCTGAGAAGGTTCTAACTAACGAGGACCTCTCGCGCATGGTAGACACCAGCGACGAGTGGATCACCACTCGCACCGGCATCAAGGAACGCCGCATCGCCGCGAAGGACGAAAATACGAGCGACATGGCGGCGAAAGCAGCCCTAAACGCAATTGAGCAGGCCAAGATTTCGCCGAAAGAAATCGATCTCATCCTTGTGGCGACGGCCACGCCCGACATGCTCTTCCCGGCCACAGCCTGCTTCGTTCAGAAAAAGATCGGAGCGACGAAGGCTGCCTGCCTCGACATCTCTGCAGCATGCGCGGGTTTTATTTTCGGTCTCGAGATCGCGCAGCAATTCATCACGTCGCATACTTATGATACGGTGCTCGTGATCGGTGCCGACAAATTGACATCGATCACCAACTGGACCGATCGCAACACATGCGTCCTGTTCGGAGACGGCGCTGGCGCAGCCCTTCTGCGCCATCGAGGCAGCCCTCATGGCGTAATCAGCACCCACATCGGAAGCGACGGACAGTACACCAACATCCTGTTCATGCCGGGAGGCGGATCGCGTTGCCCGATCACGCGTGAAAACGCGGATATGAACCTGGCCACCATTCACATGACCGGCAAGGAAGTGTACAAGCAGGCTGTCATCGCGATGTTGAACGCAGCCAAAAAAGCACTCGACCAGGCGGGACTTTCCGTCGAAGACATCGCCTGCGTCATTCCGCATCAGGCAAACTTACGAATCATGGAGGCGATTGCCGATCGGCTCGGCATTTCGCGCGACAAAATGTTCGTGAACCTCGATCGATACGGCAATACCTCTGCTGCTGCTGTAGCGATTGCGCTCGATGAAGCGAACCGCACCGGGCGAATCAAACGCGGCGATTACGTCCTGATGGTCGTGTTCGGCGGCGGCCTCACCTGGGCAAGCACCGTCATCGAGTGGTAAAAGCGCCTCGCTTTAATCTGGAATCTCCGGCTCGACTAGTTTCGCCAGTTGCGCCAGCGATTCCTGCCAGCCGAGGTAGCACGCTTCGGCCGGAATAACACCGGGCACACCTTCCTGCACCACGTTTAGTTCGGTTCCGCAGGAGACCTTCTTCAACGTAATCGTCGTCTGCATTTCGCCGGGCAGATTCGGATCGTCAAATTTGTCCGTGTAACGAAGCCGTTCGTGCGGCCTTAATTCGAGATATTCGCCGCCGAACGAGTGGCTTTTGCCCGTGGAGAAATTCGTGAACGACATTTTGTAAGTGCCACCAACTTTGGCGTCCATCTGGTGCACCTTGGCGGTGAATCCGTTTGGCGGAAGCCATTTGGCCATCGCGTCGGGATCGAGGAATGCCTTATAAATTTTTTCGGGCGTTGCTCGGAGGACGCGGTGAAGATGGATGGTGTTGTTTTGCATGTTTGTTTTCCTTTCAGCTTTTGAATCTTAATCGGCCTTTTGAACGCCAAGCGCGGCGAACCCGTTGGTGGACGCCGCGCTGGCCGCGTGATCTTCGTTGATTCGCTTAAACGGTAGCGAACTCCGCTTCGCGCTTGAGTTCGCTCGCAACCGGACATTCCGGCGCGACAGGCCTGACTTCCACGCGCACACCGTACGGCAAGCCGGGGCATTCCTGCGCGATTGCAACTGCTTCGTCCATGCTCGCGACGTCGAGCAAAAAGTAGCCGCCGATGGCTTCCTTCGATTCCGCGAATGGGCCGTCGGACACCACGCGGTTTTTGCCCGAAACGATTTTGCCCTCGCGCTCGAGCGGGTTGCCGGCGACGGCTTTGCCCTCGTCAGTCAGCCGTCTGAACCAGGCCATCCATTGATCCGTGACCTTCTGTTTTTCCTCCGGCGAAAGGCCCTTAATCCAGTCGTTTCCGCGAAACAGCAGCATGTATCCGTTTTGATTTTGTGTATTCATATGTGTTGTTGATGATTGGTAGCTAATGTTGTTGAGTTTAAACTGTTACAAGTTGTTCTTCCCTTGCCAATTCGCGTGCGCGGACGTCGAGGGGACACTCTTCAGCTAGTGGCCGCACTTCGATTGAACCGCCATGAGCCAGGCTCGGGATGCTTTGCGCGATAGCAATGGCTTCGTCGAGCGTTTCGACATCCACCAGGAGATATCCGCCAATGGCTTCCTTCGATTCAGCGAAAGGGCCGTCCGTAACGAACCTGCCGTTTTTGCCGGAAACAATCGCGCCCCTGCGTTCAAGCGCACGGCCGGGTTTCACCTTGCCCTGCGCAGTCAACCTTTGGATCCAGGCATTGTTCTCGTTCATCAAGGTCTGGAGTTCTTGGTGCGAAAGCCTGTTGTAGAATTCATCGCTGCGGTACAGCAGCATGTATCCATTTTGATCTTGTGTGTTCATGTTGGTTTTTAGTTGTGAGTTGATAGTTGATGGTCTTCTCGGTTTGGAATTACGACGAATGAGTGGCCGACTTTAGGACAATTATTTTGCGTTCGGGTCGCTTTGCCAAATTCCAAACGGATTGCGCTCCGGGTCCTGGCAAACGGCGAAGTAGCCCATTTGCGGCACGGCCGTTTTTGCCATGCAGATTTTTCCACCGAGTTTGGCGATCTTGTCGGCGTACTTGTCCACTGAATCGACGCTGACGTAGTTAACGACTGGCTCCTGCGGTTGCTTACGCCTCTTCAGGGCGCCGTCCGGAGTGTCGTCTGCGCCGCCAGTGTCAATGTGCCAGTAATCGTCCGACCCGGGAAATGGGCTGATCTTCCAGCCAAACAAATTCCCGTAAAACGCCTTCGCTCGTTCCGGATTGTCTGCCGGAATTTCAAACCAAACAATGCTTGCAGCTTCTTTCTTCTCTGACTTGCTCATGTTTTTGCCTTTCTGTTGATGTAATTTCGAGATATGACGAACCAGGACGGCGACTTTGGACAAAAACTTTCGTGAGTCGTTGTAGGGCGTCTCTGTGAGACGCCGTTTATTCGCCGGCGTCTGACACAGACGCCCTACTGTTGAGTCGTTTGGCTCTCCTCGCACGCTTGCAATCGTTTCAAAAGGAACGCGCGTTCCGATTTCGTTGCCGCCAGTTCAAATGCTTTGCGGAATTCCCGAGCAGCGGCCCCGTGATGGTTCAATCGCATCTCAAGCTCTCCGATCACAGAGTAGAATAAGTGATATGCGTCCAATTTTTCGCGGCCGCGGATTGCGCGCACCGCTTCCAATCCTGCCTTCGGACCGTGAACATTCGCAACCGCCACGGCGCGATTGAGCGCGACCACAGGCGAATCATCGAATTCCATTAATCGGTCGTAGAGCGACAAAATCCTCTCCCAGTCCGTCGATTCATAATCAATTGCCATCGCATGACATACCGCAATGCCCGCCTGAAGATGATATTCGCTGAGCCCGTCACCCGCCGCCGATTCACGCAGATGCGACATGCCGCGCGCGATCGTCATCTGGTCCCAGCGCGTCCGATCTTGTTCTTGAAGCCGAAGCAGGTTGCCATGTGGATCTTCGCGGGCGGCAAATCGTGCCGCATTCAACAACATCAGGGCCAGCAGCGCATGCGTTTCCGGCTGGTTCCCAGCGGGATGGTTCGCCAGCAATTCGGTGAGACGGATTGCTTCCTGGCAGAGCTCGTCACGGACGAGCTTCTCGCCGCTTGACGCTTTGTACCCTTCGTTGAAGAGTAGATAAAGCGATTGCAGAACACTGTCGAGCCGGCGCGCCAACTCCGCACCCACAGGAATCTCAAACGGGATGCGCGCCTCCTGGATTTTTTGTTTCGCCCGCGTTAGCCGCTTGGCAATCGCCGCTTCGCTCGTCAGGAATGCGCGACCGATTTCCATTACGCTGAAACCGCAGAGGGTTTTCAAAGCCAACGCCACCTGCGCTTCGGCCGGAATGACCGGGTGACAACACACGAACATCATTCGTAAGCGGTCGTCCGCGATTTCGTTTTCGGAAAAATTTGCAGTTTCGGGTGCGGACACGTCGCGCTCAATTAGCCGCGCGATCTCGGCTTCTTTCGCGCGGAAAGTCTTTTGCCGGCGAATTACGTCCAGCGCGAGGTTGCGCGACGCTCGCATGATCCACGCCGAAGGATTTTCAGGCACTCCGCGATACGGCCAAGTCTGCAACGCGCGTGAGAGCGTTTCCTGCACTACGTCTTCCGCGAGATTCAAATGCTCGATCCCGAAAATCCGGGTCAGCGTCGCGACCATTTTTCCCGATTCGTGACGGAAAAGATGCTCGACCAGTTGGGAAACGCCGGTTGATGCTTCCATCGGAACTTCAAGAGCCTCGCTGTGCCATACGCGCGATATTTGCGATGGCAACAGGCGATTGTTTTGAATTGAATATCAATCGAATACAACCGTCTCTTTGTGCTGGCGCGATATTGCGCTAGATGGGGAAGCCCGCCCAATGATCACGCGAGAAATCGTTCAGCCCGAGCAGTTCAGATTTACCGACGACGGCGTTTTTCCAAACAGCCTGCTGCCGTTGCTCGTGTACCGGCAGGCACTCATAGCCGATGGCCAAGATCCCGCTTCTTTCTTTGAGGAGCGTTTCGCTGGCAATGACTGGTGCAATTCATGGCGCAACGGTGTGTATCCCTTTGCTCATTATCACAGCACCACGCATGAGATTCTTGGCGTCTACTGTGGCACTGCGACGTTGAGGCTTGGCGGTGAGCACGGCAGAAATCTCGATGTCCACTCCGGCGATGTCGTTGTCATTCCAGCCGGTGTCGCTCACCAAAAAATTGATGCAAGTTCGGACTTTGCTGTTGTTGGAGCTTACCCGGATGGACGCGATTGGGATCTGATGCGCGGACTAGCTGGCGAACGTCCCAAAGCGGATCGCAAAATCTCTGCGCTTCCGATTCCCGATAACGATCCGATCTACGGCGGCGAAGGCCCATTACGGCAGATTTGGAAAGCTGCGGCGTAACACAGCCATCCTGGCCGTCTTGTCTTGCGGGCATCCCTGCCCGTGGGACAACAGGCTGGGACCTGCTGCACTACGGATCAGGCAGGATGCCTGAGTTACGTGCGCGATGGCTCGTGCTCAGGGTCGCCGTGCGTACCTTGTCTACATGAACTCACTGCAACACAAGTCCGCAACGGCAACATTTCGCAGGCTGCACAAGTCCGGCTGCTTCCTGCTTCCAAACCCGTGGGACATCGGAACGACGATTTATCTGGAACACCTCGGATTCAAGGCGCTCGCTACGACTTCTGCAGGGTTCGCATTTTCGTGTGGAAAACAAGACGGCCGCGTTCGGCGCGATGAAATGCTCGACCACATTCGTGAAATTGTTGAAACGACGTCGCTTCCGGTGAACGCAGACTTTGAAGCCGGCTACGCCGACGAACCGGAGCACGTCGCAGGCAATGTGCGGCTCTGCCTCAAGACTGGCGTCGCTGGGTTATCGATCGAGGACAATTCGCGTCGAACTGTTGCGCCGCTTTACGAGAAAAAGCTCGCGATCGAACGCGTTCGCGCAGCGCGTCGTGCAATTGACGATTCAGAGACCGGCGTCGTCTTAACCGGCCGTTGCGAAGCATGGCTGGTCGACGATCCAAAGCCGTTGCACACTGCGCTCGACCGACTCGCTGCTTACGCCGAAGCCGGTGCCGATTGTCTCTACGCGCCCGGCGTTAGCAAACCGGATCAAATCGCGCAGATCGTGAAAACGGTCACGCCAAAACCGGTCAACGTCCTTGTCTCCGGGTTCAATCATCAGCTTACATATTCCGAACTCGCCGACCTCGGTGTGCGCCGCATCTCGGTCGGCTCGGGTCTCGCGCTCGCTGCATGGGGCGGATTCCTCCGCGCGGCGCAAGTCATCAAAACAAACGGCACATTCAATCTTCTGGCTGAGAACGCGGCCTCCGCAGACTTGAACAAACTGTTTCGACGAACGTAGCTCGCTCCGGTCCTTCGGGATTTGAACGCGCGAAGCCTGTGCCCTGTCAGTATGTCGCCAAAAGGACAGTTGCAATTTGAAATCCAGCATCTTGATTTTCTCAAAGGCGCTTTAAGTTTCGAGCCCTTCCGTCCATGAAACGCATTTTGATCATCGGTTACGCTACTTTGCTGTTCGCGTCGGTTGTGTACGCCCAGGAAGGCACACCGGCGCCGCCTCCTGTGGAAGAGCAGGTCCCCGCCGAACATCCGGGCATGTCGCGATCGACTCCTCCTAGCCAGGCGGTGGTTCCAGTTCCGGTTCCCATGGCGCCGCCAAAGCCAAACGGGCCGGTCCAGAAAAGTCTTGTCCGAATCACGGCCACGTCAGTGGACCCCGATTACAAGGCCCCGTGGAATGCTGGCGCGCTTGAGCGCGGCGTCGGCGCGGGCTTTGTAATCAGCGGCAACCGCATCATGACGAATGCGCACGTCGTCGCCAACAGCCGCTATATCACGGTGGAACGCGACGGCGATCCCAACAAATATCCGGCCCAGGTGCAATTCATCGCGAACGATTGCGATCTGGCGTTGGTCACCGTGCCGGCGAAGGATTTTTTCAAGAACATGCTCCCGCTAAAATTCGGCGGCATCCCGGCGCTGGAGTCGACGGTATCGGCGTATGGTTACCCAATTGGCGGAGAACGGATGTCCGTCACGACCGGCATCGTGTCGCGAATTGATTTTCAGCTGTACACACACTCGTCAGTTGACCAGCACCTGGCCATCCAGATCAGCGCGCAGATCAACCCGGGTAACAGCGGCGGCCCGGTGATGCAGGACGGCAAAGTCGTCGGCGTAGCATTTCAAGGGTACAGCGGCGACGTCGCTCAGGGCGTCGCCTACATGATTCCGACACCGGTGATCAACCGGTTTTTGAAAGATATCACCAACGGGCAGTACGACGAATACCCCGATATGGCGATCACCTATGCGAAATTGCAAAATCCGGCGCAACGAAAATTTCTGGGATTAAAAGATGACGACCGCGGCGTGCTCGTGAGCTCCGTGGTGGTGGCGGGTCCGTCCGATGGTATTCTGAAATCGGGCGACGTGCTTCTTTCAATTGACGGTCATCCGATCGCAAGCGACGCGAACGTCGAGTTGGATGGCGAACGCTCGCAATTCGAGGAAGTCGTAGAGCGGAAGTTCAAAGGCGATTCCGTGAAGTTCGACATCCTCCGGAACAAAGAGCCGATGACGGTGACAATCAAATTGTTCAAGCCGTGGCCCTACTCAATTCAGGGCCATAGCTACGATGTGCGACCGCGTTATGTGCTTTACGGCGGACTATTATTCCAACCGTTAAACCTGGACATGCTCGAAGCGTATCGCACATCGGACCTGCGTCTCCGGCATTTCTTTGAATACTTCATCCTGGAGCAAATTTATCTTGAGCATCCCGATGTCATTGTGCTGAGCAACATTTTGCCGGACCCGATCAACAGTTATCTCGCGCCGTACCGCGGCGGGATTGTGGATGAAGTGAACGGCAAAAAAATTCGGACGTTAGATGAATTGTCGTTAGCGTTCGCCCAAGCGCCGGAGCGATTGGTGATTCGAATGATCGGCGACGGACCTCCGCTGGTGCTTGACCGCAACAAAGTGGAAGCCGCGCGCGAACGCATCAAGACGCGTTACAATGTTTTGAAAGAGCAAAATCTCGAGGAACGGCCCGCCTCCCGCATCGCCGCCACAGAGGACAAAAACTAAAATGCGAAGACACTCCTTCATAGCTTTCAGCATCGTTCTTGTCGCAGTCAGCGGCGCGCTGGCAAAAAAAGAATCGGCTATTCCGACCACCGCTGCTCGGCCAAAACAGGTAGCGCTCGTTCGGGTGAATGTAACCGGACAGGGGTATGATTACTTTCGGCCGTGGCAAAAGAAGGCGCCCTTTTCGAAACGAGCGCTTGGCGCAGTTCTGCCCAAGGGCCGCGTTCTTGTCACTGCCGATTTGGTCACAAACCAAAATTACGTCGAGCTGGAGCGCGCCGAGTCCGGCGAAAAAACGGCGGCGAATGTCCGTGTGATCGATTACGAAGCGAATCTGGCGCTGCTCGAACCGGCGGAGAAAAGTTTCCTCGACGGCATCACGCCGCTCGAAATCACATCCGACACAGTCGTTGGCGACCGGCTCGCGGCGTGGCAATTGGAACCGACGGGTGCGTTGCTGGCGACGGAAGGTCTGGTGACGACGGTGCAAATGATGCCCTACCCGGTCGAAATCGGACAATTCCTCACCTACCGCGTCAGCATCCCGATGCAATATCGCGAGAACAGCTACACGGTTCCGCTGGTAAAGAATAACAAGCTCGCCGGATTGCTGCTCCGTTACGATTCGCGCGCACAATTGCTCGACGCCATCCCGGCACCCGTCATCACGCATTTCTTGAGGGAAGCTGACACGCAGAATTATCGCGGCTTTCCCTCCGCCGGCTTCTCATTTTTCCCGACGCGCGATCCCGCGCTGCGTGAGTTCGCGGGCGAAAAAGGCAAGCGCGGCGTTTACATAACAAATGTTGAGGCGGGCACGCCTGCAATGAAGGCGGGGCTCAAGGTTGGCGACATCGTAACCGCGGTCGGAGTTCACGACATTGATGAGAACGGCAACTACGTGGATCCGCTTTACGGCAAGATCGAGTTCACGAATTTGCTCACAGCGCACGCCTATGCCAGTGATGTTGTTCCTTTCCGCGTTCAGCGCGACGGCAAGCCGATGCAGCTGAACGTGACTCTGGAACATCGCGACGCTAAGGACTACGTAAGCCCGCCGTATTCGCTCGATCAGCCGCCGCGATATTACGTTCTCGGCGGCCTGATCTTCCAAGAGCTGTCGCGCCAATATCTCAAAGAATGGGGGCCGAACTGGCAACGCGAAGCGCCCCAGCGCTTTGTTTACATGGACCATTACCAATCCGAGCTTTTTCCAGACAGAAATCGCCGCGTGGTGATTCTGAGTCAGGTGCTGCCGGCCAACAGCACGATCGGCTACGACGATCTTGCTTATCTGACGGTGAGAAAGGTCAACGGCAAAGAAATTGAATCGTTGGATGACCTGGCCGAAGCCGTGAAGCAACCAGTCGAAGGCTTCATCAAAATCGAGACCGAAGAAGATCCCAAACAAATCGAGCTCGACGCCTCGCAAGTCGCCGCCGAAGCCCCCGCGCTCCAGGAAAACTACGGCATCTCTTCACTGCAACGATTGCAGTAAAGTCGCGCCGAGCACTTCCAACGATCAGCGCTTCACCCGCAAAGCGGACGTCGCTCCTGTAACTTCCTGACGCGCCTTCGTCGGTGCAAGCGCTTGTTAGGCCGCCGCCTCGCGGGTCGTCTTCGCTGGGACGCAGAGAGCGCACTGATCGTGATGTAGTATCCGTCCGGATCCCGGAGTGAAAACTCACTTGTTTGAGTGTTCGGGTTCACGTGGGGCTCCGCTTCGAACCGGTCGACGAGAGCGCGTGCCCTCTTCAGTGCCATCTCGTAGTCGTCGACGCGAAAGAACAAGAGAAGCCCGTTGCCAGGTGACGTCTCGTCCGGGCTCATCAAGGAGGGATGCTCGTGCGCGCCCCACCGGTGGAGGCAGAGCAATACGGTTCCATCCGCATCCAGGATTTGACCAAAGTGGTCATGGCCCGGAGGCGTCTCGCGCTGGCCGAAAAGCGACTGGTACCATTTGAAGCTACTGGCAACGTCGCTGACGCCGATGATCGTCCATGTGCGTTTCATCGCATTTCCGCTGTCGGCCTAACGAGACACAAGCTCAGCCACCGCTGGCGGCGGCGAGCGTTTCAACCATCGACAACTCTCTCATGAAATCAAACCCGCGCGTCGCGACGGCGAGCGGTTGGCTGCAGCGCATTGTTAGGCGCCTTTGCGGGATATTCTCGATGTGCTAATCACCAAAGAGAACGGTGGTTTTGCCGGTGGCGTTGTCGATGACTTCCACTGACACGCGGGCGTCCCTGAGGTCGGGCATGCTGGGGAACGTGACGACGGCGCTGATCTGGAGTCGGCTCTCCCCACGTGGCAGGGTCTCTCTGTCGAGCGTGAAGGAGAACATGTGCTGAGGTGCGACGGTCGTCCGGCCGAACTCTGCCAGAATCGTGCCTTGGTTGTCCCGGAACTTGCCGCCGATGATGATGATGGCCCGATCCTCGGAGCTATTGAACACGGTGGCGGAGATGCTCTGCTCGCGGGCAAGGCCGACAGGCAGTTGGCAGCCTCCGCAGGTGCGTGGGTCCTCTGCGAGTGCCCGCGGGGAAGCGGCTGCGCAGACCGACAATACCGCTGCGAGTGCGAGTGTCGGCAGGAGCTTGCGGAATGTGGTTTGTGTTTTCATTAGTAGGGCGTCTTTCGTTTTGTCTGTTTTTGTTTGCTCTGTGTTTGCTTCGGTAAAAATGTGCGATGTAGCGCCTAACGAGAAGGAGCTGAGGCACCGCTGGCGAGAGCGAGCGTGGCAAACACCAACAGCTGTTTCATAAAATTAACTGTGCGCATCGCGACGGGCCAGCGGTTGGCTCCAGCGATTGGTTAGGCGACT
Source organism: Verrucomicrobiota bacterium (assembly GCA_003219465.1). GTDB lineage: Bacteria > Verrucomicrobiota > Verrucomicrobiia > Chthoniobacterales > UBA10450 > Udaeobacter. Next base: position 1,081 of record QHOX01000084.1, on the reverse strand, counting down.
TCATTTTCGAGAGGAGAGAAGCCGTTCGAGGTTCCGTTCCATTGGCGTCCAATCACTTGGATTAGCGCGGTAGCCATGGCGATAATCGACAAGTTGGGGAATAAACATGTCCAGTGCCTTGTGCGCTGCGTGGGGATCGTAAAGGAGAACAGTGGCGTCCATGAATGCGTGAGTCTCGATTCGATCTATCGCACCGTCCGTATCTCCGGCTCTGAAGCTTTTGAGTGCAGTGAAGTCACTGAGAAAGTCGCCGTCGATCATGGCGAATGTCACACGGCGCTGTCGCTGCTGACCAACCCGATAGCCAGCTAAGCCACACACCAAGCCTGTCAGAATGATGGGAAGGATCACGCGGAGAAGTTTCATAGGGTTTGTTTCAGACTGCACGTCGTAGTCGCCTAACGAGAACAAGATCAGCTATAGGCGGAGCCTGTTAGCTGCATCGCATGGTTAGGCCGTTTGGGTGAAGTGAGAGAGGTCATTAAAAAACTGTTCGCAACGCGCTTTGGTCATACGTGCGTTCTCGTCACCGATGACGTGATACTTGATTGCGCCTACCATCACCTTACAACCGAACTTATCGTATTCGGCGATCTGTCGAGGAACGCTCATATCGATAACGCGGGAACGAAAGGTTGGTGTCGATCCCTCGTGATGCGGACGGCTCTCTGGAACGAGTTCCATGCCACCAAACTTACTGACGCTCGGATGAATAAGATACTCGGCTACAAGCGTCTCGCCGCCTGGCTGCGAAATCTGAATGTGAGTCGCTCGAATGTAGATGGCATCAGCCTCTCGCCGCTGCGCACCCTGAAAAGCCTCCTGCTCGTAAGCCCAAAAGAACCGATCTGGATCTGAGAATAGAATCTGCGCAGTGTCTTGCCCTTGTGCTTTCCGATTCGTAGTTCAGTCCAATTCATAGGTTCTATTTCGAGGTGCGCGTAAAACGGCCTAACGAGAAAGAGATAAGCCACGGCAGGGTGTCGTGGCAAACTCACTGAAGTTATATCGCGATGGGGCCGTTGGCTTCATCGACTTCCATGAGAAGGCATTCAAGTTGAAAATGAAATTCATTTCATTT
>QHOX01000083.1 GCA_003219465.1 Verrucomicrobiota bacterium | reverse complement strand
CGATGCGGTCGCCTTCGACAAGCGGACGCCCTGGCCATTCGTGTCGATGCAAGGCGAGGCCGTTGTGCTCCACCAAAATCGTTTGCGGCGGCAATTTGTAGCGCTCGATAAGCTCGGCGATCGTTTTCGCTTCGCGAGCATCAACGGTTTCGCCGTTGAGTGAAATTTTCACTTCTGCGAAATTCGGCGGTCCGCCGCTACAGATGAAATCGTCAGGCACTGCATAAGGCTTGATCCCAATCTTTCCAAACTGGTTCGAGTCCGCGATTGCGAAGGACCGCGGCGATCTCGGCAGGGGAACGTTCGTCACTGATCTCGAACTGACCGGTGGCGAGTTGGTCTTCGCCGTCCTGATATTCCGGCGCGATGATGCGGCCGCGCACTGTGCGATGGAGATGCTTGCGGCCTTGTCGGGTGTAACCGCCGGGCTCGGTGTGGCTGCCGGCGCTCATCATCGTAACGCCTATTGAAGCCAGTGCGTCGCGAAGCGGCGCGCGTTCGCGCGTACTCAGCACGATGCCGACCTGCGGGAAGGTAATGCGCAATGCGCACACCAACTGCACAACTTCGCGGTCGCTCATGGTAAAGAGCGGACGAAATCCACCTGCCGCCGGACGCAAACGCGGTATGCTCACAGTGATGTGCGCTTGCCAACAACGTTTGAACAAGTGTTCCAAGTGTGCAGCCAGCGCGACGGCTTCATCCTGCCACCGCGATAGCCCGATGAGCGCGCCGATTCCGAGGCGGCGAAAACCGGCCGCGTAGCCGCGTTCGGCGCAGTCAAGTCGATAATTAAAATCGCGTTTTGGCCCAGCCGTGTGCATCTCGGCATAAACACCGCGATTGTAGGTCTCCTGATAAACGACGAGGCCTTCGGCGCCAGCTTCGACAATCGGTACGTAATCGTCGGTATCCATCGGGCCGACTTCAATGGAGATCGATGAAAAATCAGGCGCGAGCGCGCGCACGCACTCCGCGAGATAACCGCCACTCACAAACTTCGGATGCTCGCCCGCAACAAGAAGGATTTGGCGAAATCCCTGCCGCGCGAGATGCTGCGCTTCGGCCAAAACTTCATCGACGGCAAGCGTAACGCGCAGGATCGGATTATCCCGCGAGAAACCGCAATACTGGCAATTGTTGATGCATTCGTTGGAGAGATAGAGCGGGGCGAACAGGCGCATGGTGCACCCAAAATTTTGCAGTGTGAACGCTCGCGAAGTTTGCGCCATCGCTTCAAGTTCCTGGTCGGATTTCGGGACGATTAGTGGTTCGAAGCGCTGAACCAGTTCCGATTTCTTCAGAGCCAGACTATCCAAGGTCTCGACAAATGACATCACGATAATTTCATAGCGCGTTCCAGAGTGCGCAACGCGAATCAGTGCCCACACGTACAAAAAAGCGGCGTCCGCTGCAGTCCGGACGCCGCAGTGTCAAATATGCGGCCGGCGGCTAAAACGCGAAATTCACGCCAGTGCGGACCATGCCGAAGTTGTTGTTCGGCCCATCCACAAAATTCCAGCTGAAATCGCTCACCCACCCGATATGCGGCGTAAACCGAATCTCAAGGCCACCGCCGACCTGACCGATTGCCTCCGTCTCAGAACCAGTACGGCGAGTGACGATCTGGTCGCCTGGCTCGTCTTCTTCAATATCGGCAGTCCGAACCAAGTTCGTTCTCTGACCGCCGCCGAAGATCGCGCCACCGCCACCAAAAATGTAGGGCGAAAACCGGGTGCACCGAATTGGATAACGCAGCGTCAACGTCCCTAACGCGGCCCCGATGGTGTTATTTGTGTGGACGGTGCGACTCTCAAAAATTCCCTCGCTGAAATCGGCGAAGATACTTTGGTGCGCCTGTCTGGCATTCGCGGCCCAACCTTCGATTCCGACCCCGAAATAACGCATGAAGAAGTATTTGATATCTCCGCCGCCGCCCCAGGCATGATCGGCCTCGATGTACCGGTCGTTGGCCCACTCAGTTCCGGTGAAAATGTACGTACCCCAAAGGCTGACGTTGATTTCCCTGTCCGCATACCACTCCGGGCAGGGCGGTGGTGCCACCTGCTTCATCTCCTTCCCGGAATAGCCGGTTCCTGCGAAACTGGCCGAAGCGAATACACCGACGCCCAACAGGCATAGCACCAACTGCTTCATCCGTTTCTCCTTTTGGTTAAGTTCCCCCGCCAACCGTCGCACGCCCCAGTCAATAAATGACTTCCGCGCCACGTTTAGATGCAGTCAGTCTGAGGCGAGTGGCCGCAAATTGCAAGCTTTTTCAAGCGCTGCCGACCGGCTCAGGGCTTCAGTTCTACCCCGGTATTGGCGTCTGAAATGACAAACTTTTCGTGGTGAAAGGTGGGGTCGCCCCGAAACATCAGACGCCCCGCATAACGGCGCTCGAGTTCCACTAGCAGTTCTTCGTCTTCCTCTTTTAATCGCTTCAAAACATCTGGGTTAAGGATCACCCGAATGTCGTGGATGGAGTCCTGATATTTGCGCATGACGGTGTTGAGCGTCCTGTGTAATTCCACGCTCGTGGTCATGGTCGTTTTCACCACACCACGACCGCCGCAGTAGGGGCAATTTTCGTAAATGGTGTCGCTGAGGCTTTCCTGCGCCCTCTGCCGTGTCATCTCCATGAGGCCGAGCTGTGAAATGGGGAGTACGTGCGTTCTGGCTTTGTCGCGCTTGAGCCGTTCCTTCATCAAATTAAAGACAGCCTGCTGATCTCTGCGGCTCTTCATGTCGATGAAATCAGCAATGATCAATCCACCGATGTTGCGTAATCGAAGCTGGCGCGCGATCTCGTCCGCCGCTTCGAGATTGGTTTGCAAGATTGTTTTGTCGACGTCGCGCCCACCTTTGTTGCGTCCGGTGTTCACATCGATGGCGACCAGCGCTTCGGTCTCGTCGATCACAATATAGCCGCCGCATTTGAGCCAAACTTGCCTATGAAATGCGTCATCAATCTGTTTCTGCACACCGTGAGTCTCAAAAATCGGCGTGGCACCATCGTAGTAGCGAACACGATTTCTCGCGCGGCGGGAGATTTGACCGACCATGTCGATCATCCGATCCGTTGCCCCGCGATCGTCGCAAACGATTTCATTGATTTCTTCCGTAAGAAAGTCGCGGACCGTGCGCTCGACCAGATCGGGTTCTTCAAAAAGCCGGCACGGGGCGGGGTTGTCCCGAATCGCTTGATCGACTTTGGCCCACTGATCCAGCAGAACTCGCAGATCGCGGACAAAATACCTGGCGCGCTGACCTTCGCCCACTGTACGAATGATCACACCGACGCCTTCGGGAATATCCAACTGGCGCAGAACCTTGCGCAGTCGCTCGCGTTCCTTTGGCTCTTCAATTTTTCGCGAGATACCGCTGCGATCGCTGAATGGCATCAATACCGTCCAGCGAAACTGAGATTCGTGGTGACGCGCGGACCCTTGGTACCGATTGGGCCTTTGGTAACCTGCACGATTACATCCGAGCCGACCGGGTAGATGCTGGGTATGTCTTTTACCGTGATCCGTTTTCGAGGGCGCTTGTTCGAGCGTCTGTCAATTTCTTCGATGCCGCTATCGAGCGCGGCGGGAATGGCGTCCCAGAAATGAAGGAACGCATTTTTTTCGAAGCCGATGTCAACAAACATCGCCTTCAACCCCATCTCGATGTTTTTGACCTTACCTTTGTAAACGCTGCCTACGATGTTTCGCGAGCTCTTACGCTCGACGCTGTATTCCTCAAGTCGGCCACTCTCGAGTAATGCTACACGGGTCTCGAGTTTCTCCACGCTCAGAACGAGCTTGTTGCCTGTCTTGCGTGAAGGAAGACCCAAAATCTTTCTTACCTTGTCTATCATAAGAATAAAGCGGTTGACCGGTCATCAGCCACACTGCCGACGCGAGCTGCAGTAGCGATTCTGACCGGGGGTTCATCTTGTGGTTGGGCGCTGCTTGCGGCTGGGCGGCGGCGGAGGTGGTGGTGCGGGCTGGCGCTATTCCGAAAAGCCGCTCAAAGAAGTTGCGTCGAGGCTGAGGTGCTGCAACCGGCATAGCGCGAGCCGCGGGAACCGCAGCTCGCCGCGCTACTTTCCCTTGTGAATCTGCTTCAGGTTCAACGTCCGGATCGCCGCCCGCGCCCGCCATTTGCACATCTGCGCCTTGCGAGGCGTTAGCGTTCTCGTCGTCATTCCCGCTGCCGTTTATTCCCGAATCGTGGAAACTCACTTCCTTGATCATTTGGAACGGATTGGCTTTGTGCGCGGGAGGAAGCCACGCGACTTGGGCATCAAACTTTCCCTCGTCCATCGCCAGTGTGCGTTCCATGATCCGAGCGGCAATCGGACACGCAACCGTGCCGCCGTGTTCCCCACCCTGCGCCATGACTGCGACGGTATATTTGGGATTATCGAAGGGGGCCCAGCAAATAAACCACGAAATTGTATCTTCCCGGCCCTTGTATTTCGCCTGAGCTGTGCCGGTTTTTCCCGCCACCTGAACCCCACTCAAGCGGGCCCGGCCACCCGTTCCGCCGTCTGCGTTCACCACATTCCAAAATCCGCGTCGTTCCAATTCCATGTCCGCTGGCGAAACCTCAGTGCGAAAATCGGCATGCACTTTGGGCTGATCGGGCACGGCGATTTTTCCATCTTCGTCCAGCACTGGTGTGCCGTCCTGATTCAGTACTTTCTTCACCAAGCGCGGATAATAAGAAATGCCTCGGTTTGCGACCGTGGAGTAGGCCATGGCCATTTGCAAAGGTGTACACAGATCATAGCCCTGCCCGATAGAAACGTTGGCCGTGTATGCATGTGACCATCGCTCCTGAGGATAATAAATCCGCAGCCAGTCCGGTCCCGGCAGCACGCCAGGTTGTTCTCCGGTTAAATTCAGCCCGGATGGTTTTCCCAAGCCAAGCAAATCGCCCACGCGGTCGATCGAGTCGATGCCAGCAGCGTTACCGTACTGATAAAAGAACGCGTTACAGGATACTTTGATCGCATCGGGCAGCACGAGTGTGCCGTGCGTGTAATGCTTTTCGGCGGCCCAGCATTGGAAATAGTGATCGCCGTACTGAACGCCGCCGCTGCATGTGAACTTCTGCTTCGCCAAGCCACGACGCAGTCCAGCGAGCGAGGTGATTAACTTAAACGTTGATCCGGGCGGGAACCCGCTCACCGCGCGATTGATCAGCGGGTTGGCTTCATCCTTCTGGAGCGCCGCCCAATCTTTCGCTTTGATGCTGGGGACAAATGTATTTGGATCGAACGACGGCACCGAAGCCATCGCGAGGATTTCGCCGTTGTTTGGATCGACCACGGCGGCAGCCCCGCGCCCGACCGATCGCAATGCTTCCTCTGTGATTGCCTGGATACGGGCGTCGATCGTCAAATAAACATTCGCCCCCTGTTGCGGCGGATCTTCGCGCAAGATCCCGTCGATGGTGCCCTTCGCATTGCGCCGCAAATACCTCACGCCGGGTTTGCCGCGCAAGTATTCGTCCATCGCTTTCTCAACGTTCGATTTTCCTTCCACGTCCGCCTGGTAGAAGGTGAACTTCTTGGCTTCCTCCTTATCGATATCGTCCGGTGCACCGACATAACCAAGAATATGAGATCCAAGCGCGCCGTAAACGTACGAGCGCACCGGCTTAATCGCCAGATCAACACCCGGGAGTCCGACATCGTGCTCAGCGAACTTCGCCATGGTCGGGAAATCGATGTCCTTGATGTACGAAAATGGGACCTCGGTATCATTGCGAAAATGTCGCTGCAGCTTGCCGGCGTTGTAATCGCGCGCCAGATCAAGCTCGTTAAGACGCGGAACGATCCCATCATTCACGATCTTGATGATGTCCGGCTCCTTCATGTCTTTCGGCATTCCGCTGATGGTCGCCCGATATTCACTCGTGGGCGGTGAACCGAACCGTTCGCGGTAGCCTTTGACCATTTCTGGTAGATAGAAATCTACCTCATAACTGGCCCGATTTTGGACCATGGTGATTCCGTTACGGTCTTTGATCTCACCGCGGACTGATGGAATGCGCACAGTCGCTTGCGAGCTGCCGCGGATCTGGGCCGTCCATTCCTGACCGTGCGCCACTTGTATCCACCAAAGTCGAACACCGAGTGAGCCGACGCCCAATAGCATGAAGAGGCCAAGAAATTGAATCCGGAGCCGGGAACTCAGGCGTCGCTTGCTCATTCGACCTGCCCCCTTTCCGGGCCGTATGAATAAGCGGTGATCTGTCCGAGCCATTGTAATGCCCAGAAGAAGATCGGCGCGATTGCCATCGCGATAAGGCCGGGTCCGCCGATCTGCCACCAGATTTCACGCGTAAAAACAAGCGAGCCGCGACGAAACGTAATCATGAGGTATTGGGCCAGAACTATTACCGAGGTGAAAACGCCGCTCAAGATACAATGCACTTCCCATCGGCCGCGGGCAAAGAGCGGTCGCAGGCCGTGCATTATTCCCGCGAGCACACCGTAGAGCAGTATCGATGATCCGGCTGAGATTTCAACCTTACCCCCGATCACCTGGACGGTTAGCGCATCCAGTAAAACCCCAGCGAAGAAGGCCAACGCCAGCATCAGGGGAAAAGGCAAAGCCATTGCGCCGTAGAAAACAATCACTGGCACGATGTAGACGTGCGCATTGTAGAGCCACGGCAGCGCCGGGATGAAAAGTTCGGCGATCTGCGCCACCAGCACGAGCCCTAAGAGAAGAACGAAAAAAATCATCTTCTGCCTGTCACCACGAATACATCCTCAAGATGCGAAAGATCCACGGCAGGTGTGAGCTGCGCCTGACCGTCGAGTTCGCGCACACGAAAACTTTTTACAGCTGCTATGAGCAACCCCGATGGAAAGACACCGCCAACTCCTGAAGTATAAACTTTCTGTCCCGGCTTAAGGTCAGCCTGCTTTGACAGGAAATTCAGATCCAACAGGGGCGTGAGTCCACCGGTGACACGTTCGCCGGAAACGATTCCTTGTTCGCGGCTCCCTTCCACTGAGGCTGCGACCCGGCAGTTTTCATCAGAAATCAGCAAAACAACCGAAATCGTGTCGCTTACGGTCGTCGTTTTTCCGAGCAACCCAATGTCGGTTACCACCGGCATGTCGGTTTCGACGGCGTCTTTCTTGCCACGGTTTATCGTGAGCGTTCGCCACCAACTGGAAGAATCGCGCGCGATCACTTCAGCTGCGACTAATTTGAACACCGAGCGCTCGCGATAGTTCAGGGCGTGGCGCAGACGATTCACTTCGTGCTCAACATCGCGTAATCCCTGGTTGGTGGCGCGCAGCTCCCGATTTTCGACCTGTAGCGTAGCGTTGTCGCGCTCCAATTCATCAAGTGACTTCAACCCTGAACGCACAGAGGTAATCTGCTTTTTAATGCCAGAGCCACCGGTCAAGAACGGCGCCAGCAATCGATACACACCAGCCTTGAACTTTTGGGTAGTTTCCGGGCCGAAGCTGAGAAAATATCCGAGAATGGCGCCAAAAATCAGCAGCGCGATAATATTGGTGCGGCTCATTTCAAGCTTCGGCGCTTGGCAAAGCGCACCAGCGGCGGTTGAAAAACCGCCGCCGCTTGCTTACCGCCATTGGCGATCCGCTGAGGCCACCTGACGCAAAAACTTAAGTTCATTGAGGCATTTGCCGGTCCCCTCTGCCACTGCGCTGAGTGGATCTTCCGCTACATGCACAGGCAATCCGGTTTCCTCGCTCAAAAGCTTGTCAAAACCGCGCAATAACGCGCCACCGCCTGCCAACACCAAGCCGCGATCAACTAAGTCCGCCGAAAGCTCGGGTGGACAACGCTCCAGTGTGATGCGCACGGAATCGACAATGGTCGAGATCGGTTCGAGCAGTGCTTCGCGCACCTCTTGAGAAGTGATCATGAGCGTTTTCGGCAAACCCGCCACCAGATCGCGCCCTTTAACTTCGACACTCGTTTCTTTTTCGCTCGGATACGCCGAGCCGATTTTGATTTTGATTTCTTCCGCGGTGCGTTCGCCAACCATCAAATTGTAGGCACGCTTCATATATTGCACGATCGCCTCGTCCAATTCATCGCCCGCTACGCGCACGCTCCGGCTAAACACAATCCCTGAAAGCGAAATAATGGCGACCTCCGTCGTTCCGCCGCCAATATCGATAATCATGTTGCCGGCGGGATCCTGCACTGGAAGTCCAACGCCAATCGCTGCGGCCATTGGCTCCTCAATCAAATACACCTCACGGGCGCCGGCGTGCGTCGCTGATTCGCGCACCGCGCGTTTTTCCACTTCGGTGATTCCAGACGGCACCGCGATCACCACGCGCGGTCTCACCCGAACCCGGCGATTGTGCACTTTACTGATGAAATGCCGCAACATCGCTTCGGTGACTTCGAAATCGGCGATCACGCCGTCCTTGAGGGGACGTACCGCGACAATGTTCGCTGGCGTACGCCCAAGCATGCGTTTGGCTTCGTCACCCACCGCCAAGACTCGGTTGGTGCCGGCCTGCACGGCTACCACTGATGGTTCGCGTAAAACGATCCCCTGATCCTTTACGTAAACAAGCGTATTCGCCGTGCCGAGATCGATCCCGATGTCGCTGGATAGCCAACCGAAAAATCCGTTGAACATGAATTATTTATTAGCAGCACTGTCCAGCTCGAAAGAAGCGCGTTCACGCGTCTGAGCCTGATCCAGTGGACCCCTCCCGTGGCGCGATTCGGCCGGCTGAAACGCGGTAACATGAGAATGCGCAAGCCGCCGTCAAGCGTATTTCTCTTGGAGTAACGGAGTGTTGGAGTGCTGGATCGTTGTGACGACGCTTGCCATTACTCCATTACTCCATTACTCCATCACTCCATGCACAGAGTGCTCGTAGCTCCATCCATTCTGGCGGCAGATTTCTCGCGGCTTGCTGAGGAAATCCACCAAGTCGAAGCCGCAGGCGCCGATTGGATTCACTGCGACATCATGGATGGCCATTTTGTGGATAACATTTCTTTTGGACCGGACGTCGTCCGACTCGTGCGCAAAGAAACAAGTCTGCCGCTGGATGTGCATCTCATGATCGAGCATGCCAGTCATTTTGTGCCCCGATTCGTCAAAGCCGGCGCAAACTCCATCACGGTTCACGTCGAACCCGAAGCCAAACACGATGTGGTCGAAACGTTGCGGCAGATTCGAGACGCCGGTTGCCGCGCCGGCCTTACGCTCAATCCTGAAACGCCATTCGACATCATCGAGCCGTTCCTGGGCAAATTCGATATGCTGCTCGTGATGACTGTTCATCCTGGTTTTGGCGGACAACCTTTCCGCTCTGATCAGATGGAAAAGGTCAGACGCGCAGCGGCATGGAACAAATCGCGCGAGCAAAAGATCGATATCGAAGTGGATGGCGGTATTAATCCGAAGACTGCCCGAATCTCAGTGGAAAACGGCGCGGATGTCCTCGTCGCCGGTACCTCAATTTTTCACTCAATAAACTACGCAAAAGTTATTCGTGAACTACGCGGCGAATGAGACGACCAGCAACGGTCGGCCTTAGTGTATTTCGGCCGCTTCGACCGCAACCATCGGCTCAGCTTCTACGCTGGTCTCAGCCATTACTTCGTCAGTCTGAGTGACGCGCACAACTTCTTCGATCGTTGTTCTGCCCTGGGCTACGCGCCGCCAGCCGTCGTGCCGCAAAGTCTCCATGCCTTCGGCAATAGCGCATTGCTTCAACTCGCTGCCATCACGCCTTCGCATGATCAGCTTTCGTAGCGGCTCGGTGATGACGCAAATTTCGTAAATCGCTGCGCGACCCTGGTAACCGGTCTGGCGACATTGATCGCAACCGGCGCCGCGCCGGAACCAAGTGCCGAGTTCTTTCACAGGGAAACCAATCTCCGCGAGGTAATCGCGGGGATAATCGACCATTTCGACACAATCCGGACAAATCGTGCGCACGAGCCGTTGCGCGATAAACGACTTCACCACTGAGGCCAGCAGAAACGGTTCCACGTCCATATCGAGCAAACGCGTGATGCCACCCACGGCATCATTCGTATGCAATGTGCTGAAAACAAGGTGACCCGTCATCGCGGCGCGAATCGCAATGTCCGCGGTCTCGATGTCGCGAATCTCGCCGACCATCACCACATTCGGATCCTGTCGCAAGATGTGTCGAAGGCCTTTGGCGAAAGTCAGATCAATTTCTGGTTTGACGTCGATTTGGGAGACACCAGGGATTCGATATTCGACCGGTTCTTCAATTGTAATGATCCGGCGCTGCACCGAATTGATGCTACTGAGAAAACAATAGAGCGAGGTCGATTTCCCGCAGCCGGTAGGACCCGTGAGGAGGATAATTCCGTTCGGTTGGGCGAGGAGATTCCGAATAATCTCTTCCTGCTTATCGCCCAAATCGAGTCGCTCGAAATTGAATTGCTGTTCGCCGCGGCTTAGCAAACGCAGGCTGATTGACTCGCCGTTGACGGTTGGAATCGTCGACACGCGCACGTCTATCTCCACATTGCTCGCGTGCAAATTCATTCGCCCGTCCTGAGGAAGCCGTCGCTCGGCAATGTCCATATGCGACATCACCTTCAAACGCGAGATGATTGCGGACTGCAAGACGCGCAATTGCGGTGGCACAGCGACTTCGTGCAAAATGCCGTCGATCCGATACCGAATGCGCAGATCGTTTTCGAGCGGTTCGACGTGAATATCGGTCGCGCGCTCTGCGATAGCTTCGCGAATGATCTGGTTAACAAATTTGACCACCGAGGCTTCGGGATCGTCGGCATTCAGCTCAATCGCGATCTCGACGTCCTCCAGCACGTCCATAGATCCCCTGGTCTTTAGAATCTCGTCGAAGGTTTCCGCGCCAACGCCATAAAGAGTTTTCATCGCGCGCAGAAGCTGCGCGCGCGGCACCAGCACCCATTCGGCAGGTTTTTTCAACAGCTGCCCGGCAAGCTGGCGCCCGATGGAGTTGAAAAGATCGTACGTCGCGAGCACGGTCGAATTTTCCTTTGTCTCGATCGGCAGAATGTGATGTTGAAACACAAACCGGCTCGGCAGGATCGATAAAGTGGCGCGATCAATCTTTTTCGCATCGATCGACACGACCGGCACGCGGAAGAAATTCCCGATTGCGCCGAGGAAGCGTTGTTCGTCCACCTTGCCCGAATCGAGCACCTGGCTGACCCACGAACCGCCGTTGAGGTTCGTCGTCAACTGCGCCGCCTCTTCGGTCGAAGGCACACCGCTTTCCAGCAGTAAATTAATCAACGATTGACTGGGAGCGGCGTTCATTCAGCAAGAACTCAGGGCATGTGCAGCGCCCGCCGCACAGGATTAGTAAGTGTACCGGTCACGCGCATGGAATAATTCTTTTGCAACCGCGCGATGGCGTAGCTCACTTCTGGAGAAAATATACCGTCAATGGGACCGCAATAGTAGTTTAGCCTACGCAACGCGGTTTGCATGGAGCCTACGTAAGCCGGATCCAGAAGGAGTTGTTCCGGCGATTTGAAGTAGTAACACCATCGCCAGCGATATCTCGGCGCGAAATCCGTAGCGTTTACCTGAGGGCCCTGATGAGTGGTTCCCCACTCGTCCCGTTGAGCCAAAGGATCGAGTGACCGAAAAATACCATAATCGACAACATCAAACTCGTCGGCCTGCGCGACCGCTGCGCTCAAACCGAGCATCACAGCGAGTGCTATTGGTTTCATAACACGAGAGTTTACTACATATCCTTACTCGCGGGAAGATCCGGCGGAGGCAAAGGTAATTGCTTGTCCGATTCCACTTTGGGGCAGTCCGGGCATTCCGACTGATCCAATTCCGGTCCAAAATGTGTGTTGTTGTTCTCCCATTTTTGCCGCAGTCGATAAAGATCCAGCTTAGTCAAGGTCACCTGCGGACACATGAGAATGATTAACTCCCGACGCTGCGTGCCCGTTGCTGTGCCGCGAAACGCCGCGCCAATGAGGGGAATACGCGAGAGATAAGGAAAGCCTTGGTACTGCTTCTGTTTTTGATCCTCGATCAATCCGCCGAGGATGATGGTCGATCCGTTCCCGGCGGAAACATTCGTCCGAATATAACGCGTGTCGATTGTTGGGACCGAGTTGCCACTGATCACTACGTTTCCGTTGGGAACAATGCTGTCGATCTTTTGTAAAATATCGAGCGACACTTCCTTCTCGGAATTAATAAGCGGGACGACCTCAAGCTGAAGCACAACCTTTTTGTACTCGATGCTCGCCTGAACGGCAGCCGTTCCAGTAAGGGTAGTAGTTCCAACATTCGTTAGCGTATTTACCGGGACTGGAACTTCCTGGCCTGAGGCAATTATGGCCTTTTTATTGTTGCTTGTGAATACGGTCGGCCGAGAAACAACTTTGAACCGACCGGTGGACTCCAGCAGATGCACAATGCTCGCGAAGGCGCTGCCAGCCGCCACATAAATATTGGTTCCGTTGGTTACGTTTTGGATGATTTGGCTAAAGTTGATCAGATTGGCTGGATCGATCACTCCGTTGGTCACGGGTGGCACGCTACTGCCAGGCACTACGGAAGAGCCAGGAATTGGGATCGCCGGATTATCACTCCCAAATATGGTGTTGTTGCGCGAGATTCCGACAAACCTTTTGTTGTACTTTGCGAACCAATCGACGCCGAATTCCTCGTTGTTGTTGAGCGTCAACTGGCCAATCACGGTGCTCAACGCGACTTGCGGTGCCTTAACGTCCATTTCGTCCAAAATCTTCTCCACCTTTGTGACCACCTCGCGATTCGCGAGCACGATGATTGAATTTGCGCGCTGATCGGCGATCAGCTTGGAGTTGCCGATGGTGACTGCCTTGGGCACGGTGTCCACGGGTTGAGTGGAAAGTTCTTCGGAAATATTAAGCGTGCTGCCTGTGCCGGACGTGCCGGTACCGCTGTATTGGCTCGTCAGCGGCGAAGTACCTGCCGCTCCCTGCCGCTGTTGCGCTCCACCTTGCGAAGGTGAAGGGCCTAGACCCGGAAGTCCTCCCTGTCCTCCAGCGCCGGCACCTTGTTCTGATCCCGGTTCCGTCAATGATTGGACGAGAACCGGCAAAATGTCGCCGGCGGAAATGTATTGCAAATAGCGGGTGACCGGCTTTGCAAACTCCACGTTGGCGTCAAATTCGTGGATCAATTGCCGGATAAAAGGCATGTTGATGGGGCGCGTCACTACGTGAATGCGATTGGTCCGGATGTCGGGAGTAACCTTGATCTTTCCGACGATGATTGATTCTTCGGAAAGAATACCGCCGCCGCCTCCCTCGACCGGGATTGGCTGCGGCATCCCGCCGGGCATTTTTACTCCACGAACACCCGGCTGGCCTGGCGTTTCGGATCCCTTTTCGAAAATATCCTTCAGCATATCGACCACTTTGCTGGCATCGGCGCGTTCGAGTTTAATGAACTCGCTGACCACTTCCGCCGGCGCCACGTCAACCTGTTCGATTACACCGGCAAGTTGGCGAATAATGTCGGCGTTCTGTGTCACCAGGAGACTGGACGACTTTGGCAGGGCCAAAATATTGATCGTGCCGGAGCTTCCCTGGAAATACGCCATTAAAACTTGCTGAAGTTCCTGCGGGTCGGCGTACTGCAGCCGGAACAAAAAACTGATCATGGGGTTGCCCGGCGGAATGTCCGCAAGATCTGAGATGATCGGAACCGGCGCTTTCCGCGGGTTCTGCCCGGCACCGACCACATCGACGATGTCACGCCCAGCCGGAACAAGAGAAATGCCGTTGAGGGCCATGCTCATCTCGATGATCTTGATCGCCTCTTCGCGCGACACGTCCTTGGCGATGAAAATGTTCACTTTCCCTTGCACGAAATTATCCATCACCAGCTTTTTACCGGTGAGCTGCTCATAGAGATGCAACACATCGACCACATCGCTGTTGGGGAATTGGAGCCGGACAGGGGACGGTGCATTCGGCGGAGCGGCAGGCGGATCCGCCGGCGCCTGCGGATTGACTGGCTTCACCGCCGGTACGGCAGGGCGCCGCGATTCGCCCTGAGCGGAAACTGCTGTCGCGCTGGCAAGCACGAGCATAGCGATGCAGAAAACCCGGTGCACAGTCTTACTTTGCTGGATGGCCGACCGTAGTAGATTTATGATGCCCGTCAACGTATTTCCCTCAACTGGAACCATCCTTCAGTGCTTGGGCTGTAGGTGGCAGGAAGGCCTAGCTTATAGGAGATCGCGATCATTGCAAACGAGACTCACGCTTTCAATCACCTATTGCATTGTGGTGGCGACCTTCGTTCGTGCTGCACCGGAACAGTCTCCAAATCCACTCGTCGAGATTCAATCCGTCCTCCGCGGACAACAGGATGCCTGGAACCGTGGTGATATCGATGGATTCATGAACGGCTATTCGCGCTGGCAATCGACTGTGTTTGTTTCAGAAGATGAAGTCAGGCGTGGGTGGGAAACAGTCCGCGAACGGTACCGCGTAAAATATTCCGATCGCGCGAAGATGGGAACGCTCAGTTTTTCTGAGAGTGAGGTCACGATGCTTTCGCCTGATACGGCAGTCGTACTCGGTCGTTGGCATCTAAAGCGGGCAAATGACGAGCCGCATGGACGCTTCACACTAATTTTCAAACATCTGCCAGAAGGCTGGCGAATCGTGCACGATCATACGTCGGCGGCGCCGCCAACTAAGTGACCGGTGACACGAGTTACATCGTTGCACAGGACGGCTTTGTAACGTTTGTAATTATTTAACTCTTTAACTTCATGAGAAGCTTCTCGTGAATGTTGTCGAATCCCCCGTTACTGAAAACCACCACCACGTCTTTCGGCCGCAGCATCGGAACGATTCGATCCACAATCGCGTCGGCGTTTTGCTCATAGAACGCAGGCCGACCGGCTTCTGATATCGCAGCCACGACCCGCTCCGGTTTCAGCCGCTGATCTTCCGGAATTTGCTCCAGCCGCGCCACCTGTGAGATAAAGACGCCGTCGGCTAGCTTCAGCGCTTCAGGAAGTTGCTCTTGAAAAACAGCGCGGCGTGTCGTGTTGGAGCGGGGCTCGAATATGGCCCACATCCGGTCTCCGCGATATCGGTGACGGAGAGCCTGCAACGTGTTCGCGATCGCGGTGGGATGATGACCAAAATCGTCAATCACCTTAACGCCACGCGCTTCGCCGCGAAGCTCCTGCCGGCGCGCGATCCCGGAGAAACTCTTGAATGCGCTGGCGATTGTCGTCGTGGGCACATCGTAAAATCGCGCCGCCGTCGCCGCCATTGCGGCGTTGTGAACGTTGAATTCGCCGACAAGGGGAATTTCGAAAACGTCGTCGCCGAGTTTGAACCGTGATCCGCCGTCCGAGTACGCCACATCCCGAATCCGTTGCGCGCAGTTTCTCGAGAAACCGACCTCGACCATCTGCGCCAGGCAATCTTTGGCGACCTCGACAGCATTCGGATCGTCACCGTTCACGACGACCATGCCGTTTTGAGGAACGATATTGAGCAAACGGCGAAAGCTGAGCTTGATCTCATCAAGATTGTTGAAAATGTCCGCGTGATCGAACTCAATGTTGTTCACGATCACCAGTTCCGGCAGGTAATGAACAAACTTTGAGCGCTTGTCGAAAAATGCGGTGTCGTACTCGTCGCCCTCAATTACGAAATATTTGGAATCATTCAGGCGCGCACCTTCACCAAAGTTCGTTGGAATGCCGCCGATGAGATAGCCCGGTTTGCGCCCGGCTTTTTCCATTATCCAGGCAAGCAGCGCCGTGGTCGTTGTTTTACCGTGCGTTCCGGTGACCACGAGATTGTGGCGGCCGCGCAGAAAAAAATTCCTGAGCACCTCCGGCAACGACAGATAGAGTAGTCTTCGGTTCAGCACGGCCTCCACTTCCGGGTTGCCGCGCTTCATAGCGTTGCCGATCACCACAACGTCCGCGTCGGCCGGGATGTTCTCTGCGCGATAACCTTCCAGCGGCGCGATCCCCTTCTCCTGGAGAAAGGTCGACATCGGAGGGTAAACATTCTCATCCGACCCGGTGACTGTGAACTCGCGTTCTTGCAGCGCGACCGCAACTGCGCCCATCGCCGTCCCGCAAATTCCGAGGAAGTGAAATTTTCGTGGCGCTTTTTTCACGCGCATTCTCTACGCTGCCCGTGCAGAAAAGAAAACCACGGATTACACGGATGGACGACCGGGACAGATCAGAACATAATCCGTTTTATCCGCGCGATCCGCGGTTGATCACTTTTTCTGGAAGACCTCCACCGCTTCCCATGCTTCGTCGGGTGGAGCTTGTTCGTATTCGAGCGCGCGCTGGAGATACATTTTGGCCAGCAGATCGTCGGGATAAAACTCCAGGAAACGTGAGAACAATATTTTGGCGTCGGTAAAATCGCGTACGCGAAATTTCTCCAGCGCCTCTTCGTACGTTTCAAGCCATTTCAAAAACTCCGGATCCGCTTCTTCAGCTCGCGAAGCGACGAACGTAAATACATCCACCGGTTTGGTTTTGCCTTTTACCTGCACGCGCGCGACCGAGCGCAGGTAAACTTCGTCGCGCACCAACTCGGCAGCTGACGCACCCACCAGCATATCCACGCC
>QHOX01000082.1 GCA_003219465.1 Verrucomicrobiota bacterium | reverse complement strand
AACGCTGTAGCGTCCGCTGTCCTCAGCGGAACTGGCCTTGCCGTGCGAAAAGGGATTTGCGCTGAGGACAGCGCACACTACAGCGCGTTTTGTCGGGAATTATTTCGTGAGAAATCCGGTTAACGGACTCGTGGCCGATGCTGCGTTGAGTTTTTCGGCTAATCCAATTTCGCGCGCTTCACGTCCTGCTTCGATGGCTTTTTTGAATGCTTTTGCCATTCGAACCGGATCGGACGCGATTGCGATAGCGGTATTCACGAGCACCGCGTCGGCGCCCATTTCCATTGCTTCAGCGGCGTGACTGGGCGCGCCAAGTCCTGCATCCACAACAACCGGCACGATGGCCTGTTCGATGATGATCTCGATTTGCGCGCGGGTCTGAATGCCGCGGTTGCTTCCGATCGGCGAGCCTAGCGGCATCACAGTGGCCGTGCCGATGTCCTGCAATCGCTTTGCCAGCACGGGATCGGCGTTGATGTACGGCAGAACAGTGAACCCTTCCTTCACCAAAATTTCCGCTGCCGCGAGTGTCTCAACAGGATCCGGCAGCAAATAACGCGGGTCTGGATGAATCTCGAGCTTGATCCACGTCGGCAAACCTGCGCTCGCCGCCAGGCGCGCAAGGCGCACGGCCTCCTCCGCATTTCGGGCGCCGCTGGTGTTTGGCAGAAGCAGAAAACGTTTGGGATCGATAAAGTCGAGAATGTTCGCAAACGGATCGTGTTTGCCTGAGAGATCGGCGCGACGGAGTGCGACGGTGACCAACTCGGTGCCGCTGGCGATGAGTGCGTCCCGCATCAACTCGTTCGACGCAAATTTGCCAGTGCCAACCAGCAGACGCGATGCGAACTCGCGATCGGCGATCTTCAGTTTCGAGGGCTTATCAGCCATGGGAAAGGATACGCGAATTCACCGGCACGCGCGAATATCCATCTCTGGGGAGCACAGGCCGCTGGCCTGTAGCATTCGGCTGCCAGCCGAATGTATCTAGCATACTCCACTTAACATCGCGCTAAGGTGTTCGCGGCAAGCTGCCGCGAACTGCAGGCCAGCGGCCTGCGCTCCCCGGAAACGAAATGCAAGCGCCACTTTTTGGTTGTACGTGGTACGTAGGGACGCCATATTTCCGTCGATGACCAAATTTGATCTTCGCAGGCAGGATTGTATCACGGGAATGTCGCGGCTCGCGGAGGAAAACATTGATCTTGTGATGACGTCGCCGCCGTACAATCTCGGAATTAGCTACGGTCGATATTCTGACCGCCAGGACCGCGTATCGTATTTAAGTTGGTGCGGCGAATGGGCAGGACAAGTCCGGCGCGTGTTAAAGCCGGACGGTTCTTTTTTTCTCAACGTCGGTGCCGCGCCGTCAAACCCGATGCTGCCCCACGAAATTGTGATGACGTTGCGCGAGTTTTTTGTGCTGCAAAACACGATTCACTGGATCAAATCCATTGCCATCAACACTGTTGAGGAAAGAACCACCGCGCTCCACCCTCACCTTAATCCTCTCAGCGCTCCGCCAGGTCGCGATCCCAGCCCGGACGCGAAGCGCCAGGTGAGGGTCGAAGGCGGAGTCAAAACGTTTGGCCATTTCAAGCCGATCAATTCGCAGCGATTTCTGAACGATTGCCATGAATACGTTTTTCATTTCACAATTTCCGGCCGCGTCGAACTGAACAGGATGGCGCTTGGCGTGCCGTATCAGGATAAGAGCAACATCGCGCGCTGGCGTCATACTCAGGGAGACGATCTGCGTTGTCGCGGGAACACGTGGTTTGTGCCTTACCAAACAATTCAAAGTCGCGAGAAAGAGCGTCCGCATCCCGCGACCTTTCCAGTTCAACTCGCCGAATGGTGTATCAAATTGCATGGAGCGTCGCACGTCGGGACCATGCTGGATCCCTTTCTCGGCATCGGTAATTCCGCGGTCGCAGCGCAGCGCTGTGGCGTCGGAAGATTTCTCGGATTTGAAATCGACGAAGCTTATCTGGGGGAAGCGAAACGGCGAATTGCTAGCTGTCGCGGCGGTCGATCTCGAAAGTGAAATTCACCTGGCGAGCAACGACAGCACAGCACCCGCGACTTCGTCGACGCTGAGAGCTTTCATGCAGCGGAAATCGATCGGACATTCGCGAAGAAAACAGGGGCTGCATTCGACATGGTGCCGCAAAATAATGTGCCCGTTGCCGAGCGGCCCAGTCAGGCGCGGTTCGGTCGAGCCGAAAATGGCGACCACCGGCACGCCGAGTAACGCGGCCAGGTGCATCGTGCCCGTATCGTTGGTGAGTAGCAAACGGCACTGGCGCAATTCGTCGATAAGTTGATCAAGCGTGGTCTGGCCAATCAGGTTCACGCAATGATCGCCGATCGCAGCGGCGATCTGTTCGCCTATTGCGGCGTCGTTCTTCGTCCCAAGCAGAATCCATTGCGCCGATGATTGCGCGGTTATCTTTGCCGCAGCCTCAGCGAAGCGCTCGGGCAACCATCGCTTGGCCGGGCCGTATTCCGCGCCAGGACAAAGACCGATTTTGAGAGGTTGATAGTTGATAGTTGATAGTTGATCGGAATCCGACATTTGAGCGTTGAGCGTTAGACGTGGGACGTTGGGCGTTTTTTCTGTTTCTGCTCCGCATTCGTGCGCGATCCGAAGAAAACGGAGCGAATGATGTTCCGGCGGCCCGGGCTTTCTTGGCTCGCGAACGATTTGGTTGACGAGCCAACTACGCCGATGGCCGCGATAGCCGACTCGTCGCTGAATTCCGCTCAGCCAGGATTCAAGTGCGACGCGCAACGAATTCGGGAAGAGAATCGCGACATCAAAAGGCATTCGTTGCTTGAGCAGCCGGACAACTGGAAGAAATGAATCGTTTGGCAAAGGAATGATCGTGTCCACTTCCGGAATGAGCTTCCACATCGGCGCGATCTTGTCAGGCACAGCGATTGTCACGTGAACGTCGGGACGCCCGCCCTTGATCGCTCGGACTGCCGGCACGCTTATGACGGCGTCTCCCAGCCAGTTACTTGAACGAATCAGAATTCGAAATGGCTTCAGGTCACGAGCGGAAATTCCCGGCGGCAAATAAACTCCGCGTTTATAGTGAGCGAGAAGAAAATTCGGTTCAGGCGTTTTCCAACGATTGTGCACCCAAAACCAGTCTTCGGGCGCGCGGCGAATTTGTTGCTCGATCACTTGACTTATTTTCGACGTCAGCACCGCAACAGAAGCGCCGGTCTGATCGAACCGCTCAGTAAACACCATGCGCCAGCGCGCGCGTCCGGTGGTGTAAACTCCAGCGGCAATCAGCGCCGCCCGTGTACGCTTGGCGAGGAGAGCTGGCAAGGGGGAGGTGGATGCAAGCCGCCCGAAAAATGGCGTCCACACGCCGTGATCGCCGGCGTGTTGGTCCGATAAAACGCCGACGCCGCCGCCGGAACGCAACAAGTCGATCACCGGCTCGAAGCCATCGTGGCGATCGAATACCTCCAATCCAGTTTGGGTCCGCGTCCGCCGCACGTGTTGGTCAATAAAACGGTTGCCCAACCCCTGGTACACACTCGCGTTTCGAACAAACCCGACGAACTTCGGCATTAATTGCGCGAACACTTCCCAAGTTCCGAGGTGACTTATAACGAGCACTACCGGAACGCCCGCGCGAAATTCGCGTGCCATCGACTCGATATTTTCGACCTCGACATGCTCGAGGATTTTCTCCGGCGGCATCTGCGTGAGTTTTGCACTGCAGAGCAGATTGGCACCGAGCCGCCGGAAGTGCTGGCGCACAAGGTCACGCAATTCGCGCGGCGACTTTTCATTCGCAAACGCAATTTCAAGGTTGCGCGTTGCCAGACGCCGATATTTCCCGGAAAAAGCCCACGCGCAAACTCCGAGGAATTGCCCGAAAGCAAAGAGAAACGGCAACGGCAGCGCGGCGACGACCGCTGAGCCGGCGCGATAAAGGAGGTAAACGACAAAATCGAACATTGCGGAGCGGGCGGTGTCCCGGATGGCGCGGCAGGGTAGATTTGCCTGCAGCGTGCTTCAACCAATATAATGTCGCGGTGTCGTCGCCGTCTTCTGATTCTTTCGATTCCGATACCGTGGCTGAACTCAACGCCAAGCTGCGCGGTTTGCAGCGTACCCTTCACATGCGCGGCGCGGAACTGGAAGAGGCCCACCGTCACATAGCTGGACTAGAAGAGAAGCTTTTGAAGCTCAAAGAATACCAGCGTGAACTGAAGCGGCTGAAAGAGGAGAGGCAACGCCTGCGCAAGTCAGCCGAGCGCAGAGTAGGCCAGATATTACTCGCGCCTTATCGTCTTCCAACACGACTGGCGAAAACAGCCTGGAAAAGATTTAATCGCAAGCGGAAAAGGCTTGCGACAACCGAATACCAGAAGTGGTTCGAGCAGCATCGCGCGAAGGCGCAGGATTTGCAGCGGATGCGTGACGAGGCGCGGACTTTCGCGTCCCGCCCGCTGATTAGCATTATCACGCCAGTTTTCGATACGCCCGTGTCGCGCCTTGAGGAAGCCCTCGCATCAGCACTGGAGCAAGCGTACGAAGACTGGGAGCTCTTACTTATTGATGATGGATCGACGGACCTCGATTTGCTCCGGATGCTGCCTGATCTTGCCGGGCGCGACCGGCGAATCGTACTGGCAAGACTCGGAAAACATGAAGGCATTTCTGCTGCGTCGAATCGGGGACTCGATCTCGCGCGAGGGGAATGGGTCACTTTTCTTGACCACGACGACGTGCTTGAGCCGGATGCGCTTTTTCAAATTGTGAGGCTTTTGCAGACGCATCCCGATGCCGATCTGATCTATAGCGACGAAGACAAGCTCGCGGAAAATGGGTTCGAAGCGCCAGTGTTCAAACCGGATTGGTCGCCCGACTTTTTTCTCTCCTACAATTACATTGGCCATCTAACGGCAATCCGTCGCGAGCTGCTGGAGAAAGCCGGCGGGTTCCGTTCGGAATTCGATGGCGCACAGGACTACGACCTTTTTTGCCGCGTGACCGAACTAACCAGCCGAATTCGTCACATTCCGCGGGTCCTTTATCATTGGCGCCGAAGCGAAAGCTCCAGCGCCATCAGTGTCCGCCAAAAACCGGGACAGCTCGATGCTTCGCGGCGCGCCATTGAAGATCATCTGAAGCGTCGCGGCGAAACAGCGCACGTTGCCGTGGACTGGCGCACTCACGCGTTTCGCATCAGACGCGAACTGTCGGAACCGAAAAAGATTTCCATTGTCATTCCGAATTCTCACGGTGAAGAGCCGCTCGCGCGATGTGTTGAAAGTCTGACGACTAAAACAGACTACCCGGATTATGAAATTCTCATCGTCCAGAGTAACAACTCCCCAGGCGCGCCCCGTTGCTTGTCGGGTTTCCCGCATCGTCTGCTGCAATTCTCCGGTCCTCCGAACGAGTCAGCAGCCAAAAATTATGGAGCAAAGGAAAGTGATGCGCCCTGGCTTCTTTTCCTCGACGACACGGTCGAAATCGTCGATCCGGACTGGCTCACGATCATGGCCGAGCACGTCCAGCGACCAAAGGTCGGAGCAGTAGGCGCACGTTTGTTGAACGCAAGCGGCACGGTTGAGCACGCGGGAATTGTGGTGGGCGTGAACGGAACTGCACAGCCGGCCTTTCGCGATTTCCCGGCGGAACATCCCGGGGTGAATCGGCAGTCGCAAATAACTCGCAATTGCAGCGCAGTGTCGAGCGCGTGCATGCTAACGCGGCGTGAAGTTTTCGAGGAGGCTGGAGGATTTGACGAGGGCCTGTCAGACGCGCTCGCCGACGTCGATCTTTGCCTCAAAATCCGGCGCGCAGGTTACCTGATCGTTTACACTCCGTTTGCCAAGCTCTACTGGCATCAAGCGCAGTCTGACAAAATGGAGGCCGGCGGCGATGCGATCTTGCGACAGCGTTGGGCGAACGTTTTGGAGCGCGATCCTTATTATAATCCAAATCTTTCTCGCGAACGCGCCGATTTCTCGCTAGAACTCCGCCTGTAGATAGTCCTGTCATGTTGAGCGAAGCGAAACATCTCTGGCACCTTCTCGTCGGCGGACGAACTGGAAGTGATCCGAGATTGAAAGCCGGGCCTCGCGGACTTCGTCCACTGCGTTGCAGTTTCGCTCCGCTCAGAATGACACAGTCGCTGATTGAATGAAAACATGAACAAGCGCGAAGAAGATCTGTGGCAGGGCCTCGACCCCGGCGCTCGAAACGCACTCACCGCTCGTGATTATGGCACGGCCTCCTTCGCGCAGGAGCTGGCGCTACGAGGTGTGGACGCGGGCGAACTCGCGGCCGCCGACAAGAACCAGCGCGAGATCAAAGAAGCTTGGATACCGGGCGTGGAAATTTTCCCGCGAAAAATTCACCCACAGCGTCATCGTGGGTGCTTCGGGGAATTTGTACGGCGCGACGAAGGAATTCTAGCGCGGATAGGTCTTTGGCCGAAACAATGGTCGGCCGCGCGCATGTTTGCGAACACCGCGAAAGGTTTCCACGTGCATCCACCGAGTGTTCCGGAAGGAAGCGCCGCGGCCGATTGGTTGCGCCGTTTGTTCGTCGATGAACCGGAAAATTATTCGCTGCGCCGCTACAATGACGAGCAATGGGATGTGATGTTTTTTTTGGAGGGACGCGTTGAGATGATTTTGTGCGACATCCGAACGGGGTTGCGGCGGCGAGTGATGCGATTCTTCGTCGACGGTGACAATCATCGTGGCAACCACAACGTCGGCGTTGTGATTCCGCCGGGCGTGGCGCACGCGATTCGCGCCGAAGGCGCGGAAGATGTCATCATGGTTTACGGAACCAGCACGATTTTCCATCCCGAATTCGAGGGACGTATCGCGAGCGAAATCGAAAGCGCCGAGTTGCCGGAATCCTGGCAGAAGTTCTTGGATCAATCAGGAAAGTAGGAAAACAGGAACTGATTATTGCCTTTCCTGCTCTCCTGTTTTCTTGATTCAATTTTTTCCTGAATGAAGCGAAGCTTCGATCCGGCCGTTCTGGAAATGATGGACCGACCGCAACCGGTTTCGCCCGAGTTGGAGCACGACCTTGAACGGCTTCGGCAACTTAATCGCTGGTTCGGCAGCCACCGTCTCATTTCGACTTTCATGCGGCGCTGGATAATGCCGGGCTCGCAAATGCGCGTTGTCGATCTTGCCACGGGTTCGGGCGACATTCCGCGGTTGCTCGTGGATCACGCGCGAAAGATTGGCGCGCAAATCGAGATCGATGCGGTCGATCAGCAAGCTGCGACGCTGGAAATAGCCCGGAGATTGAGCGCCGAGTACCCTGAAATTTCCTACCATGCAGCAAACATTCTGGAATGGGATTGCGCCGAACGCTACGACATCGCGCTTTGTTCATTAGTTCTTCATCATTTCAGCAATGATGACGCTGTAAGTGTGCTGCGGCGGTGCCGAGAATTGTCGAAGAGATTTGTGCTGGTGTCGGATTTGCGGCGCGGATTCCTGCTCCGGGCGGGCGTTTACATGCTGACCGCAGTTATATTTCGCGAACCGATGACGCGCTTTGACGCGCGTCTTTCCGCCCAACGCGCATTTTCATTTGTCGAAATGCGCGAGCTCGCGATCCAGGCGGACTGGAAAAATTTCGTGCACAAGAAATTTCGGTTCGCGAGGCAGGCAGTTTGGCTGGAGTGATTGCCCCGAATTGCTCTTGAAAGTTTTGTCAGGTCGGGAGTTTAATGGACTGAACCATTAAACACCGAAGCTTATGCCGTTACTGAAACCAGATCCCACGTTTTATCCCTCGCCACGCCTGGCAATGCAGGCTCCTCCGGAAAAACACGCGTTCGTCGCCGCGCTAAATCCTCCTGGCAGCAAACTGAACGATGCGCTGCTGGTTGTTGATGTCGATCCCGAGTCGTCCACGTACGGTCAGCGTGTCGGGGAGGTCAGGATGCCGAAGTTTGGTGATGAGCTGCATCATTTCGGATGGAACGCGTGCAGTTCGGCGCTGTGTCCGTACGCGCCGCATCCGCACGTCGAACGGCGGTACCTGGTTGTGCCGGGGATCCGGTCTTCGCGGATTCACATTATCGACACGAAACCCGACCCACGGAAACCACAGATCGTGAAAGTCATCGAGCCAGAAGAAGTTTTCGCGCGCGCGAATTATTCGCGCCCGCACACGATTCACTGCGGTCCGGAAGCTATTTACGTGAGCGCACTCGGCACGCCGAACGGCGACGGCCCCGGCGGCATCTTCATGCTCGATTGTGAAACATTCGAGGTTCTCGGTGAGTGGGAGGTTGACCGCGGCCCGCAATTTTTGCATTACGATTTTTGGTGGCACCTCGGGTTCGACACGTTGCTCAGCAGTGAATGGGGCACGCCGAACATGATCGAAAACGGCGTGCAACCCGACCTGTTGTTAGGCGGTAAATACGGGCATCAAATGCATGTGTGGGATCTGCGCCGGCGACGACATCTCCAGACGCTCGATTTAGGCAGCGAACAACAAATGGTGCTCGAGATGCGACCCGCGCATGACCCGAGGAAAGCTTACGGGTTCGTCGGGGTGGTGGTTTCACTGAAGGACTTATCGGCGTCAGTTTGGCTGTGGCATCGTGGTAACGGCGCGTGGGACCTGAAGAAAGTGGTCGAGATTCCCGCCGAACCGGCCGAGCCGGAAAAGTTGCCGGCGATGCTTAAAGATTTCAAAGCTGTGCCGCCACTCGTGACGGACATCAATTTGTCGCTGGACGACAAATTTCTTTACGTTTCGTGCTTTGGAACAGGCGAATTTTTGCAATACGACGTTTCTGATCCATTCAATCCGAAAAAGACCGGCTCGGTGCGCATCGGCGGCATCGCCAATCGCACGGCGCATCCGAAGACGCCGGATCAATCGCTCGCGGGCGGACCGCAAATGGTGGAGGTCAGCCGGGACGGGAAGCGAATCTATTTTACTAACTCCCTTTATGCGGCATGGGACGAGCAATTTTATCCCGACGACGTTGGCAGTTGGATGGTGAAACTTGATGCCGATCCCAACGGCGGCATCGCGTTCGACAAAAACTTTTTCGTTGAGAGCAACGACTATCGCGTTCATCAAGTTCGCCTCGAAGGAGGCGATTCCTCGAGCGATTCCTATTGTTTTCCGTGAGCGACCTCTGGCCGTGGCTGGCGGTCTTTGGGTTGGGTATTTTTCACGGAATCAATCCAGCCATGGGATGGCTGTTTGCCGTCGCGCTTGGCTTGCAGGAGCAAAAGCGCGTGGCGGTATTTCGCGCGCTGCCGCCCATGGTGCTGGGGCACGCGCTCTCGATTGGCATTATCATCGCAGCGGTTCTCATTGCCCGCGTCAGTCTGCCGCATCCCACTCTGAAAATTACCGCTGCCGGGATCCTCTTTGCATTCGGCTTTTATCGGCTTTTGCGTTCGCGTCATCCGAACTGGGTCGGGATGCGAGTCGGCTTTTTCGATTTGACCCTTTGGTCTTTCATAATGGCGTCAGCCCACGGCGCTGGCTTGATGCTCGTCCCGTTTTTTCTGCAATCGCCGACTGGGCAAACCGCAAATCACCATGAGGGTCACCAAATGCACGCATTGGCATTCGCGAATTTTAGCGCGCCTTCTCTGCTCATCGCGTCGGTCGTAGTCCACACATTGGGGTATCTTATAACGACGGCGCTGGTCGCGATTGTAGTTTACGAAAAACTTGGAGTCGCGATATTGCGCCGTGCGTGGTTCAACATCGATTTGGTCTGGATGCTCGCACTGATGATCACCGGCATCTTTATCCTGTTTTTTTGAGTTGCGAGCGTTATCATTTCCGTCGTTCGCACAGTACAACCCCTCCAGTAATGTCATTCTGAGCGAAGCGAAGAATCCCGGATTGGTTTTGGACCCATTCGCCCAATCGTAAATGAATCAGAGATGTTTGAAAGCCTGGCCTCATGCTTCGCATTTCGTTGCAGCGCTCCGCTCAACATGACAGAGCCATTCATTGAGATGAGTTCCAGAGGCGGGTGGATAGAGTTGCTGGCGTGAAGATTCTGACCACGATCGCGGCGGTGGGTGCGGAGCCGCGGCGCAAGCCGCGCGTGCTCGTGCCCACAATGGGGGCGCTGCACAAGGCGCACGGCGAGTTGATCCGGGTGGCCCGCGAGCGGGCCGGCAAAGATGGCGAAGTCGTCGTCAGCATTTTTGTGAACCCGCTCCAGTTTGAGCCGGGCAGCGATTACGAGCGCTACCCGCGTCCTCAAAAAGCAGACGAAGAATTTTGCCGAAGTGCGGGCGTCGACCTTTTATTTCGTCCGTCGGTCGAGGAAGTGTATCCAAACGATCGCTCGACGTTTGTGGAAGAGATTTCGTTGTCGAGCACGTTGGAGGGCAAATCGCGTCCGGGACATTTTCGCGGCGTTTGTACAGTGGTCGCGAAGCTGTTCAACATTCTCGCACCGGATGCGGCGGTGTTTGGCGAGAAAGATTTTCAGCAACTGGCGATTGTTCGACGGATGGTGCGCGATCTGAATTTCAACATCGACATCGTCGCCGTGCCGACTGTCCGAGAGGAAGACGACCTGGCATGCAGCTCCCGCAACCAGTATTTGAACCCGGAAGAACGGAAACAGGCCACAATCTTACACGACGCGCTACGCGCGGCCGCAAATGCGGGCAAAAGATCCGCCAGCGATATCGTCGCGCTTGCGCGGAAGACGATCAATGAAGCCCCGCTGGCGCGGATCGATTATGTAGAAGTTGTCGATGCGGAAACATTGCAGCCGCTTGAAATGTCTGGGCCGAACACGGTGCTTCTGGTGGCTGTTTTCTTCGGAAAGACCCGGTTGATTGACAACATCACACTGGCCTGACGCATTCCATCATGATGCGGACAATCCCGTCTGGCTATTGGAGCATGTAGTTTTGGTGGACAAGATTGCCTGCTTTACATGACCGTCTTCGGAAGATTCGCCTTGCCTAAAAGCGGGGAATCGGATAGAAGATTGCGGCGTTTGTGATGAGGAGACTTCTTGCGGCCTGTCTCAGTCTGGCGATTGCTGGCGCCCCGAAAGTCTTCGGGGACGAGCAATCTACTTCCCCCTACGCGACGGCGGCGGATTTCGCCAAGTACGCAATGAAACTGCGGGAGCAGGCATTGCTCAAGGTGGAACCACAGGTTCTTATCCCGACCAGTTCGCACCCGGCAGTCCAGCGTTACCCGTGGAAAATGAACATTGTCACCACCGTGTTCTGGGTGGGCGAGGAAGCCAGCGGAAATAATCCGGTGCCGAACTACAGGAGCTCGTGGGACTTGGAATGGACGCGTAGCTATGGCGGCACGGACAACCCGGAGCCGAGCGCGCGCCGGAATTACATTCCAATAGCTTTCGTCCCGAGGCAGAATCCATTCTACTTCGCGCTCCCGTACAACGACGTTACGCATGGTCAGTTCAAGCCGGAAGCGCCGCTCGTGATCCCATGGTTTAAGCAATCCTACACCGGGGCCGGGCAGTCGGTCTGCCGTCATCGTTGGATAGCCATTCGCAAAGGGAATCGCGTTTGCTATGCGCAATGGGAAGATTGCGGGCCGTTTCGCACGGACCATTTTCAATACGTTTTCGGGAACGAGCGACCGAAGCCGAACCTTAACCACGGGGCCGGATTGGATGTTTCCCCCGCCGTGCGCGATTACCTGGGACTAGCTCCGACTGATGTTACCGACTGGCAATTTATCGAAGTTCGCGATGTGCCTCCCGGTCCATGGCGAAGCTACGGCGATAACAATCACTTTGTCGTTGCGCGCCGCCAAAGTGAGCAGCGCGTGGCCGCGGGCGGTAGCGGAGCCGCGAAAAAGTAATCGCTCAGCCGTCGCCTAACCGTTTGGCGAAGCTGCCGGCTTCGGAGATGGAGCGGCCTTCGCCGCAGTCTTTTCAGCGGTCTGCGCCTTGGGATGCGGCGTCTCCGGCGTGGCCATATCAATCAATTCCGAAACGGTGACGAACTTAAAACCCTTAGCTTCCAGCTCATTGAAGGTAGATGGCATCGCTTCGATTGTTCCCGGATGAATATCGTGAGAAAGCACGATCGAACCGGGTCGCGTCTCTTTAAGAATCCTATTGCGAACTACCGCCGGGCCTGGTCGCTTCCAGTCTAGCGGATCAACGTCCCAAAGAATGATGTCATATCCGAATTCGTCGTGTATCCATCGTTTTTCGCGTTCGGTGATCGATCCATATGGCGGCCGAAGCAGCGTGGGACGCTTGCCCGTGGCGCTTTTAATTGCATCATCGGTCCGCTGTACCTGACTGCGAACACTTTCCTGGGACATCTTGCCGAAGTTTGGATGCGACCAACTGTGGTTTGCGATTTCGTGACCTTCGCGTGCGGCCCGCGCGACAATCTCGGGATGTTCCGCGACGTTTTCGCCGATCACGAAAAACGTTGCCTTGATGTGGTGCGCGGCGAGTAAATCGAGCAGTTTCGGTGTAAGCACTGCGCTGGGTCCATCATCAAAGGTCATCGCGATGTACGGCCCATTGACGTGGACTGAATTAAACGTGATCGCCGATTCCCTGGCGGGGGCGGGAGTTTTTTCTACGGGTGCCTGGACGGGCGGAAGCCCGGGTTCGGCCCGGAGCGCAAATGTGGAAATGAATGTGGCGCCGCACGCCAACAGCAAACGATAATCAGGCATGTGCGTGAAAGTAAAAAACTGACGCGTGTATGTAGCAGACTGCGACATTTGCGCAACGCGAAGCCATGTGTCACGAACGGGCGCTTTGGGCCGGGCGTTGGCGTATATCTCTCTCTCTTTTCACCCTGAAATGACAGCGCCGTTACTTTTGCGCCTCTGTTTGCGGCGTAAATCCTTGACAACGAATCGGCGTACTGTGGTAGAAGGAGGGCAGGGTACCAATCGCGGCGTCATGAGGCGCTTCACTTTCATTATCGCACTTCTTATTGCCGGCCTGGGCATTGTGGTGCCTCCGACAATGGCCCAGGTCAACGTCACGCAGGAGCATAACAATCCTTCCCGCGACGGCGTTTACATTGATCCGGCATTCACGCCGTCCGCAGCTGCTAATCTCAGACGCGATCTAGGCTTCGATGGCACGATCTCCGGCCACGTTTACGCTCAGCCGCTTTACGTCGAGGGCGGCCCGAACGGGCCGATGATCATCGCCGTGACCGAATCGAATAATGTTTATGCGCTGAATGCCACGACTGGCACGGTGATCTGGCAGCGAACAGACATTGGACCGTCAGTGCCGCTCTCCAGCCTTCCCTGCGGCAACATTGATCCCGTAGGCATCACCGGCACGCCTGTTGTCGATCTCGCCTCGCGGCGACTTTTCTTCGACGCATTGATCAACGGGGCAACCATAAAACATTGGATTTATTCGTTGGACGTGGACACCGGCGAGACGAACCCGGGCTGGCCG
>QHOX01000280.1 GCA_003219465.1 Verrucomicrobiota bacterium | reverse complement strand
TCTCCGCCTCCGGCGCGAAGATTATCAAACGATCGACATCGAATGCTGGGCCGAGTTCGTCCGTCAGCAAAGAGCAAATTGGCAAGACGCTTTCATCTATTTCAAACATGAAGAAAGCGGAATCGGGCCGAAGCTCGCAACACAGATGATGGAATTACTTGGGTGATCTTGGAGCAGCTAGCGCCCGATCAGAATAAAAATTCCTGCCAGCAGCGCGAGCACGCCAGTAAGAATGCCGATGCCAAGGCCGGTAAGGGTAAGTATTCCAACTGCGATAAGATAAATCGCGAGGAGGAGCATGCCGATGTTTTTGGTGATCATGGCGTGAGTATCGGCGATCGCCGCCCGGCTTGACAATGCTGTTGTCGCCGCGCGCAGCGTTAATACTCATTGTCGCGCGGTTTAGACGACAAACGAGTTGCTATTTCCCCGCGCTCCGAATCACGACCGCCGAAATATCTTTAATGTTAACGAAACCGTCGAAAAATTCCGCACCGGTTAGATGCGAAAGAAAGACGAGGTTGTCGTTAACTTGTTCGACCTTGCCGCCGATCTTCTCCCCACAATTCAGGCGTAGCTCGACAGTTTTCCCCGTGCTCCCCTGCAAGATACTGAGGATGGTCGCGTTAGGCTGGAGGCTGGCTTTCTCCTGGGCAAGCAAACTAGAACACGTCACCGCGACGATGAATCCGATAAGAAGTGAGTAATGTTTCATGATCGACTCGTTCTGCCTGGTTGCTGAGCAATTTGCGAGCAAATAAATGCGCAATGGCAAGGAACGGCGGTCTCCAGTCCGCCGCAACAGATTGAACAGAGGATCGGAGACCGCCCCCTCTTTGTTTTGAGTTGGCAGGCGAAGCGCCTGCCCTACAATTTTTCGGATGACTTCAGTCGCTGAAAATCTCGAGCGGGTACGCGAGCAGATCGCGCGAGCTGCGGCGAAATCGGGTCGAACAACTGACGACGTTGAGCTGGTCGCGATTACAAAGACGCATCCAGCCGACAAAGTGCGCGAGGCGATTGAAACTGGGCAGACTCTCTTCGGTGAGAGTCGTGTTCAGGAAGCGCGAGCGAAAATCCCCGAACTGCCGTCGAATTTGCGGTGGCACTTCGTCGGACATCTTCAGAAGAACAAAATCCGGCACGCGCTGCCGTTGTTTGAAATGATTCACAGCGTCGATTCGCTTGCGCTCGCGCAAGACATGAACCGCGTCGCAGAAGAGGAGGGGATGCATCCGCGAGTTTTGCTGCAAGTGAATGTGGCAGGCGAGGGGAGCAAATTCGGATTTTCGCCCGACAAACTTCGCCACCAAATGGAAGAGCTTCTCGCGCTGCCGCGATTATCGATCTTGGGACTAATGACAATCCCACCGCTCGCTGAGGAAGCTGAAGCGTCGCGGAAATATTTTGTTCAATTGCGTGAGTTGCGCGATCGCGTGCAAACCGACTTTCGGGTCGATCTCGCGCAACTCTCGATGGGTATGACGCAAGATTACGCGATCGCCATTGAAGAAGGCGCCACGCTCGTGCGCGTTGGCACAGCGATTTTCGGTGAACGCATGCGGCGGAAACACTAATGAGACATGATGCGTTTGGAGCCAACTAACGTCCAACAAATCGGAGACGAGCTCGCCATTGCTTGGAACGACGGAACGGAATCATTTTTGAAACTTGAAATGCTGCGGCGCGCGTGTCCATGCGCCGCCTGCGGCGGGGAACCGGATGTGCTGGGCGACGTCTCGCGCCCGCAGGTGACTTACACCGACCGAAGTTTTCAGCTAGCCGGCTTTGATTTGGTGGGCGGTTATGCGTTACAACCACGCTGGGCCGACGGACACAGCACGGGAATTTATAGCTTTACTTACCTGCGGCGTTTGGGACAGGCTTCTGGCTGAAAGACGGGCGATAAGCTGGGAATCAATCTGTGGACTTGCTGACGAAGATTGCGATCGTTTTGCTCTGCTTCTCCTTGTGTGGAGCGGGCACTATCATTGTTTCGACGACTCAAAAAGAGGATACGCCACAAAAAATGAGACTGATCCCGGTGAAAAATCGCGAGATGGTGCGGCGTGTCTGGATTATGACCTGACTCGAAATCGACGGTAGGGTGGTTCACGTGAACCGTGCCGGGGCGATTCGGTCAATCGCCGCTACTTGGAATCAATCAATTCCGGCTGGACGTCATTGAAATCGCTGCATTGAACCGCTCTTTTTGGCCACGCCGGCTTTCGTCCGCGAGGACGATCGTATGTTCGAGCGCAATCGTTCCAAAGCGGTGGTTAGATCGAGAATGATCTTAATACCTGCGAAATCGTTGCCGCAAACGCTCCGAAGAGCGTCGATGCGGCGCAAAGTGCGAATGCTGTCCCGATCAAAGTAGTAGCCGTGGTCAATTGTCTCGAACGCGGGCGAGAGAAGTTTGTGTTTACAATAAACAAGAATCATACGCCGCGGGACGTCGACCATACGGGAGGTCGCGTCAATTGTATAAACCGCGTTGGCTGGCGGTTCGAACAATTGAATTTCGCGCGATCTGGCTGATGTGATCGCCATAACGAGCTTTCTCTATTTGATCGAAATTGACTCGAGGTGCGCGCGTCTTAACCCCAATATTGACGCGCGCGCTCGAGAATGTCGCCGCAGTGTTTTACTCAGGCGACCTTGACGTCAATTTGTTTGGGTTTGGCGTGCTCGCTCTTTGGCACATGCACCGTGAGCAGGCCGTTTTTGAACTCCGCGTTTACTTTACTAAAATCGGCATCGTCGGGCAGGGTGAAGCTGCGCATGAAGGTGCCGTAGCCGCGTTCGACGCGGTGATATTTCTTTTTCTTCTCTTCTTTCTCGAACTTGCGTTCGCCGGACATGGTCAACACGCCGTTTTCGACCGTTACCTTTACGTCTTCTTTTTTCATTTCAGGCAACTCGGCCTTGATGAGATATTCCTTCTCATCCTCGGTGATGTCCGCCAGCGGCGTCCATTCGGGTAGAGTGATTTCTTCCCGCCCATTGGTGCGACGAAACGGTCGGCCAAAAAGCGTTGAGAGACGGTTTTGGAACTCTTCCATTTCTTGCAATGGCTCCCAGCGAGTGAGTGTTTTTTGCATTTCGGTACTCCTTTCAACTGTTGGTTGTTTAATTCTCAGTAGTTTGATCGCAGCGCGAGTGCTGACGATTTTCTAAATATCGAACGATTCACGTGCTTTGCCGGGTATCTTAAGTTGTATTTTTGCGCCGCTCATATTTGCGTTCGTCGAGAATGCCTATCCAATCACGCCGGAACAATGACGTGAACCGCCGCATTTCTCCAAGGGTGACTGTTTCGGCTGAAAATCAGCCGAATACAATCGTCTCTAGGTCGGAATCGTAATTCGCAGCAGGCGTGTTCCTTTGCGCCGAGGTTGGAGCTGTCGATCCTGCAACCGGGCCGGAACGAGGAAAAA
>QHOX01000279.1 GCA_003219465.1 Verrucomicrobiota bacterium | reverse complement strand
GGGTCGAGTTCTTTTTTGTAGCGGAAAGTTACAGGTCTTAGCGCCAGGATTGCTTCGCTTGCTTTGTTCATCGACTTGATGTCGTCCTTGTAGCGTTTTGATGAAACGACTGTGCCAAGGTGACCATGGGTGTCCACAATGACCCCCACCCCGTCAGAGACCGTGACTCCGCTGATTCCAGCAATAAAGGTGGAATTCTGAAGGCTAGTCGTGCCGATGCGAATCGTGTTCGAGTCATTTGTCTTTCCCCGATTACCAATATCGAGGTTGTTGCTTCCCTTGATATTTGCGCCAGCAAAGGCACCTACGGCGATGTTGCTGCTGCCAAAATTGTTGCTTTCGAGCGCATTTACCCCAATCGCCGTGTTGCTGTTGCCACTCGTGAGGTGGAAGAGCGCTGAACTGCCTATGGCCGTGTTCGAGAAGCCGCTGGTGTTGCTAAAGAGCGCATCGTGACCGGTGGCCGTGTTGTAGTTGCCGGCTGTGTTGCTGAAAAGCGCCTTATCACCATTTGCAATATTGAAGCTGCCTCCCGTGTTGCTAAAGAGCGCCTCAAAACCAACCGCGGTGTTGCCTTCGGCGGTGTTGTTTACAAGGGCATCGTCACCCAGGACGGTGTTTTCGTTCGTTAAGCAGCCTTCTTGGCAATCCGCTCGCACTTGCGGCGAAAGCGCAAAGCAGGCGAGCACGAGCACTGTGAGAAATAAGCCGTGCCGTATAAGCGACCGGGTCACTGAATTGATTAATTGGAGAGTTGTCGATTTCATATGCGCAGATTCTGCCTCTCTTGTTCTCCAGATCGCAATGACAAAAGATATTAGACGGTCGCATTGGCGCGCCCGATGTTGACAATTGCAGCTGCTCTCTTTGCGTCACAGCAGCGGCAGAACAGTTCCACGGTTCCAGCCGTTTCGGAATGCTCTGATTTCGATGACTGTCACGGCAGATATTGCATTTCCGATGCGCTGCCATTTGGTCGGCTGTGGTACGGCGAGTCGGATGCAATCACGAGGTCCATCGGCTACGCGAAGCACTACAAGAGGTCATCCAATGCAGTGATTTTTTCACTACCGTTTGAACCAGCGAAAAAGGCGGTCATCCCCATAACCGTAATGACCGCCCCAAAGCATTGCCAAGTAAATCCGCTTCACAAGAAAGCTTGGCTAGCCTGAATATGCATGCCATTTATGCGCAGACGATGCAAATCTTGTCTAGTTAGGCACCGCCTAATCTTTATGTAAGTACTCGTCTGACACGCGAATGATGGCGTGATTCGCGTTTACGATGTGACTGGAAAGGCAGTCGAAACGCACAAGCACAAGGGTGAGTTCAAAGAGTGATAAAGATAACTTCCGGACTAGTGACTCTCTGCTCAGTTTCCTGTGGCGCAGTTGGTGAAGTGGTAACAAGGAAAAACGAACAAGAAGTCGGCGGCACCGTTGGAGTAGGTGTCAGTGTCGGCGTTGCACTTCAAATGAGCCAACGTCGATGCGACCGTGGGCTACTCGAGCAAAGCCGCGGCCGCGCTGATCGTGCCGAGGCGGCGGAGTAAAGCTCGGGTCGCCCGCATCAATCGCCGGGCTACCGCGTAACAACGCGTGAGTAAATGTGGGGCCGCCGTTGTCCTGCAACGGACCAAGCACCGGATCGGTGTTGATCTGGTCGCCAGCGCTAGTTAAGTGGCCGCCGGCATCGTCACTGCTTAAATTGTATCCCAGAGAGGTGACTGTGACCTCGCCAAAGGAACCGATGTTCGCACCTGCTTCGCCTCTGTTCAGAATAGTGCTTCCGATCTGAAGCGGGCCGAAGACGAGGATGCCGCCACCGGTCGAAGCTGAGTTACCGCTAAGCGTGCTGTTAGCGATCTGCATTGTCCCGCCGTTAAAGCAGGCGCCACCATATGCTGAAGCTGCGTTGCCGCTAAACGTGCTGTTGGTGATCGTGACTGTGGTGGCGGCAGCGGCGTTGTGGACACCGCCGCCCGTGCTAGCTGTGTTAGCACTGACCGTACTGTTAAGGATGGTCAGCGTTCCGCCGTTGTAGATGCCACCACCCGCGCCCGAGATACCGCCCGCCGTGTTGGCGGTAACCGTACTGCTAAAGATGGTCAGCGTTCCACCGTTAAAAATACCGCCTCCCTCGACCTCTGGGTTCCCGACCGACCCCGCCGTGTTGCCGCCCAGAGTGCTGTTGATGATGGTCAACGTTGCACCACCCTCGTTCTCGATGCCGCCTCCGATAGTGTCGTCGTGGCCATTCCTGATTGTCATGGCGGAGATGGTCGCCGTTTCACCTGAGACGATGTGGAAGGCGCGGCTAGATGCGTTGCCGTCGATGGCCAGAACGTCCGCACCCCCGGCATTGATTGTCACGCTCTTTTCCACCAGCAATTCTCCAGTAACAAGTGTGATGACGCCGGAGACGCCGGTGGCGTCGATCGTATCGCCGTCGTTAGCGTCGATGAGCGCTTGGCGCAATGAGCCGGGTCCGTCGTCGTTGGTATTGCTAACTGTGATCGTTGTCGCGTGTACCGCGATTGTGAGAACACAGTCGCAGATCAAACAAACTGCCAAGGCCGTGAATTTATTCACGCTGTTATTCCGTACGATTGTAGGAAAATTGCAACGATTTGAAGGTAACGGAATTGTTACCTACAAACTATCCATTTCATCATCGTGCCAAACGAAATGATTTCCGTCGTCGCGATGCGCGTCAGCAATCCAGATTGTTCGCCCGCGACAATCCACGGCTGAGACACAGCCCCAACTCCAGCCGGCTTCAGGGATTGTTGACCACTTGCGGCGCAGGTTTGCTCACTTCAAGTTGTGCGCTCACTTTTTGCAGACCCGCAGTAAGCGCTTCAATTTGCTTTTGCTGCCGCGCAGCGTTGGCTTCTTGTCTCGCAACCGTAGATTCGAGCTGCGAGATAGTCGCTTGTTGTTGCTCTGCTTTGCGGTGCTCTTTGAGAAACTCGTTGAGCAACATCGCGTTCACCGCTTCGTAGCGGACCGAGTACGGTTTGCCCTGGTCGTCCCGGGCCACTAGATCGGGATTTACCTTTTGTACGTCCTCAGCTACAAGGCCAAATTCCACGGTGCGACCGGGATCAATCTCTTTTTTGTAGCGGAATGTAACGGGTTTGAGGGCGAGGATCGTTTCGCTTGCTTTGTCCATCGGTTTGATCTCGTCCTTGAAACGGGCCGACGAAGGCGGCACGCCAAGTTGACCGTTGGCGTTTATTTTGACAGCCGGCCCGCTAACCGGTGTTCCCGCAATGCCGGCGATAAGCGTTTTT
This sequence comes from Verrucomicrobiota bacterium, assembly GCA_003219465.1. Classification (GTDB taxonomy): domain Bacteria; phylum Verrucomicrobiota; class Verrucomicrobiia; order Chthoniobacterales; family UBA10450; genus Udaeobacter. The sequence goes on along the minus strand of QHOX01000279.1, from coordinate 3,813 downwards.
GTCTGTGTTCCCTGCACACCGATGCGGATCGTGTTGGACTCCGTCGCCGCTCCACCAGCACTAGCAAGGTAGATATTGTTGCTGCCGCTGGTAAGGTTTATCCCGGCAAACGCGCCGGACGCCAGGTTGCCGTCGCCGCTGCTAAGATTGTAGAGCGAGCGGATGCCGGCGGCAGTATTGCTGATACCGGTGGTGTTGAAGCCAAGCGCACGGTCGCCGATGGCGGTATTACCGGTGCCGGTGGTGTTGTTATAGAGCGTCTCCTCGCCGGTGGCGATGTTGTTGGCACCGGTGGTGTTTGGTGTTACTGTAGAGTGCGTAGTTACCGCTGGCGATATTCTCGTAACCAGCGCTGTTGCTGAAGAGCGCGTAGACACCGCTGGCGATATTGGAGTAGCCAATGTCGTTGCTATAGAGCGCGAAGACGCCGGTGGCTGTGTTGCCGGTGGCGGTGGTGTTGCTAGCGAGCGCGGCAACACCCGTGGCCGTATTGTCGCTGCCGGTGGTGTTGCTAACGAGCGCAAAAGAACCGTTGGCGGTGTTCCAGAAGCCGGTGGTGTTGCTAGGGAGCGCAAAATTACCGGTGGCCGTGTTTTCGAAGCCCGTGGTGTTGGAAAAGAGCGCTTGAAAACCGGTAGCCGTGTTGCCTTCGCCGACTGCGTTGAAATAGAGCGCAGCATAACCGTTAGCCGTATTGTCGCTGCCGGTGGTGTTGCTAAGGAGTGCAGTATAACCAGTGGCGGTGTTGTCGACGCCGGTCGTGTTGACAAGGAGCGCAAAAGCACCGTTGGCCGTATTTTCGCTGCCGGTAGTATTGGTGAAGAGCGCGCCAACACCGTTGGCCGTATTGTCGGAGCCGGTGATATTGCTTAGGAGCGTAAAAGCACCGTTGGCCGTGTTGTCGGAACCGGTGGTGTTGCTATTCAGGGCGCTGGCACCGATGGCTGTGTTTTCGTTGCCGGTAGTGTTGCTAATGAGCGCATCATCACCAAGGAATGTGTTGCCAGTGATGAGGTCGCAGCCTTCTTGGCAAACCGCTCGCACCTTTGGCGAAAACGCAAAGCCAGCGAGTGCAAGTGGAATGAGAAATAAAGTCCGTCGCAAAGGCGAATGCCTAATCGAATTTCGTGCGATTGGAGTTGTCGTTTTTGATCTGAATAAGTTCATGGTGTTGTGTTCTGTTCTCTCATGGTTGACCCAGCGACTGCTCAGGTCTGAAAGAGGAGGGAAACGCCGAGAGAAGGCTTTTCGCACCCAACCCCGGATTCAGACTTTTTGGATTAGAGCTAAAATCTCGCCTGCTTGGCAAGCCAATTCGGTGCAGATGCGAATCGTCCTTCCCAATTCCATAAACGCAGTCGGCTTTTCATCCGCACGCACAATGAAGCGCTTTCCATCGCCGCAATGTGCGTCAGCAATCCAGTGATCCTACGTTGAAATCAACGTAGGGTCTAAACGAGCGCGGCCCTATGGAGCTGACGACAGCGTTTACTGATTGTTTAGGGCCGTTTGCGGTGCGGATTTGCTCAGGTCAAGCTGCCAGAAGGCCCGTTGATCGGGATGTGGTTTGGTTGATCCCTAGTGCGGGAAAATCACTCCCGCAGTTTTGGAGCAGGTCGGGGTTCCAGCTTCACACACCCGATACCTGAACCCAGCCGGACCGGTATGACCGGTGGAATCGATATAGCGACCATCGTTCACCGTTGTCGCGATCACAGCGGGATCGCATCCGTGCAGGCGTTGAACGCATCGATAGATGTCGATTTGGTTCGAAGTCGCCCCGCTCCAGGTGAGACGCACCGTATCAACTCCGTTCACCTTGCGCCCCTCGGCGCTGAGCCTGATTTGTGCAGGAGGTGTAGGCGTCGGCGTGGGCGAACCAGATTGCGCGCAGTACCTCCCGCCGGTGTTCAAGAGCGTGTTCTGATAATCCTGTCCCCCCCAGACGATCATTTCACTCTCAGTCCACACTGCCGTGTGAAGGTCTCGGCCAGTGGGAGCATTGGTCGTGGTGGTGGCCGTCCAACTATCACTGCCAGGATTGTATCTCCCGCCGGTGTTAAAAATGTCAGGGAATCCACCATTACCACCCCAAACGATCATTTCACTGTCAGTCCACACTGCTGTGTGCTGGTATCGGGCAGAGGGCACGTTGATTAAACTCGTGGCTGTCCAACTATCCGTGCTGGGGTCATATCTCCCGCCGGTGTTAAAAAGGCCGGGCCATCCGCCCCAGACGATCATTTCATTGCCGGTCCATACTGCGGTGTGAGAGCTTCGGGCAGTGGGTGCGTTGGTAATGCTGGTGGCCGTCCAGCTATCTGTGCTGGGATTGTATCTCCCGCCGGTGTTGAAATTGTTGAACACCTCAGCCCCGCCCCAGACGATCATTTCACTGCCAGTCCATACTGCGGTGTGAGAGCTTCGGGCAGTGGGTGCGTTGGTGGTGCTGGTGACCGTCCAGCTATCCGTGCCGGGATTGTATCTTCCGCCGGTATTCACAACGCCGCTGCTACCTGATCCGCCCCAGACGATCATTTCACTGCCAGTCCACACCGCCGTGTGGGAGCTTCGGGCAGTGGGTGCGTTGGTGGTGCTGGTGGCCGTCCAGCTATCCGTGATGGGATTATATTTCCCGCCGGTGTTCAAATTCATGCTGCCATCAAGTCCTCCCCAGACGATCATTTCACTGCCAGTCCATACTGCGGTGGAAAAGGCTCGGCCAGTCGGTGCGTTGGTGGTGCTGGTGGCCGTCCAGCTATCCGTGCTGGGATTGTATCTCCCGCCCGTGTTCACGAAGGTGAAGCTGTCATCAAATCCGCCCCAGACGATCATTTCACTGCCAGTCCACACTGCGGTGTGATCGAGTCGGCCAGTAGGTGCGTTTGTCGTGTTGGTGGCCGTCCAGCTATCATCGATGCATCCGCTCAGCTGATCCGGTATTGCCGGTAGCGTATAGTTAGCACTCGCCGCTCCCGCCACCTTCGGTGTCTCGTTTTCCGCTCTGCCTCTCCAGGACTCAAACGGCTCCTTGCGCCATTCAACGGTAGCGAGCTGCGAACGCTCTAATAGCACCGGCCTGGCCAGGCACTCGGCGATCACAAAGGGATCGTTGCCGAGCGCTGCAAAGAGTTCGCGCAACACCTCGGGCTGTTTGGTGTGCTGCGCCATACGATCCATTTCGGCCTGCAATTGCTCGGGCGTGATGGGCTTTTGCCAGGACTGTTCGAGGAACTCTGAATTGCGCAGGTAATCTTGGACCTTCTTCTCGATTGTTGCCTGAGACATCATCGCATCCAGCGATGGCTTAGGATCAGGACGCTCTTTTGGCCAGATGCGGTGACGCCAGTAAACGTCTTCGATTGCCCGCTCATACGCGACGCGCTCGGCGAAGCTCAAGGTTCGGTTCTCGTGTCCGTCCGCACCGAAACCGGCGTTATCCTGCGGAGCGAAAGTCTTGGCAGGTTGCTCGGGTAGATTAATCGCCGAGCACAGAGCGACAAACACGCACGAAAAGAGCAACGCAGCCGTGCTGCCGCGAAGAATGCAAGCAGTAATTTTGTTGTTCGTTTTCATAGTTATCTTTCCAGTTTTTGCGACGTGAGCCTTGGTCGCGAATCGACCCTGCGGGAAGAGGGTCAGGTGGAGCTCTGCGGAGAGACGCCTAACGGACTTAGCGCGAGTGCAAGCCTGCCGAAAATTCCAACACTCTGTCAATGAAAAAATGTAGGGTCTCGTCCTACATTGTATCGGAGTTCGGATAAGCGGCTATTCCAATTCGATAAACGCAGTCAGCTTTTCATCGGCGCGCAC